>DIAY01000160.1 GCA_002414905.1 Holophagales bacterium UBA5066 | reverse complement strand
CGGGGGGACGCGCCCCCTTGAGGGCCGGCCCCAGGCCCCGGACCCGCCTGGCGACCCCCCCGGCGCGGCACCAACGCCGTTGTGCCGCGGGGCCGCTTTGCGGCCCTGGGGGCCGGAGGGGCGCCCCCTCGCGGCTGCGCCGCGAGGGACAAGAGCGGGTACGCGTCGGGCTAAGCCGGGCTTAGCCCGCGAGCGGCCCGTGTGCGGCGCGGCACGGAGGCCGCGACCGGCCGCAGTGATGCGACGCGCAGGGGATTCACGGCGCGTGACGGCGAGGGGCGTACGGGGCCCCCGCCGGCGCACGGCGTGAGGAGCGGCAGCTCGATCGCCCCTCCGGCCGGAACCGGGGGCGGCGGGGCTGCCGGGGGGAGACGGCCCATCCCTCGGGCTTCCGGGCGAAGTGGTCGTCCTGGGGGCCGCGGGAGCGCGAGAATCCTGAGGCCAGGTCGTTGGGGGAGCCGGATGAAACGCCTAACCGTCTTCCCTTCTGGGAGGCGTAGTGGCGACTGAACACCCTCAACGTGATGACTTCGAGATGGATGAGTCGCTCAGCGTGCGGCTCGCTGAACTCTGGGGTGCATCCGAGGGGCCAGACAAGGACGTCGCTCGTCTCGGTTTCTTCAGCCTCGTCAACTCCCGACTCCGAAAGGACATTCGCGGCCTGTTGCGAAAGCGATTCGACCGGATCTCAGATGCCGATCTGGAAGACTGCTACTCCGAGGGGGTGGAGTCCTTCCTCCAGCGGCACGAGGCCGGCGGCTTGGACGGGGTGAAGAACCCTGCCGGGTACATCTGGGCATGCGCGCTTAACGCGGCGAGGAGTCTCTGTGAGCGACAGGACCGGCGTGGAGAGGTGCCGTTGTCCACCGAAATGCCCGCCGGGATAGGGAGAGACGATGGGTGCGAGGTGCTCCCATCGGGGCCGTCACGCGGCAGACGGCTCTCGGAGAGGGAGCAGCAGGCGTGGGTTACGGAAGTCGTGGAGTCACTCGTCGACGACGTCGTCGTCGAGAAGACATGGAGCGAACGGCTGATTGCTGCTACGACCGCTCGGCTTACCCCACGCCTGCGCCGCGTGGTCGAGCACATGCTTGTCTTCGGGCCGGATTACAGCGCGAGTGAGGCGCCGAGTGACCTCGGCATGAACCCGAGCACGTACCGGGTGGCTAAGAAACGGGCCTTCGAGAAGCTCAGGGTCTTGATTCCGGTCGTGATGGACGAACTCGGGATCGCGCCGCAGAGGGCGGCCGCTGAGGAGGTCCTGCGTGCTCGAGTCGAATTCCCGTCGGACAGTGAAAACGGGGTGGATGAAACGCCCCAGGGTCTTGAGTCATGAAGGGGAACGAGATGGCTGACATGAATGAATGGCCCATCGTCCTGCGCCGCTTCGTCGAGGAGACGGGCGCCAAGGAGATGGACTACAAGCCCCGCCGCGTCCAGCGGCGCTTCCACGGGCAGAACGTGGTGGTCTGGGAAGGGCGGGTGCACGTCGAGGACGTGGAGGGCTATGTCGAGAACCTCCGCCTGAAGCACTACCTGAACCGCTGGCGCGCGAGGCGTCGAGACGGGGGCCTCGTGCCGACGTCCGATGACATCTACCGGATCATGCTGGAGGCCGACGAGGAAGAGCGCGAGGACGCCAAGCGCCCCTTCCACGTCCGCCGGCTCGCTCGAAGCATCGCCCAGAACGGGGTCCAGGAGCCGATCGTGATCTTCGCGAACGGGTCGGGGAAGGGCGAACTGTGGGACGGCAACCGTCGTTTCTTCGGGGCCTTCCACATCATGAAGGACGCCGAGTACTCGGAGCCTGACCGTGAGCGTGCCAAGTGGCTGCCGGTCCACGTGGTGACACCCAGCGGTAGCCCCACGGAAGACCAGGCGCTGCGGCACCGCATCCTCACGGAGCTCAACTTCGTCGAGAAGGACCACATCCCGTGGCCGGCCTACTTGAAGGCAGAGCAGATCCGTCAGGGGTATCTCCAGAAGACGAAGGCCGACCCGACGGAT
The DNA here is from genome assembly GCA_002414905.1 of Holophagales bacterium UBA5066. Lineage (GTDB taxonomy): Bacteria > Acidobacteriota > Thermoanaerobaculia > UBA5066 > UBA5066 > UBA5066. Next base: position 6,178 of record DIAY01000160.1, on the reverse strand, counting down.
CCGACGCTCTCGCGTAGTGCGAAGACGGCGCTGGCCGCGGAATACGGTCTGAAGTCGTGGAGGGTGGCTGATCGCTGGATCAAGATGTACGAGCTCGCGATGGACTTCAAGGAGTACCACGAGGAAGAGCGCCATCGCGATGGCGTCGAGGTCGACCTGAAGATCCAGGAGAAATTCGAGTACTTCGACGAGATGAGTAAGCCGGGTGTGTGGGGCGCTCTCAAGAGCAACCCCGACGCGCGGGACGAGGTCTTCGGCTGGCTGTGGGACGACAAATTCAAGTCCTGGGCGGACGTCCGCAAGGTGCCGCAGATCCTGGCGGACCCGGTCGCGTACAAACAGGCTCAGGCGCCCGATGCCGACAGCGTCAAGCGCGCCATCGCGACGGTGATCGCGAACGACCCGGCGCGAGTGATGGAGAAGGAGGCCGCCAACGAACGCATCCGTCAGTTTGCGGACTGGATGGACTCCTTCAAGAGGGAGGACTACCGCAAGCTCGACGCGGAGAGCCTCGCACGCCTCCGAGACGTGCTGAGTGACGTCGTGCGCCTGCTGGGCGGACTCCTGGCGCAGGAGGGGCCTGCGTCGTGACGACGCACTCGGCCGTGGCACGGGTGGAGATGGGAGCGGGGGGGCGCTTCGTGGTCCTCCGCCCGGGCCGCGGCGTCCCGATGAGGTCTCTCGAGCTGGCTCTCGTGCGTGGCGGGCTCGGGGACAGAGCGGTGCGGCGTAACGACTCGTGGTGCCTACCGGTGGGTGACGTCAGCGTCGTGCTCTCGCTCCTCCAGAGCTGGGAAGTCGCTCTCTCTCCGGAGCTGGAGGAGGAGGTGAGACGCACCTCCCGTGTGCGGGGGGCGAACTCCCGCGCCAAGCTCGTTATCGAGCGGCTCAGTGCCCCGGAAGAGGCGGCCGTGGCGCTGGCCGACTTCCCTGAGGCAGGACGCCTCGACCCGCACCAGGTACAGGCGGTGGCGGTCGCGTCACACCCGGACGTGGGCGGCCTCTGCCTCTTCGACGAGCAGGGCCTTGGGAAGACCGTGATGGCCATCTTCGCCTACCACCGCCTTCGTCAGACCGGCGTTGTCACCCGAGCCTTAGTGGTGGCCCCGAAGAGCATGGTGCCCGAGTGGGCCCACGAGGTAGAACGTCTGCTGCCTGGACAGTACGTGACGGTCCCCGTGGTGGGATCAGTGCGTGAGAAACGAGCCTTGCTCGACCGCCAGGCAGACATCTACGTCACGAACTTCGAGACCGTCATCAGGCTCACGTCGCGACTCGCAGACCTCCTGGCGGGCGAACAGGGTCGTGGGCTACTCGTGATCGACGAGAGCTTCCTCGTGAAGAACGCGGCGGCACGCCGGACGAGGGCGGTGAAAGAGCTGAGGCCGCTCGCGGGTCGCTGCTGGGTCCTCTGCGGGACGCCCGCCCCCAACCGGCCACACGACCTGGTGTCCCAGGTGTCGATCGCGGACGGTGGGGCCGCCTTCGCCGACGTTTCATTGCCCGAGAGCAGGGCCGATGCCGGTGCCGTGGTGCAACGCGTGCTCCGCGAGAGGGGCGTCTACCTACGTCGGCTGAAGGTCGATGCGCTCCCGGACCTCCCCGGCCGCACCTTCAGTAGGGTCCTGGTGCCGCTCGAACCGGTACAAGCGAGGGCATACCGGCGCGCCCTGCACGGACTCATCAAGGATCTCCGGGCGACAGACGACGGGACCTTCCGGCGCCAGCTGGCCTCTTTCGCGGCCCGACGCATGGCTCTGCTGCAGCTCTGCTCGGTACCGACGGCCGTCCTGTCGGGCTACTCCGAGACCCCGGGAAAGATCCGTGCCCTCGACGCGATCCTCGACGAGCTCGTCGTCTGCCGCCGGGAAAAGGTGGTGGTCTGGTCCTTCTTCACCGCAGCGGTCGATGCGATCTGCCAGCGGTACGCGCGACTGGGGCTCGTGCGGTACGACGGTGCCGTGGTGGATACCGGGATCCGGCGCGACGCCGTGCGGCGTTTCCAGGAGGACGACTCCACGATGCTCTTCGTCGGGAATCCCGCTGCAGCGGGTGCGGGGCTCACGCTGCACCGGGCCTGCTACGCGATCTACGAGTCGATGTCGAACCAGGCCGCCCACTACCTCCAGAGCCTCGACCGGTTGCACCGGCGGGGGCAGACCCGTGCGGTCGAGTACTTGGTGCTGTTGGCTGAGGGGACCGTGGAGGTGCAGGAATACGAGCGGCTCATCGGGAAGGAACGCGCGGCCAAGGAGCTCCTGGGCGATGCCACGGACGAACCGATGACGAGGGTCGCAATGCTCGCGGAACTCATCGAAGCGCAACGGCTCCTGCGCGGAGGAGACTCGTCCGAGGAAGAGCCGTATGAGTAGCGAGGTCTGTGGACGGCCGAGCGGCGCCCACGAGAGGCGTCGGGAGTTGCTCGAGAACCTCGCGACGGCAGCGGGATACATCGACCGCGTGCCGGAGGCGTTGAGGCGCGGGCTGCGACCAGACGTGCTTCGCCTGCAGCGGGAATCGCAGACGGTCTTCATTGGAGAAGCGAAGGCGACGGAGCGCCCGACGTGTGGGCAGACGCGTGAGAGGCTTTCGTCCTACGTGACCTGGCTGCGGAGGGCACGGCCCCGTGCTGCCGTCCTTGCGGTCTGCTTCGGGCGGCAAGAGGAGACTGAAGGGTGGGGGCAGGTGCTTCGTGGGCTGACCGTCGGGCTCGGTGAGAAGACGAGGCTCGCCTACCGGAGCCTCGACCCGGAGACGCACCTGGCATGGGTCTATGTCGGGATGTGGCCGCGATAGAACTGGCACGCGCGCCGGAGGAAGCAGGGCTGACACCGCGGGTGTTGCGGCAGGCAAAGGCGTCTCCCGTGTGCGATCGCGTTGACGTGGATCGCGTAGCGGTCCGCCGGTGCCACGGCCTCTTCGAGGGCGTTGTGGACGCGACCGTAGGGGAGGTCGTCCGGTAGGAGGCCGAGCCGTCGGGCCACGCGCCAGACGTGTGTGTCGACGGGAAGGAGCTCCCGGCCGAACGCGTACATCAAGACGCACTTGGCGGACTTCACCCCGACGCCGGGCAGGGACGTGAGATAGCTCTCGGCGTCCTCGTCGCTCATCTCCTGGAGAGGGTCGAGTGTGACCTGGCCGAAGTCTGCCGTCAGCCGGCGGGCGATGGCCTTGAGCCTCGGCGCTTTCTGACCGCTGAGGCCGGCGTCCTTGATGAGTGCTTTCAGTCGGCGGAGCGGCATAACCAGCAGCTCGTCCCAAGAAGCCACCGCGCCCCGGAGCCTGTCGAAGACCCTGCCGTAAGAGTGGTGAGTCGTCACCTGGGACAGGACGATGAAGACGAGCTCCTCGAACGGGTCGTCCTTGTTTCCGTGGCGTGGGGAGCCGTAGGCCGACGAGAGGCTGACGGCGATCCGGTGGGCCTTGCGTCGCGAGGCGCCCCGGTCCGGCTTCCGGTCGCGTCGACGACGACGTTGTCGGGTAGGGATCGTCGCCGGCCGCTCAGGCACCGTGGGAGTCGACGCCGAACGAGAGCCACGCCAGGAGCTGGGAGCGCGTCCGGCTGGTCGACGCTAGCCACGCCTTGGCGGCGTCGGCGTCCTTCACGCGGCGCATCCGGATGGGATTCAGGATCGTGCGGGGACGCTGGATCATCCGGTCGAGCAGCGCCTCGTTAAGGCAGACCACCGTCCCGCCCGGGAGCTTCCGCTTGCGGCGGCGCATGGCCTTCCGCAGTGCGAGCCCGACGGCCTTACCGAGGCCCACGGGGACCGCGTTTCCGATCTGTGTGTACTTCTGAGGGGTCCCCCCGGCGAAGTCCCATTCGTCCGGGAACTGCTGCACGCGCGCGTACTCCCGGACGCTCAGCGCCCGCAGCTCAGAGGGGTGGCACAGCATGGTCGCCTTGCTGTCAGGTCGCGTCGTGAGAGCGGGCGCCGGCTTGTCCCACGACAGGCGCCGGAAAAACCCGACGCGCCCACCCCACGAGGTGAAAGCCCCGCCGAGCGCCTCCGCCTGCATCCGTGCCGGGAGTGCGCGCCAGTTACCGCCCGCTGGGACGTGGCGCATGAACTTCTTCTTCCCCGAGGGCAGCTCCATGTAGGCCGGCTCGGGATCCTCCAGGCCGTGGACGCCCTCACCGAGGGTCACCCAGCGCTTGCGGCCGTCGATCGGCACGCGCGCGTGCGTCCGCTCCGGACCTTCGAGCGCCTCGCCGTCCCTCGACCCGATGAACACGACCCTCTCGCGCGTCTGCGGCACGCCGAAGTCCGCCGCGTTAAGGAGGTCGAACGCCACAGCATAGCCCGTCTCGCGCAGCTCGCGGACGATGAGGGCGAACGCCGAGCCCAGCTCTTCTTCCGCCGTCAGTGGAGGGTGCCCTGCTCCTCGGTCTTTCAGGGGCCTGTGGTGCACCGCTGCCGAAAGCACACCGCGGACGTTTTCCATCACGAAGAACCGCGGCTGAGCCTCGTGCACGACTCGTAAGAACTCGCGGAACATCGTCCCGCGCGGGTCCTTCATCGAAGCCCGCTGGCCAGCGGTGCTGAACGCCTGGCAGGACGGCCCCCCGGTCACCACGACGGGCTCGCCGGCACGGAGCCCCGCTGCCTCCAGGATCTCTTCCGTGGAGACGTCCTCGATCCGTCTCTGGATCAGCGCGACGTCGGGCCTGTTCTTCCGGATCGTCTCGGCCGCGAACCGGTTGCACTCCACGGCGACTCGCACCCGGAACCCCGCAGCCTCCAGGCCCAGGTCGAGGCCGAGGGCGCCAGAGAACAGGGAGATCACCGGGAGGTCACGCTGCGGCATGGGGGTCCCTTCGGTATTAGCTCACGAGCTTGCGGATTTTGCCCTTAGCGATCCAGGCGTCAACGAGCTTGACGACGACGTCCTGGTCCTCCTTGGGCAACGTCTCCAGATCGCGGAAACGGCTGAGGAGACGGAGGTTTTTCACCTCGGCCTCCTCCGGGACGATCTCTCCGAAGAGCTCGGCGATCCCGACGTGGAGGGTCTTCGCGATCTCGATGACATTGCCCACGGTGGGGAAGTAGGTGCCGGTCTCGTACTTCGATATCTGGAACTGGTGGACCTCGATGGCGGCCGCGAGCTCCTTCTGGGAGAGGCCCCGTTTCTTACGGAGCTCTTTCAGCCGCCTCCCGAACATGAGGGCTTCCGTCGACTTCGGCATGAAGAGGACGGTACCGGCGTCTGCGAGCACGAGGCGTTTCCTCCTTGACTGACTATCTGTTATTCCCATATTGTGAGTCAAGTGTTAATCACCTATATCTCTCGACCGTCGCTCTTGACAGCCCCTCGCGAAAACGGCGTTTCGACGTGGTGGAGGTGACCGATGGCGCGAATCCCGGACGAGCTGCTCCGGCGTATCCGTGAAGAGGTCCCGCTCGAGCGGCTCGCCGAAGCTCGTGGCGTGGAGCTCAGGCGCCACGGCGCAGACCTGATCGGCCGCTGTCCCTTCCACGACGACCGCGAGCCGTCCCTCGTCGTCACCCCCGGCAAGAACCTCTGGCACTGCCTGGGGGAGTGCCAGACGGGCGGCTCACCGATCGACTGGGTGATGAAGGCTGAAGGGGTGAGCTTCCGTCACGCTGTCGAGATCCTGCGGGCCGAGTACTTCCCGACGATGCCGTCACTCGACGGCCCACCCCAGCGCTCTACGGTCCCGAAGCTCGCGCCTCCCGTCGATCTCGACGTCGACGACCGCGAGCTCCTCGGCCAGGTCATCGGCTACTACCACCAGACGCTGAAGGAGAGCCCCGAGGCGCTCGCGTATCTCGAGAACCGGGGCCTGACACATCCCGAAGCCATCGATCGCTTCCGGCTCGGCTACGCCAACCGCACGCTCGGCTACCGCCTCCCCGCCATGAACAGGAAGGCCGGCCAGGAGATCCGTACCCGGCTCCAGAAGCTCGGCGTCCTCCGTGACACCGGCCACGAGCACCTCAACGGCTCGCTCGTCGTCCCGATCCTGGGCGAAGGGGGCGAAGTCCTCGGCGCCTACGGCCGGAAGATCACCCCGACGCACCAGCTGCGAGCCGGCACGCCGCTGCATCTCTACCTCCCCGGCCCTCACCGCGGCGTCTTCAACGTCGCAGCCCTCGTCTCCTCGAAGGAAGTCATCCTCTGCGAGGCCCTTCTCGACGCCCTCACCTTCTGGTGC
>DIAY01000161.1 GCA_002414905.1 Holophagales bacterium UBA5066 | reverse complement strand
CTCGTGGAGGACATCGTCTTCACGATCAACCTCACCGCGATCCAGGCCCAGCAGGCTGCGCGGGCGAAGGCGGCGAGCGTCTAGAAGGGATCTCGACGGGGCCGCGGGCGCGAGAGCGTCCGCGGCCTCCGGCTCCTTCGGCACCTCTCGGAGAGGTGCGCCCGCCTCTTGCGATTTCCATCCGAATGGGCAAGATCCCGGCATGGGAATGTCGATTGGCCGCCGAGTCGGCGCGGGTCTTCTCGCCGCCACCTTCGCAGTCGCGTGCGTCACGAACCCGGTCACAGGGAAATCCCAGCTCTCGCTCCTCGGTGAGGAAGAGGAGAAGAAGCTCGGGGCGCAGGCCTATGGCCCGATGATCCAGGAGTCTTACGGAGCCGTCACGGACCCGGGACTGCAGCGCTTCGTCGACGGCGTCGGGCAGGGCCTCGCGAAGGTCTCGCACCGTCCCGCGCTCGACTACGAGTTCACCGTCGTCAACGCGAACTACGACAACGCCTTCGCCCTGCCGGGCGGGAAGATCTGCATCACGAGGGGTCTCCTCTCGCGAATGACGACGGAGGACCAGCTCGCCGGAGTCGTCGGACACGAGGTCGGGCATGTGACGGCCCGGCACGGGGCTCAGCAGTACACGAGCCAGATGCTCATCGGCGGCCTCGTCGGGATCGGGGCGATCGTCCTCGACTCAGAGGATGTCAAGGGGGCTCCGCTCATCATGGCGGCGGCCGGTATCGGCGGGCAGCTCGTCCTCCTCCGCTACTCGCGCGACCACGAGCGGCAGAGCGACGAGCTCGGCATGGAGTACATGGCGAGGGCGGGCTACAACCCGGAGGGGTTCGTCGAGTCGATGGAGATCCTGAAGGGAGCCCACGACCGCGAGCCGTCGAAGCTCGAGGCGATGTTCCAGAGCCACCCGCTCACGACGGAGCGGATCGAGACGGCCCGGCAACGCGCAGCGGCGAAGTACCCGGAGAAGCTCGGTGCGCCATACCGGGTGGAGGCCTTCGCGTCCGCGACCCGCGGCCTGAAGGCCGAGGCTCCCGCGTTCAAGCTGATGGACGAGGGGGAGAAGCTGCTCGCGAAGAAGGACGCTCGCGGGGCGGCCGCGAAGTTCGACGAGGCTGCGCGGCTCGCACCGCGGCAGGCGATCCTCCCTGCGCTCAAGGCGATTGCGCTCGTCGATGCGAACGAGCTCCGGTCGGCGCGGGATGCGGCCCGCGAGGCGGTGCGCCGCGACCCGGCGCTCTTCCACGGCCGGCTCGCCGGCGGCATCTCGTCCTACAAGCTCTCCGACTGGCGCGATGCCATCGGCGAGCTCGAGGCGGCGGAGAGATCGGCCGGGGCGCAGGTCGTGACGACCTACTACCTCGGCCGGAGCTACGATGCGCTCGGCGACCGCAGCAGCGCCGTCGAGAAGTACAAGCTCATCGTCCAGAGCGGTGCCACGGGCGAGCCGGGCGATTACTCGAAGCGGCGCCTCCTCGAGTGGGGCGTGGTTTCGCAGGCACCGCAGCAGCAGCCTCCCCCGCGCTGAGAGCCGCACCGGACCGCCGGGTGTCGCGGCGGCTACCGCTTTCCGAGCAGCGCCAGTATCCCCGTGGACATCGCCGGGACGTAGGTGATGAGGAGGACGCCAGCGCCGAGGATCAGCAGGTACGGCACCGCGTGCCGGTAGAGTTTCGGAAGCGGAACGCCGAAGCGGGACGACGAGAGGAAGAGGTTGAGCCCGACTGGCGGGAAGAGGAAGCCGAGCTCGAGGTTCGCGAGGAAGATGACCCCGAGGTGAATCGGATCGATTCCGAAGGCAGCGCCCATCGGTGCGACCAGTGGCGCCAGGATGACGATGGCCGAGTAGATCTCGAGGACGCTCCCCAGGACGAGCAGGATCACGTTCAGGACGAGCAGGAAGACGAGCGGCGAGGAGACGTGGCTCTTCACCCAGTCCAGGAGCGCCATCGGGACCTGCGCGTCGACGAGCCAGCTCGTGAGCCCCATCGCGACCGAAAGGAGGATGAGGACGGCACCCATGAGCGCCCCGGCCTTCACGAGGACGCCCGGGAGCTGCCGGAACGGATGGATGTCGCGAGTGATGAAGCATTCGACGACGGCCGCATAGCCGCAGGCCGCCGCCGCCGCCTCGACCATCGAGGCGAATCCGCTCGCGAAAAGGACGATGACGAGGACGGGCAACGCCAGCTCCCACTTCGCCTGCCAGAACGACGCCGCCAGCTCGCGTAGCTCGAATCGTGGCCTCCGGCGACCCGCTGCGTCCAGCCTCAGACCCTGCCGTATGCCCCACGCGGCCGTCAGGACGACGAGCAGGAGGCCGGGAACGAGGCCGGCGAGGAAGAGCGAATCCGCAGGGACGGACGCGACGACGCTGTAGAGGATCACGGGAAGCGACGGTGGGAAGAGGAGGCCGAGGCTCCCGGCGGCCGTCACGAGCCCGAGCGAAAATCCCTCGGGGTACCCGTCGTCGCGCAGGATCGGGTAGACGAGACCGCCGAGGGCGATGATCGTCACGCCCGAGCCGCCGGTGAACGTCGTGAAGAGGGCGCAGACCGCTGCGACCATGACGGCGAGGCCGCCGGGCATCCAGCCGAAGAGGGCGCGGAAGAAGCGGACGAGACGCGTCGAGGCGCCCCCTTCCGCCAGGATGTACCCCGCAGCGGTGAGGAGCGGGATGGCCGGGAGCGTCGGCGAGGCGACGAGGCGGTAGACCTCCGCCGACACGGCGGCGACGGGGACGGCGTCCTTCCAGAAGAGAAGACAGGCAAGCCCTCCCATCGCGACGAAGACGGGTGCGCCGAGGAGGGCGGCGAGGAGGATGACCGCCGCGAGCGGGAAAACGAGCACCGGCGCGGTGGCTTCGGGAACGAACGAGAGGAGGAGCGGGGATGCGAGCGTCACGAGGGCCGCGACGCGCCCGCGAGTGCCATCCGAGGCCTTCCAGGCGAATCGGGTCGCCATCAGGAGCAGGGCGACCGGCATGATCGACTCGGCGACCCACTCCGGGAGGCCGAAGGAGAGGACCTTCCCCTGCTCCCGATCGGCCTGTACGAGCCCCACGCTCGCCCAGGCCAGGACAGCGCAGACCGCGGCCGCGACGGAAAAGGAGAAGAGCCGTGCGAAGCGACGGGCACGCCCGTCTCCGAGGAGCTCGGCCGTGGAGAGCGTGAGATGTGTTCCCTCGCGCGTCGCGAGAAGACCTCCGATGAAGGCGGTCCAGAGCGTGACGAGCTGGAGGATCGAGCCGGCGCCGGGGACGTGGAAGCCGCCGAGAGGGCGCCCGAAGGCGTCGACGAGCGGAAGTGTCGTCGCCACGGCGAGAGCCGCGACCAGGAGCCCCTGCTCGCTACGCCGGAGGAGGGTGCCGGCGTTCACTTCTTCCCGGCTGCGGCCTTCTTCGCACGGTAGTCGGTGAGGATCCTGCGGGCCTCGTCGAAGGCCGCCTCGGGAATGATCTTCCCGCGGGCCTTCGGGTAGGCCGCTTCGGCAGCCGCTCGCCAGAGGGCTTCGGCCTTCCCGTCGACGGCGACGACGTTGAGGCCGCGCTTCTTCATCGCGGCGATGTCCCGCTCCTCGGAGGCGCGGCTCTCACCACGAAGGCGCGCGCCCGCCTCGGCGGCCGTGGACCGGAGCACCTTCTGGTCCTCGGGCGAGATCTTGTCCCACGTGGGCTTGCCGATGAGCGTGGCCCCGAGGAGGAGCGCCCATTTCACGTCGGTCATGTTCTTCGCGTGCTGGTACCACTGGAGCAGAACGGCCGCCTGGGGCGTCGTCGGGAGGGCCGAGACGAGACCGGTCTGGAGAGCCGTCGAGATCTCGGTCGAAGGGAGCGGGACCGGGCTGAAGCCCGCCCCCTTCCAGATCTCGAGCGAGTCTGTGTCGTTTCCCCAGGCGAAGAGCTTCAGCGGTTTCAGCTCGTCGGGGGTCCGGACGGGTGTCTTCGTGAAAAAGCGAATCCAGCCCGCGTCCGCCCAGTTGAGGAGGATGAAGCCTTTCGCCGCGAGAGCCGCCTCGAGCTTCGGACCGTAGACGGAGAGGACGTGATCCACTTCGTCATACGACGAGTAGAGCATCGGGACCTGGAGCGCCAGGACCGACGGGTCGACGGCCGAGACGCCGGAGCTCGTGAGGAGTCCGGCGTTCAGGCTCCCGAGACGCATCTTTCGGACCACGTCCGTGTCGTCGCCCGCGACGCTCCCGGGGTAGAGCCGCACGACGACGCGGCCATTCGTCGCCGTTTTCCACTTCTCGGCCATCTCCTTGAGGATCAGGTGATAGGTCGACCCGTCGGGGGCGAGCGTGGCCATCTTCACGACCACCTGGGCAGGGGCGGGGAGCGCTCCCGCCAGCAGGAGCGCGAGCGCAGGAAGGATTCGCCGCGTGGAGGTGGTGGCACGGGGACGGTCTGTCATTGGTTTACTCCAGGAAGAGCTCGTCGCTGCAGGCGAGGAGCCACGCAGCGCGGCGCTGCGAGACGGTGTTTGCGAGCCGCAGCTCGGGAACGGCGTCGGGGTCGATGGCCAGGGCCCGCCGGAGCATCTCTTCGAACTCCCGGCGGTCCTGCGCGCTGACGGAAACGGTTTCGGCGAAGGTGACGAACGGGGCGGCACGCTTCCCGGACGAGAGCGCGACCGCTCGTTCGAGATGCCACCGGGCCTTTTCTGCAGAGCCTCCCGCGGCGGGCGGGCGCCCCCCTTCGAAGGCGATGAAGAAGTCGTGGATCGTTCCCTGCCCGAACCCCTCATCCAGGGCCAGGGCCCTCTTCTCGAGCGCCTCGACGAGCCCCTGGTCGGCCGTCAGCTCGGCGTTCTCCTTCGACAGGGAGATTGCCGCACCCCAGGCGGCTCCGGCCCAGTAGAGGAGGGGCACGTCGGACTTCGTCGTGGCCGCGAGGGTCCTCTCGCGCAGGGCGTCGTCGCGCAGGCCCGCCTCGAAGCCGGGGTGTCTCGCCTCGAGGCCCCGGAGGCCGTAACGCAGGGCGCGCGGGTAGAGCTTTCGGGCGCGAGCCCGTAGCGCGGTTGCCCGGGAGAGGTCCTTCCCTTCGACGAGGTCGGCTTCGGCCTGCACGAACGCGTACGCGTACTGCGTGAAACCGCTCGTCGCTGCCAGGAGAAGGCCGTCGTTTCTCGGCGCTTCCACGAGGAGCGCCTCGATCGTTTTCAGGCCGAAAGGGATGGCGGCCGCGACGAGCTCGGGGTCGTCGTCGGTCGCGTAGGTGTCGCTGCCGGCCGCGAGGGCCGAGGCGAGGGTGTTCACAGCGACTTTTCGGACCGAGCAGCCCGGACTGACGCCGGCGACCAGGACGACGAGGGCGGGGAGGTGGCGGAACGAGCGGAACGAGCAAGCCATCCGGCCCGAGAATAAACCGCTCCAAGGGGTACCCGCATCCCCGTTCGCTGGTAGAGTCACCATAACCGGCCCGAGAACCCATGAGACGCCCGAGGCCGCCACTGGAGGCACCGGGGGCGAAAGGAGCGACGATGTCGCATAGAGCGGTCCTTCGCAGCTTTTTCCTCTGCCTGCTCGCAGCGTCTCTGGCCTTCCCCGCTCTGGCGCAGACGAACACGGGAATGATCACGTTCTCGCCGAGCCCGGTGACCTTCGGGGTGGGGGAAACGTCCCCGCTCATCACGGCCCAGATCGTGTTCCCGGTAGGCGGCCACCCGGGAGGCCTTCAGACGCTGGTGTTCAATGGGGGCGACGGACTCGCGTACGGGGTGACGACGGTGCCGTCGACCATCACCTACACGGCTGCGCCCGGGCAAACCTCGGCAACCGTCTCTTTCCATCTCGTCGCGGCGTCCTACGCCTGGCCATCGAGCTACGAAGCTTCGGCTTACAACGACCCGGAGCTGTCGTCCGGGCTGCTGGAGTTCACGATCCAGCCGCTCTCGGTGGTGCCGTCGTCCGTGAGGGTCCTGGCCGGCTCCACCTCCGAGAGCCTGACGGCGACTGTGGGCTACTCAGAGACCTACCCGACCGGGCCCCAGCAGCTGATCTTTACCGGGCTGCCCCAGGGGGCCTCGCCGGTTCCGTCGCCCGTGACGTTCACGGTGGTGTTTCAGCAGGGGCCGCCCTCCGCCGTCGTCAGCTTCCAGATTGAAACGAGCACTTCGACGCCGCCGGGCGACTACACGGTGAGTGTCGAGACGGGTCCGATCTCGAGTGGTACGGACACTTTCGTCCTCACCATCGAGCGTCTCGGAGCCTTGAGCGTAGCGCTCGAGAAGGCCTCCGTGTACGCCTGTCCCGGTGGTCCGGCGGTGACGAATTCCGTCACCGTCACATCCCTGGACGGGTACACGGGCTCGCCGACCGTCACGTTTCCGGCCCTGCCGTCCGACCTCAAGGTCACGCCCTCTGCTGTTCCGGTCGGGGAACTCCCCCCGGTCCAGTCCGTCTCCTTCGAGGTGTCCGCTCTCGCAGGAGCCCTTCCCGGACCGAAGGTCGTGAACGTCCTGGTGAGTGACGCGGGCGGCCCGTCGGCTTTCACGAGCTTCGTCGTGAACGTCGGCGCCGCCGACTTCGCCCCGGTTTTGACGCCGACGACGATCGAGTTGACGTCAGGGGGCGAGCCGGTTCCGGTGACGGCGTCGCTGGCTCCCGGCGCCTGCTCCCCGCCGGCCTCCATCACCGTCACTCCGACCGGCCTGCCGGCCGGCGTCACCGTGACCCCGGCCTCGGCAGAACTCCTGGCCCCTTCGTTCACTCCGGTCGTCTTCATGTTCTCCGCCTCTTCGTCGGTACCCGCGGGAAGCGTGGAGGCGGCATTCATCTTCACCCCGTCTACGGGCACGCCGAAGACGACGACGACGCCGGTGACGGTCGTCCGGACCGGCCAGATCGGCGTCTCGGTCGAGCGCGCCTCGATGGACGTTTGCCCGGGAGGCGCGGCGGGCCCGAATTCCCTGACGATTACCCCCCTGGACGGATACTCGGGAACGCCTACGGTCACGTTCCCGACCCTTCCCGAGGGCCTGACGGTCACTCCGGCGACGATCCCCGTCCCGGCGATGCCTCCGGCCCGGATCGTGCTGTTCAGCGTGACGGCCGCCCCGGGCATGCCGCCCGGTCCGGCGACGGTGACCGCACTCGTGTCCGACCCGCGTGGAATGAGCGCGACCGCGACGTTCATTGCCAACGTCCTCCCGGCGGCCTTCATTTCGGCAGCGACCCCTTCGGGTGTCATCCTGAACGCGGGAGGAGCGGCCGCAACCCTCACGGCCTCGCTCACAGCCGGGGATTGCGCTCCGACGGCCGACGTCTTCGTCACGCCGTCCGGGCTTCCGCCCGGGGTCACCGTCACTCCCGCGTCCGCCGCGATCGCCCCTCCCGCGTTTGCCCCGGCCGCGTTCTCCTTCCAGGCGTCCGCCGAGGCCGCGTCTGGTCCTTCGACGATCACCTTCACGTTCGTGACGGGCGGTGGCACCTCGAGGACCGCAACGGCCGTGATCACGGTCTGCGGCACGCCTGCTGCCCCGGTCTCTCCGGTCGTGACACCGCAGGGAAATCCGGCGGGGCCGGTCACGGCGACGGACTTCCTCGCCCTGGGGTGGGGCGCTCCGGCGTCCGGGTTCGCGCCGACGCGCTACGAGTGGAGGATCAACGGAGGAGCGTGGGTCTCCGCCGCGGGCACCACGGCGGGAGCACCGCCGCGTGGGGCGATCGATCCGGTCCAGCTCTTCGTCCGGGCCTGGGCATGCACCCCGGAGAAGGGGCCGGGAGCGCAAGCGTCGAGTCCGGTGTACTCGCTCGCAGGTCCGGTGGCGAGCTTCTCTGTTCCCACCTCCATCGTGGCCGGCCGCGCCGTGACCTTCACCGACACCTCCTCGCCGCAGGCGACGAGCTGGCTCTGGTTCCCGGGTGACGGGATGCCGGCCACGACCGTCCAGTCGCCCACGGTGACGTTCCCGGCTGCCGGCCCGAAGGTCATCGTCCTGGTCGCCTCGAATGGCTCGGGCTCGTCCTCGAAGGCGACGACGATCAACGTGTTGCCGGCCTCGGCCGCACAGGCGGCGACCGCCTCCGGTATCAGGTCTCTCGACCGCGAGCCCGATGGCCGGCTCGCCCTCGATCGGGTCGAGGTGGAGACCGGGACGACGCTCCTCCTGCGCCGCCTGGCAGGCGACGGGGAAGCCGTGGTCTTCCTCCGGCTCGTGGATGCCGACGGGAACGTCGTCGTCGAACGCCGGCTCGTTCTCGCCGCAGGAGAAGAGGCGCGCCATGCCCTGGCGGCCTGGGGTGCGAAGGGGATCTTCCGCGTCGAGCTGGTCGGGCCCGAGGGACTGGATGCCGCCGTCGAGGAGATGGCGATTCCGCTCGGCGCCCCGGAGCTGCCGGTGACGCCGCGGCAGCCGAGGAGCGTCAGGATCCGCTGACGCCCGGTGGGGCCGGGTCGTCGACCGTCAGAGGCGGACGACGACCCGGTTTCGACCGGCCGACTTCGCCTCGTACATCAGGCCGTCGGCCCTCTTCAGGATGTCGGCAATTTCCTCACCCTTCCTCACCAGCGTCGCACCGATCGAAACTGTCGCCTTCAGCGATCCAGTCGCCAGCGGCAGCTCCGAATGCTCGACGAGGCGCCGGGCCCTGTCCGCCACGAGGGGGAGGTTGAAGTCCGTGACGTTGGCCAGGAGGACGACGAACTCCTCACCCCCCCATCGCCCGACGAAGTCGAGGGAGCGTGCCGAGCGGGCCAGCGTCGTCGCGACCATTCGCAGCACGGCGTCGCCCACGTCGTGTCCGTGGGTGTCGTTGACCTCCTTGAAGCGGTCGACGTCGACGAAGAGGACACCGAACCGGAAGCCGTAGCGTGTCAGCTCGGCCATCTTCTCCTCGAGGACGACCTCGGCGTACCGCCTGTTCCCGATTCCCGTGAGCGGGTCGAGGAAGACGATCTCGGTCAGCTCCTCGACGCGACGGATCGCCTCCATCCGCTCGGTCTGGTCCGTGAAGACCTCGACCGCGCCGACCACGGCTCCCGTGGTATCCCGCACCGGGACGACCTCGACGCGCACCGGGACGCGGTGTCCGGCCCGGTGGTGAAGGAAGAGGTCGGCCCGATGCGGCTTTCCGTCGGCGAGAGCCGCTGAAAGAGGGCAGCCGTTGCGGCAGAGCTCTTTTCCGTCAGCGTCGAGGTGCCGGAGCACGGCCTGGGGGCACGCCCGGCCGATGACGTCGCGGGGCGCCCAGCCCGTGATGGACTGGGCGCCCCGATTCCAGAACGTGATCTTCCTGTCGCGATCGACGAAGTAGACGCCGTCGTTGAGATGGTCGAGCAGCTCCTGCGTGAAGCCCTCGGGAAGTACCACGCGGCGTCCCTTCCTCAGAACGGCGGATCGAAGACTTTCAGGACCTGTTCGGTCGTCAGACCTTCGTGCCCCTGCATCGCCTTCGTCCGCTGCGCCTCGAGCCTGTCGAGGAGCGACGGCTCGTGGGCCTCGTAGAGGACCCCCGTCGTCAGAATATCCGTTTCACGCATGTAGCCGAAGGCCGCGGCCCGGCTGTGCCGGTCGTAGCCTTCGGGGAGGCTCCTCAGTTTCGCCTTCATCACCTTGAACTGGTCGTCGCCGCGCCAGGTGACGCAGGGAGACATGACGTTCAGGAAGGCGAAGCCGTGGTGGCTCATGCCGGCGACCATCAGGTCCACGAGGGCCTTCAGGTCGCCCGAGAAGCCGCGCGCGACCCAGGTGGCGCCGAACGAGATCGCGAGCTCGCACGGGTCGACGGAGGGCTCGGGATTCCCGAAGAAGGTCGACTTCGTCTTGTCGCCCGACGGGGTCGTCGGCGCTGCCTGCCCCTTCGTCAGCCCGTAGATCTCGTTGTCCATCAGGACATAGAAAATGTCGAGGTTGCGGCGGGAGGCGTGGAGGAAGTGGTTGCCTCCGATGGCGAGCCCGTCCCCGTCGCCGCCGACGGCGACGACCTTCAGCTCGGGACGAGCCACCTTGATCCCGGTCGCGATGGGGAGCGCCCGTCCGTGCACGCTGTTGAAGCCGTACGCTTCGACGTAGCCGGGGAGGCGCGAGGAGCAGCCGATACCGGAGACGACGACCGTGTTCCACGGCTCGAGCTGCAGCTCGGCCATCGCGCGGTACATGGCCGAGACGACGCCGAAGTCGCCGCACCCGGCGCACCAGACGGGCTTGAGGTCGCTCTTGTAGTCGCCCGGCTGGAAGCGGGGCGGGGCGGGGGTTTCGATGACGCTGCTCACGCGGTCACCTCCTCGCGGGCTCCGACTTCCGAAAGGACGCTCTCGACGCGGCTCTTCACTTCGGTCACGGAGAGGTTCAGGCCGCCCGTCCGCGCGAAGACGCGCGTCGCGGCGGGGAGATCGAAGATGGTCCTCAGATAGTGGTAGAGCTGGCCGGCGAAGTTCACCTCGAGGAAAATGAGCGTCTTCACGCTCGCCATGTACTCGAGGAAGGCCTTCTTCGGGAACGGCATAATGATGCGGGGGATGAACGCGGAAACGCTCAGGCCCGCCGTGGCGAGCTCCTTCAATGCCTCTTCGACGGGACCCTTCGAGGAGCCCCAGCAGACGATGCCGAGATCGGCCTTCTCGGGGCCGAGGTGGACGAAGAGCGGGTATTTCTCCTCGACGAATTCGAGCTTCTTGAACCTCTTCCGGCTCATCTTCTCGTGCACGGCGTGGGAAGAGGCGGGCCGGGCCGTCTCGTCGTGCTCGAGGCCGTTCGTCTGGTACATCCCGCCCTTCGTACCCGGGATGCTCATGGGCGAGACGCCCGAAGGGGTCTCGGCGTAGCGCTTGTAGCTGGCGAGCTCTTCCTCGTTCGGCGTTCGGCGATCGATGACCTCGTGGACGAGGTTCGCTCTCTCGACCGTCTGGCGGCTCTGTCCGACGGCCTGGTCGGAAAGGATGATGACCGGGAGCTGCGTCTCCTCGGCGATGTTGAAGGCGTCGACGGTGGCGTGGAAGCAGTCTTCCACGTCCGTGGGCGCCAGGACGATTCGCGGGGCGTCGCCGTGCGATCCGTAGACGGCGAGATTGAGGTCCGACTGCTCGGACTTGGTCGGCAGGCCCGTCGAGGGACCGCCGCGCTGGACGTTGAGGATGACCGCGGGGATCTCGGCCATCGAGGCCAGACCGAGCATCTCGGACATGAGGGAGAGTCCCGGGCCGGAGGTCGACGTCATCGACTTCACCCCGGCGAACGAGCCGCCGATGACGGCGCCCAGGGCCGACAGCTCGTCTTCCGTCTGGATGATCCGCCCGCCGGACCGCGGGAGCCACTCCGACAGGAAGTGGAGGACCTCGGAGGACGGCGTGATCGGGTAGCCGGCGAAGAAGCGGCAGCCCGCGTGGAGCGCCGCGACGGCGCAGGCCTCGTTCCCCGTCATGACGAGCTTGGGCTCTCCGACGGTGTACTCGAGCTTCCTGGCGGAGACGTCGACCCCGAGGGTGCCGGCGAACTCGCGTCCCGCGGCGAAGCCCTTGAGGTTCGCCTCGAGGACGCCCGCCTTCTTCTTGCCGAACTTGAACTCGACGGCCTTGCGGACCGATTCCTGCGGGATGGCGAAGAGCTCGGCCAGGATGCCGAGGGTGACGATGTTCTTTGCGGCTTTCGTCCCGGTCGCCTTCGTGGCCAGCTCGATGAACGGTACCGGGATCCAGGTCGCGTTCGTCGCGGTCGGGATCGACACGTCGGCGAGCGGGGTCGCGTCTGCGGCCTCGTAGAGGATCACGGCATCGGCCTTCGGGACGAGCTCGCCTTTGAACCGGTTGAAGTCCGCCCAGTTGAAGACGACGAGAACGTCGATGGCGTCTCCCTGGGCGGAGATCGGCTCGGCCGACATCCGGAGGGTGCAGGACGATTCCCCACCGCGGATCTGCGGCCCGTAGGCCTCCACCTTGATGACGTTCAGTCCGTCGCGAGCGCCGGCCTGGGCCATCATTTCGCCCATCGTCACGACGCCGTCGCCACCCGAGCCGACCATCGCCAGCGTGAGGTCTCTCGTAGGCATTTCAGAACCCTCCATGGGCCGCGTGGCAGCCCCGAAATCGTCACTGGAAGTCTCTTACGGCCGGCCTCCGAGATCCATGATGCCAATTCATCATGGGCTTTCGGACCGAGCCACATCACTATAACTCCGGAAAGTCCGATGAGCTCACTCGGAGGTCGTGCGCTTCCGGCCTTCCGTTCTGCCTCGGGCCGGGCCCCGGGGCCGCTGGAGCCGTAAAGGAGGAAACGGGGGGCCGGGCGGGTGAAGCGGCCGGGTAGCCGGAGGAAGTACCATTCGGGGGCATGAAGACGCACCGCTTCAACCCGTTGTCCCTCACGATCCTCTTCCTCCCGGCGTCCCTGTCCCTGGGCTGCAGCAAACCGGCGGCGCCCGTCGCAGGCACGCCGCCGGTCACGTCGGAGGTCGCCCTCGCCGGGACCCACGAAGGTGCGCCGGCCGAAGGAGGGTCGAACTCGGACGTCACCTCCGTCACCGGCACGATCCTCGAAACCATGGACGCGGCGGGTTATACCTACCTCAAGCTGAAGACGGCCGAAGGGGAGACCTGGGCCGCGGTCAACGAGTCGAAAGTCGAGGTGGGCCAGACGGTCACCGTCCTGAACCCGATGCCGATGAAGGGCTTCGAGAGCAAGACGCTCAACCGGACGTTCGACGTGATCTTGTTCGGAACGCTCGCACCCGGAGCGGGCGCCGGCCTTGTGGCGGGCACGTCGGCCGCCCCGGCCATCCCGGCGGCGACAGGGGGAATGGGAGCGGCCCCTCCCGAGGTCCCGGCTTCGATGGCGGCCCAGCACGCCGCCGCGGCGAGCGGGCCGGACGTGACCGAGAAGATCTCCGTCGCGAAGGCCGAGGGAGCGGACGGAAGGACGGTTGCGGAGGTCTTCGCCCAGCGCGCCACGCTGAAGGGGAAGTCCGTCACCATCCGGGGCAAGGTGGTCAAGCTCAACTCCGGGATCATGGGAAAGAACTGGATCCACCTCCGGGACGGCTCCGGCTCGCCCGATGGAAAGGACAACGACGTCACGGTCACGACGAATGACACGGTCGCCAAGGGCGACGTCGTGGTCGTGAAGGGCACCGTCGCGGTCGACCGGGACTTCGGCGCGGGCTACACCTACACGCTCGTCGTCGAGGACGCGAAGGTCTCAAAGGTCACGAAGTAGGCCCACCCTTCCGTTCGTCCGGCTTCCCGAACCAGTGCGGGTCGGGAAGCCGCAGACCGAGACGGACGGACGCCAGCCTCAGCAGGACGATCGTCGCGAAGCCCGCTGCGTCGGCGATCGACTGGGGAATCTCGAGCCACGGTCCCGCCAGGACGACCCAGCACCCGACGAAGGACGAAGCGGCGTACAGGGCCCCCGGCCGGAAGATGGTGGGGATCTCGCGGACGAGGACGTCTCGCAGGACGCCGCCGAAGGTGCCGGTGACGACTCCGACCAGCGACGCGGGCAACGGCGGGAGCCCGGCCTCGAGAGCGTAGCGGACCCCTGTCAGCGTGAAGAGGGCGAGGCCGAGAGCATCGACGAAGACGGCTCGCCGGTCGAGAGCGCCCGCCAGGGCGAAGGCGCGGCGGCTGTAGACGAAGGCGAGACAAATGAGGAGCGTCAGGAAGACGTACCCCTCGTTCGCGACCCAGAAGAGAGGTCGCCTCTGCAGGAGGAGGTCCCGAAGCGTTCCGCCGCCGAACGCCGTGACGAGGGCGAGGGTGAACGTCCCGATCAGGTCCATCCGGGCCCTCGCCGCCGTAATCATCCCGGAGATCGTCATCACGACGACCGCGGCCGCCTCGACGGCGTAGGTCAGCTGAGGAAGGGCGGGTTTCACCGGGGAGGGAGTGTAGCGGTGGTTCCGGGTGGCGCCGCGACCGGCTTCAGCCTCCCGAGCGGCACGAGGTAGAGGGCGAAGGCCACGCCCGTCGCGGCGAGGGCGCCCCTCATGCCGACGGCCTCGACCAGGGCGCTGCCGGCGAGCGGGCCGGCCATCATGCCGACGGCGTAGGCGACGTTCACGAGGGAGAAGACGCTTCCGAAGGAGCGGGTTCCCATCGCTTCGACCGCGTCCGCCAGGCCCGGGCTGACCGGGCTCATGACGAAGGAGGCGGTAACGCCGAGGGCCGCCATGGAGAGGGCGACCGTGGCCTTCGTCGTGAGAAACGCGGGAACCGGGACCAGGAACGCCGCGAGAACGAAGCCGACGCGAAGGACCGGGAGACGTCCGAAGCGATCGGAGAGGCGGCCCATCAGCGGCGAGGTGAGCGTGTGTGCGAGCGCCGCGGCGGCGAAGAGGAGACCGATCTCGGAAGCGCGCATCCCGAGCGTGGCGTCGAGGTGGAGCGGAAGCGTCGACTCGAGAACGGCCCAGAGAGCCGCGCCGAGCGCCATGGCTCCGGCCAGGGTCCGGACGGTGGCGTTCCCCAGCAACCCGGAGAGACCGACGCGCTCTCCTGAGGGGGGATCCTCCTCCCGGAGGAAGACGACCCGGGCGGCGGCGTCGGCGAGCGCGAGGCCCGCGGCGAAGAAGAAAGGACTCCTCGGACCGAAGCCTTCGGTGAGGAAGCCCGAGACCGGAGGCCCGAGCAGGACGCCGACGTTCGCGGCGGCAAACGCCGTCGCCATCGCCTGGCCGCGGCGCTCCGACGGGTATCCCTCGGCGAGGAGGGCGAGACCCGAGGTCCAGGTTGCGGCCGCGGCGAGGCCCTGCAGGACGCGGGCGAGGAGAAGGAGCGGGTAGGAGGAAGCGAAGGCGAACAGGAGGGTCGTGGTCCCGAGTCCGAGGAGGCCCCAGAGAAACGGCCTGCGACGCCCGATCCGGTCGGAGAGGCGGCCGAGCGGCCAGGTGCCGGCGAGGATGGCGGCGGCGTAGACGCCGAAGAGGAGGCCCACTTCCATCTGCGAGAGGTCGAGCGTCTTCGCGTAGTGGGGGAGGAGGGGGACGAGCAGGTAGTAGAGGATCGAGTCGGTGAAGAACGCGAGGCCGACGACGAACAGGAGTGCTGCGGGGGAGGTGCGGCGCGGCACGGAGCGCATCGTAGCCGGACCAGCAGAGGAACGCTGTCGCGCCTAGAATGCCGTCGAGGATCTTCGATGACGGAGAAAAGGCTCGGGGCGAGCTGGCAGGTCTTCCGCTTCACGTTGCGCGACACGGCCGCGGAGTACGCGAAGGCTCACATGGGCCGGATCGCGGCGCTCCCCCTGGAGCCCACGGATCCCGAAAGGCTGGCGCCGGTCGTCGACGCGATCCTCGCCGAGCTCGATCGGAGCTCTGTCTCGGAAGAGGCGAGCCCGGTCCTTCGCACGATCAAGAGGACCTTCTGGCCGAGCCGGGAAGAGAAGTACCGCAAGAGGCTGAAGAAGGCCTTCGACGATTACCACGGCGTCTGGAAGGTGCGGGCCGCGGGCTGATGACCGGCGCGTAGGCGGAGTCAGGGCAGGAAGCGCTCCGCGAGGCGTGCGGGGAGGCGAGGGCACACTCCCTGCGGCTTCCTGAAGAGCCGGCCCCGGATCCGCGCCACGGCCAGGTAGGCGCCGTCCCTGAGAGGTCGTGGGACGAGCCGTGCGGCGCCCGCGATCCGTCTCCAGCCGCCTCCGAGCCGGCCAAGGGCGTGAAGGACGGCATCGCTCTTCGTCCGGAGCCTGCCCCGCTCATCGAGAACGACGACAGTCCCGTACGGAGGAGGGTCGAGGCCGGCCTCGACCAATCGGATGCCGGCCGTCTCGCCTCCCAGCGGCGCGAAGAGGAACCGGCTCCCGTCCCCGTCGTGCCGGGCCAGGCAGGCGACGCTACGGTGGCAGAGACCACAACCGCCGTCGTAGAAGACGAGATCCGGCATTTCGTCCAGTGTGCTCCCGATCGGCTGCGGTGGCGCGCGAGGGACGCGGCCGGGAAGAATCACGGTGGATTCATGACGGGCGTCATGGGAGGCCGGGGAACGGCCGGGAACGCGCTTGACGCAATGTGGCATACCGCCGAAAGTACGGCCGTGAGCTCGAAAGACCGTCTTCCCAGCGAACCGGAGGCGGGCCCGTGAAGCGGGGAGCCGCTCTCGTCGAGACCCTGGCGGGCCTCCTCCTCGGAACCGCACTCGGTGTCGGGACCTATACCTTCGTCTACGCGAAGGGGGCCTCGTACCTCTCCAGCGATCCGAACGCCTGTGCGAACTGCCACGTCATGACCGAGCAGCTCGACGGCTGGTCCAGAGGGAGCCACCGGGCGGTCGCCACGTGCAACGATTGCCACACCCCCCCCGGGTTCGTCGCCAGGTACGCGACAAAGGCCTCGAACGGCTTCTGGCACTCCTTCGCGTTCACGACGGGGCGGTTTGCGGACCCGATCCAGATCACGGAACGCAACCATCGCGTGACGGAGAAGGCCTGCCGGAAGTGCCATGCGGACGTCGTCCACGACATCGACCGGATCACCAGCAAGGGCCGCGAGCTCTCCTGCGTCGAGTGCCACCGGTCCGTCGGCCACCCGCACTGAAAGACAGCGCGAGAAGCGAGGCAGAGGAATGACCGAGAAGAAGGCCAGCACCGCGAGGACGATCCTCGTTACAGCCGCGATCGCCGCGTTCGCCGCCGTCGGCGTGACAGCCCTCCTCGTCAACATCATGGAGCACAAGCAGGAGGCGCGGAACCCGTTCTTCCGCGTCGTGGAGCTGACCGACGACACCGAGGACCCGGCGGTCTGGGGGAAGAACTTCCCGGTCCAGTTCGACTCTTACAAGCGGACGGTCGACATGGTCCGGACGAAGTTCGGAGGGAGCGAGGCGTTCCCCAGGACGCCGACCGAGAAGGACCCGCGGACGCAGGTGACGACCTCGAAGATCGAGGATGACCCGCGCCTGAAGAGGATGTGGGCCGGATACGCCTTCGCGGTCGACTTTCGAGAGGAGCGGGGGCACGCCTACATGCTCGACGACCAGACGTTCACCGAGCGGCAGCAGGTGGTGAAGCAGCCCGGTACCTGCATGAACTGTCACGCGTCGACGTACGTAACGATGAAGACGCTGGGCGAGGGAGACGTCGAGAAGGGCTTCGAGAGGATGAACCAGATGTCCTACCTCGAGGTGCGCAATCTCGTGAAGCACCCTGTCGCCTGCATTGACTGCCACGACTCGCAGTCGATGGCGCTGCGGATCACGCGCCCTGCCTTCGTGGAGGGGATCCGGGCGTACAAGTCCTCGCAGGGCGTCGCGGCGTACGACGTGAACACGCAGGCGACGCGCCAGGAGATGCGCACCTACGTCTGCGCGCAGTGCCATGTCGAGTACTACTTCAAGGGGGCCGAAAAACGACTCACGTTCCCGTGGCACAAGGGGCTGAAGGCCGACCAGGTCCTCGAGTACTACGACGAGGTGGGATTCAAGGACTGGACGCACGCCGAGACGGGCTCGTCGAACCTGAAGGCCCAGCACCCCGAGTTCGAAACGTACAGCCAGGGAATCCATGCCCGTTCCGGTGTCGCCTGCGCCGACTGCCACATGCCCTACACGAAGGTCGGTGCGATGAAGGTCTCCGACCACCACGTGAGGAGCCCGCTCCTGAACATCAACAAGGCATGCCAGACGTGCCACCGGTGGCCGGAGGAGGAGCTGAAGGCCAGGGTCGAGACGATCCAGACCCGGCACACCGAGATGCGCGACCTCGCCATGGACGCCCTCGTGTCGCTCATCGACGACCTGAAGGCTGCGAAGGAGGCCGGGAAGAGCGACGACGAGATGGCGGTCGCCCGGAACTTCCAGCGTCGGGCCTCATTCCTCCTCGACTTCGCCGAGGCCGAGAACTCGTCGGGATTCCACGCGCCCCAGGAAGGGGCGCGAATCCTCGCGCAGTCCATCGACGCCTCCCGCAAGGGGCAGCTCGCGATTCGCGGGGCGCTCCCGGCGGCCCCGGCGAAGGCCGTCAGAAAAAGTCCGGAGAGTGCGCTGGGAGGCGGGGCCGCCGGGTAGAATCCCCGGTTGCCATGCTGTTCAAGACGATCATCGAGCCCTTCCGCATCAAGTCGGTCGAGTCGGTCAAGTTCACGACCCGTGAGGAGCGCGAGAAGGCGCTCGTCGAAGCCGGGTACAACGTCTTCCTCCTCCACGCGGACGACGTCCTCATCGACCTCCTGACCGATTCCGGGACGGGCGCGATGTCTTCCGCGCAGTGGGGTGCCCTGATGCAGGGCGACGAGAGCTACGCAGGGAGCCGCTCGTTTTACCGTTTCCGGGATGTCGTCACCGACCTGACCGGCTTCAAGCACGTCATCCCGACGCACCAGGGGCGTGCGGCGGAGCGGATCCTCTTCCACACGCTCCTCAAGCCGGGGATGGTGGTCCCGAGCAACACGCATTTCGACACCACCCGCGCGAACATCGAGGTCGAGGGAGCCGAGGCCCGCGACCTCGTCATCGCCGAGGGGAAGATCCCGTCCCTCATCCACCCGTTCAAGGGGAACATGGACCTCGAGAAGCTGGAGAAGACCCTCGCCGAGGACGGGGAGAGGGTCCCGATCGTGATGGTGACGATCACGAACAACTCCGGCGGCGGGCAGCCCGTCTCCCTCGAGAACATCCGCGGGATCCGCGCCCTCTGCGACAAGTACGGCAAGCCGCTCATCCTCGACGCCTGCCGGTTCGCCGAGAACGCCTGGTTCATCAAGGAGCGTGAAGCGGGGCAGTCGGAGCGGACGCCGAAGGAGATCGCCCGGGAAACGTTCTCGCTGGCGGACGGCGCCACGATGTCGGCCAAGAAGGACGGCCTCGCGAACATCGGCGGCTTCCTGGCGATGAACGACGACGTCCTCGCCGCCTCCTGCCGCAACCTCCTGATCCTCACGGAAGGCTTCCCGACCTACGGCGGTCTTGCCGGCTACGACCTCGAGGCGATCGCCCGCGGCCTCGAGGAGGTCGTCGAGGAGCCCTACCTGCGCTACCGGATCCGCTCGACGGCCTATCTCGCCGACAAGCTGACGGCCGGGGGCGTCCCGATCATCCAGCCTCCCGGAGGCCACGCCGTCTACATCGACGCGCGGACGATGCTTCCGCACGTCCCGCCGCTGCAGTACCCCGGGATTGCCGTCGCAAACTCACTCTACGTGGAGGCCGGGATCCGCGGCGTCGAGATCGGGACGGTGATGTTCGGAAGGCAGCCGGACGGCACCGAGAAGGCCGGCGCCATGGACCTCGTACGGCTCGCGATTCCGAGGCGTGTCTACACGCAGTCGCACATCGACTACGCGGCGGAGGGGGTCCTCGAGGTCTTCCGCGGGCGCGAGAAGCTGCGCGGCCTCCGGATCACCGAGGCCCCGAACGTCCTTCGTCACTTCACGGCCCGCTTCGAGCCGCTCTGAACGGCGTCAGGGCCGGGGCGCCGGTGCCGGCGGCACGTCGAACGCTCCCGAGCGGGGCGGGGCGGAGCCGTCGGGTATGCGGATCGTGAACGCGCTCCCGAGTCCCGGGGCGCTTTTCACGCCGATCTCCCCGCCCAGGAGGGAGACGAGCTTGCGCGTGAGCGCGAGGCCGAGGCCGGTCCCCCCGAATCGGCGCGAGGTCGAGGAGTCGGCCTGGGTAAAGGGCTGGAAGAGCTTTTCGAGCTGATCGGCGGAAATCCCGGGGCCGTCGTCCTCGACGACGAAGACCGCCTCGACCCGTCCGGCACGGTTCTCCCGCACGACCGAGATCGTGACGTTCCCGTTCTCCGTGAATTTGCAGGCGTTCCCGGCGATGTTCACGAGCGCCTGACGGACCTTCGTCCGGTCGCTGTTCAGGACGCCGGCGGCTTCGGCGCCGCGGAACATGATGCGGTTCCTGTTCTTGAGGGCGAGGGGTTTCACCAGCGCCTCGACCTCGGCGCAGAGCTCCCCGACCGGAAACGCCTCGAGCTCGATCTCCATCTTTCCGGCCTCGACCTTCGAGAGGTCCAGGATCGTGTCGATGAGCTGGAGGAGATGGCGTCCGGCGGCGCGCACCTTGCGAATGTCGCCCGTCAGCTCGGGCCGTTTTGCGAGGTGGACCTCCTCCTCGAGGATCTCGCTGTAGCCGATGATCGCGTTCAGCGGCGTCCGGAGCTCGTGACTGACGTTCGCGAGGAAAGTGCTCTTGGCGATGCTCGCCTGGCGTGCCCGGTCCTCCGAGTCCGAGAGCCGTTCGACCGCCTCTCGCAGCTCGGTCGTCCTTTCCTCGACTTTCCTCTCGAGCGTCGACGCCCTCGAGCGGAGCTGCCGCACCCTCCACTGGATTGCCGCGCCGACGAGAAGCGCCGAGGCCAGCGCATAGAGGGCCCAGGCCCACGCGGACCGCCAGGGTGCGGTGGCGATGGAGAACGGAAACGAAACCGGTGCGGTGACGTTCCCCGCTCCGTCACGCCCGCTGACGTGGAAGACGTAGTCCCCCGCCGGGAGCGACGCGTATTCCTTCTTCCAGTCGGGGAGCCAGTCGGACGCCGTCTCGTCGAGCCCCTCGAGCCGCGTCTGATAGCGCGTTCCCGATTCCCGGTAGTCCGAGAGGAGAGCGAATTCGAGGACGACGTGGTTCTCGTCGTAGCGGAGCCGCTCTCCCTCCGCGAGCGCGCGGTCGCGCCCTTCGACGCGAGCGGACTCCAGCACCAGAGGCGCCGGTGTCCGTTCCGTCTCTCCGCGCGAGACGTCGAGAACTCCGAGGCCCCCGACCGTACCCGCCCAGAGCCGGCCCTGGCGGTCGAGGTACGCGGCGAAGCACTCGTTTCCCGGGAGACCGTCGTCGACGCCGTAGGTCGAGACGGCATACATTGCCGGATCGGCCTCGGAGGGAGTGCGGGGCGTGAGCCGGGCGACGCCGTGGTTCGTCAGGACGTACACCCGGCCGCGGCCGTCGCTTTCGATCTGGTTGACGGAGCTCCCGGGGAGGGCGGGAACGGTCGAGTCGGAGAAGTGGACGAAGCGTGGCGGACGAAAGGTCGGATCGATGCGGACCGCACCGCCCCGCGTCGCCGCCCAGATCCAGGCCCCGCCGGTCGGGCGCTTCTGGAGGTGGAGGGAGACGACCACGTCGTCGGGGAAGCCACCGCGGCTGTCCAGGAAGCGGATCCCGCCGTCCTCGAGCCAGGCGAGGCCGCCCCCGAAGGTCCCCATCCAGAGGACCTTGCGTCCGTCCGCGTCGAACGTCTCGGCCAGGGACGTGACAGGGTTCGTCGAGAGGCCGTTGGCCATCGTCCAGGTTTCGAATCGTCCTCCCGAAAGGCGCGCCAGACCGCCGTGAGTTCCTATCCAGAGGTCGTCGCCCGAGGGCAGGAGGGCCCAGATCCGGTTGCTCGGGAGCCCGTCCGCGGTCGTCCAGCTTCTCAGACGTTTGTCCGCGAGGCGGGCGAGGCCTCCTTCGGTCCCGATCCAGAGAGCGTCTCCCTGGGAGCGCGACACGGGGGCCAGGGCATTCACGGAGGCATCGGGAAGGCTGGAGGCGCGGTCCAGCACGGTGAACCGCCCGTCACTGAAGCGGGCGAGGCCGGCGTCGGTGGCGATCCAGAAGGCGTGCCGGTCGTTCGGCTCGTGCGTCTCGCGGATGGCGTAGACGGTGTTGTTCGGGAGTCCCGCGAGCTTGTCGAGCGTCCGGAATGCCCCGAGGCGGAGCCGGACCACGCCGCCCCCTTCCGTGCCGACCCAGAAGGCGTCTCCGGCGCCGCCGCCGCGGAGGAGGGAGAGCGCACCGTTGGTCGGAAGGCCGGCGGCGGTTCCGTACGAGACGGTATCCGTCGGACCTATGAGGTGAATTCCGCCGCCGAGCGTGGCGACCCAGAGCGTCGCACCGTCGGGGCCGGGGGACTCGAGCAGGGCGTTCACGGTGGAGCGCGGGAGGCGAGCGTCGCGCTCCGGCGTCGTCCATCCGCTCGTGGCGAGAACGTAGAGGCCCCTGCGGGTTCCGACGAAGAGCCGTGTCCCGCCGTCCGTAGTCGGGGCTTCGAGGAGCGCTTTGACGGACGGACGCAGGTCCTCGGGAGGGGGCGGAACGGCTGTGACTTTTCCCCCCTCGAGAAGGACGAGGCCCGACGTCGTGCCGACCCAGAGGGCCTCGGGGTCGCTCGCCGACCTGGCGGGGGCGAGCGCCTGGACGGCACCGGCGGGAAGTCCGTCCTTCGTCTCCCACCGCGTCCAGGATCCGGCGCGCAGCCTGTAGAGCCCCCACCCCGCGGTGCCGGCCCAGATCGAGATCTCCCCGTTCTTTCCCCGGGTCTGCGCCAACGACCAGACGACGTCCGCCGGGCCGGGCATCGGAGGGACGCTCGGGTCGAAGTCTCCGTCCCGGTAGCGCAGGAGTCCGCTTCCCTCCGTCCCGATCCAGAGGCTTCCGTCGGAAGCCGCGAGGAGCGCCCTCACCGACCGGGACTTCGCCTCCCGGGGCAGCTTCACCCCCCGGAAGACCCGGCCGTTCCAGACCCCGAGCCCGTCCTGGGTGCCGACCCAGACGTAACCCCGGCTGTCGAGGGCCAGGGCCTGTCCGGTGTTCTGGGGAAGGCCGTCCCGGTCGGTGAAGACGCGAAAGGAGGGCCGTGCGAGAGCCGCAGGATCGTCTCGATCCGCGGCGCCTGCCACGCCGGCACAGAGGAAAAGCGACAGGAGGATGCGTCTCGAGCGTCTCAAAGGGAGATCGACCCTTTCCGGAAGGCGGTCTTTCCGAGAAGCGCGTTGACGACGACGGGACGGCCCGCCCTGGCGCGACGGAAGGCCAGGGCCAGCACCGCCGAAGCCTGCCGCGGGTCGTCCAGCAGCAGCCCCTCGCCGCCGAGGCCGCGAGCGGCTTCGTGGTAGTCGGTGGACCGCAGAACGGTGCCGACGTCGTCCTTCAGCACGTCCACCTGCTCGCGCGCGATCTGGGTCCAGCCGGCGTCGTTTCCGATGACGGCCACGACGCCGAGTCCGTGCCTCACGAAGGTGTCCACTTCCACCAGGCCGTAGCCGGCCGAACCGTCTCCCCAGAGCAGGAGGACGTCCTCGTCGGGCCGGCACAGGGCCGCCCCGAGGGCGAAACCCGCGCCGACGCCCAGCGTTCCGAAGGCCCCCGGGTCGAGCCAGGAGAGCGGCCCGCGGGGACGCAGGACATAGGACGCCGTGGCGACGAAATCACCGCCGTCGGCGACGACGACGCTCCGGGGAGGCAGGGCCTCCTCGATCCGCCGGCAGAGAGTGACTGGATCGAGCGAGCCCTTCTCACCCTCGGGCGAGGCAGCGATCTCTTCGTTTCGGGTCGCGTCGCGCTCGCGGAGCCGCGCGAGCCAGGAGGCGCGGGCGAACCCGGCCGGAGTGCCGGCCGCGAGAGCTCGAACGAAAAGCGCCGGGTCGCCGTGGACACCGAGGGTGGGGCGCCGGTTAAGAGTCAGGGCGCCGCGGTCGCGGTTCACGGAGACGAGCGTGGCAGAGCGGCCGACCTGTTTCCCGTAGTCGAGGCGGAAGTCGCAAGGGACGCCCGCGAGGACTACGAGATCCGCCTCGCGCAACGCTTCCCTGCGGCGGTGACGGACCTGGAGGGACGACGCCGGGCCCAGCAGGCCCCGGGCCGTTCCCGAGAGAAAGACCGGCAGGTTGAGCCCCTCGACGGCCCGCGCGAGGCTGGCCGCGTCGGCGGGCGACATCATCGCGCCACTGCCGAGGACGACGACGGGACGCTCGCTTCGCGCCAGGAGGAGCGCCGCGGTGCCGACACTCCCGGCCTCCGGCTCCGGGAGGGGCGGCCGTTCGGGGTTGCGAGGGACCGCATCGCCCGCTCCCGCGAAGATCGAGTCGAGGTGGCGGCCGAGATACCACTTCGTCGCGGTCTCGACGAGCCCCTTCGGTTCGCCGGCCTTCCCACCGTACCAGCTGCGGACGAGCGCTTCGGGGTAGAGGAGATCCACCGGGCACTCGACGAAGACCGGGCCCGGGACACCTTCGCGACAGACCGAGAACGCCCGCTCGAGCGCCGGGACGAGATCCCGCACCTTCGTCACCGCCGTCGCCCACTTGACGATGGGCCGGATGAACGCGAGCTGGTCGATGTCCTGGAGCGCGCCGCGACCCCTCAGAACCGTCGCCGTCGCTCCGCCGAGGAGGACGAGGGGCGACTGCGCGAGCCGGGCATTCTGGAGCGCCGTGACCGCGTTCGTCACGCCCGGACCGGCCGTCACCGCGGCCACGCCGGGAATGCCGGTGAGGCGGGCCACGGCGTCGGCCGCGAAGACGGCGGTTGCCTCGTGCCGGGTGTCGACGATCCGGACCCCGCGCGCCTTTGCCGAGGCGAGGATTGGCGAGATGTGCCCTCCACAGAGCGTGAACAGGAACTTCACGCCCTGACGGACGAGGACCTCGGCCACGAGGTCACCCCCGGAAGTCACAGACACCTCCTGAGGGAGGAACTCCGGCGGACCGCATCATTTGAACTCCCTCAGGGAGATTAGCAGCGGTTCGCGCATGCGTCTCCCTTTACGGTACTCAGACCGGCGAGCTCCCCGCGCCACCGGTGGCGAGCCGGGCGAGGGGCAGAGCGGCCGAGAGAAAGGCCGAGCGCAGCGGCGCTATGGCAAGGGCCGCCTTGACCGGCCCAGCGGCCTCGAGGAGCTTCACGACCCGTCCGATGGCCTGCATCGGGAGACTCTCGACGTCCTCGAGGAGAAGGTCTGCGAGCTTGCCTCGCTCGATCGCCATCGCCACGTAGCGCTCGAACGTGTCCTGGGGGGTGAAGACCTTCTTCTCACGCGGCCGCAGCTCGATGGCCCCGAACCGGCACGCCGAGTGGCAGACGCCGCAGCCGAGGCAGAGCGCCGGGTCGACGACGGCCTTGCGCCGGCGTCGACCGCGCTCGTCCACCTCCACGAGGTCGATCGCGTCGACGGGGCAGGCCTTCGCGCACTTTCCACACCCGCCGCACGCTTCGCGGTCGACCTGCATGAGGAAGCTCGAGCTGACGATCGCCTTCGTCATCCCGTGGGTCTTGAAGGCCCGCATCATCCCGCAGCAGCATCCACAGCAGTTGCAGATGTAGCCCACTTCGCGCTTCACGTTGTCGCCCGTCTGGGCCAGGCCCGCCGCCTGCGCCTGGTGGAGGATCCGGAGCGCCTCGGCGCGATCGATCCGTTCGGCGTGGCCGGTCCTCACGAGCGCGTCGGCTCCCGGACCGAAGGAGAGGCAGACGCGCCGGGGCGCGTCGCAGGCCGTCCCGAGGTGCTCGGAATGGTGCCGGCAGGCACAGAGGGAGACGGCCGCACTGCGGGCGGTTTCCACGATCCGCGTGGAACGCTCGTAGTCGAGGACCTCCGTCGCGTCCTCCGGGATCGCCGTCTCACGGACGAGCGAGCGGCCGATCTGCGTGTCGCCGCCGAAGACGGCTTTCGCGAAGGCGGCGTCTCCCTCGAAGAAGTACTCCTCGAAGAGGCGCGCCAGCTCCGCGCGCGGAAGCTCATCTCCCGCCCGCATGAACGTCAGCTCGAAGAAGCCGATGACGACGGGTGCGAGCGAGACGTACCGCGTCCCGTCCTTCGTCAGGTCGAAGACGAGGCCGCGCCGGGCCATGTCGGCGAGGCGCTCGTCGAGCCGGGCCGTCTCGAGGCCGAGCCGCGAGGCGAGGCGGTCGACGCGGATCGGTTTCGTCGGCACCCGCGAGGCGAGGTCGGCGTCCTCGGGGCTGAAGAGGATTTCGAGGGCGCGGCGGAAAGCGGGGGAGTCCGGCGCCCCGGTCACGTTGCGGTCGAGCCGCTCCTGGAGCTGGTCGTAGCGGCGATCGGGGTTGACGAGGTGGTGGCCCATGGTCGCCTCTCTCTTGCGCGCCCCGGACACGGGAGCCGGCCCGGCTGGCCGTCGCGGGCTCCCGCCCGGAAGAGTCTACCGCGGGGCCGGGGAGCCCGCGGCTCGCAGAAGGCCCTCGAGGCGGGTGACGCGCCGTCCGGCGGACGATCTCTTCGCCGCAATCGCCACCGCCCGCCGGTCGCCGACGAGGACGACGAGTTTCCTGCCGCGGGTCACCGCGGTGTAGAGGAGGTTGCGCTCGAGCATCCTGTAGTGGGTCATCGCGATCGGAATGACCACCGCCGGGTACTCCGACCCCTGGGACTTGTGGATCGTCGTCGCCCAGGCGAGCTGCAGGACGTCGAGCTCGTCGAAGCCGTACGTGACTTCGCGCCCGTCGAACGAGACGCGCAGCTCTCCCTCTTCGGGGTCGACCGCGGTCACGACGCCGAGGTCGCCGTTGTAGACCTCCTTGTCGTAGTCGTTCTCGACCTGCATCACGCGATCCCCGGGCGCCAGCTCCTGGCCGAAGCGCGACACGCGTGGCGCCCCGGAGGGGTTCAGCGCCTTACCGAGCGCTCCGTTCAGCGCGCGTGCGCCGAGCGGGCCGCGGTGAACCGGCACGAGGACCTGCACGTCGAGCGTCGGGTCGAGCCCGAAGCGGCGTGGAATCCGCTCGGAGACGACTTCGACCACCCGGCGCGCCGCATCCTCCGGATCCGTCGCGTCGAAGAAGAAGAGATCGGTACCGGGCGGATTCGTGAGATCGGGGAGGTGTCCTTCGCGAATCCGGTGCGCTCCGACGACGATCCGGCTCTCGGCCGCCTGGCGGAAGATCTCCGTCAGGCGCACCGCCGGGACGGCTCCCGATTCGAGGACGTCGCGCAGGACCTGCCCGGGTCCGACGCTCGGCAGCTGGTCCGCGTCGCCCACGAGGAGGAGTGCGGCGCCCGGCGGCATCGCCTCCAGGAGCGAGCGGGCGAGCAGGACGTCGATCATCGACACCTCGTCGACGACGACGAGGTCGGCCTCGAGCGGGTTGTCGCGGCCGCGCCGGAACCGTCCGGTGGACGGGTCGACCTCGAGGAGGCGGTGAACCGTCTTCGCCTCCATCCGCGTGCTCTCCGAGAGGCGCCGGGCCGCGCGACCGGTCGGGGCGGCCAGCGCGATACGGAGCGACTCGGCGAAAACGATGCGAAGGAGCGCATCGACGAGCGTCGTCTTCCCGACGCCCGGCCCGCCCGTCAGGACGAGGACCTTGGAATGCAGAAAAGCGGCGACGGCCTCGCGCTGGCTGGCGGAGAGGATGATCCCGGTCCGTTCCTCGACCCACGGGATCGCCCTGGCCGGATCGGAGTGGCGCCAGGGCGGTGTGCCGGTCGCGAGCGCGACGATCCGCTCGGCGATGACCCGTTCGGCGGCGTGGAGCGCCGGGAGGAAGACGCAGGCTTTCCCCCCGGCCTCCTCGGCGACGAGGTGGCGGTCGGCGAGCTCGAGCTCGAGCGCCTCCGTCACCTGCTCCTCCGGGCGATTCAGGAGCTCTGCGGCGCGCGGCACGAGAGCCTCCCGGGAAAGCCCGCAATGCCCTTCGTCGAGCGCCTGGGCGAGAACGTGCGAGACGCCGGCGCGGACGCGGATCATCGCGTCCTCGGGGATTCCGAGCCGGCGGGCGAGGCCGTCCGCCGTCACGAAGCCGATGCCGCGGACGTCACGGGCGAGGCGGTAGGGGTCTTTCGAGACGACCGAGATGGCGTCGGCACCGTAGGTCCGGTAGATCCGGACCGCACGAGACGTGCCGACCCCGTGGGAGTGGAGGAAGACCATGATCTCCCTCACCCCTTTCTGTTGCGCCCAGCTCGCGACGATTCGCTCGGCCCGAAGCGGGCCCACGCCCGGCACCTCGCGGAGGCGCCCCGGCTCCGTCTCGATCACCTCGAAAACGGCTGTGCCAAACGCTTCGACGAGTCTCCTGGCGAAGTGTGGCCCGACCCCCTTCACGAGCCCGGAAGCGAGGAAACGCTCGATTCCCTCCGGCGACGTCGGTGTCACCGTCGTCACCGTCTCCGCCTTGAACTGGGGGCCGTGCTTCGGATCGGTCGTCCACGCGCCGGAGGCCCGCAGCTCCTCTCCGGGCGAGATGACGGCCGCGTGCCCGACGACCGTCACCGCGTCGTGCCGGCCGCGAACCCTGACCCGCAGGACGGCGAAACCCGTCTCCTCCGAGTGAAACGTCACCCGTTCCACCTGTCCGGCGAGGAGCTCCCGTTCCGGCGGTGCCGATTCAGGCTTCATCCGGATAGCATCGTAGCCGCAGAATGGGCGCCGTGAGACGTGCCGTCCTCGCCGGCCTCCTCCTCGCCCTCGCGGGCTCCGGGCTGATCGCCGCCGCGGCGCAGGACCCGTCGAGGAAGGGCAGCGTTTCCGCGAAGGCCGTCGTCGAGAAGGTTCTCGTCGACGCCTACGTCCTCGCGCCCCGGGGAGGAGCTCTCCTCGACCTGACCCCTGCCGACTTCCTCCTCCTCGTCGGCGGCGAGGAGGTGCCGGTCGAGGAGGTCGAGTTCATTCCGGCCTCTCGCTCGGAGATTCCGCCGCGGGTGCCGCCTGCCGTCGAGGAGCCGGGGACGCCGGAGTTTCCCGAGGGGCGCCTGATCGTCCTCTTTTTCCAGGCCGACTTCGGTCGCTACAGGACGAAGGGTCTGATGCGGATGGCGAACGAGATGGTCGCCTTTCTCGACCGCCTTCTCCCGACGGACCGTGTGGCCGTCGTTTCGTACGACTCACACCTCAAGCTCCGGCTCGACTTCACGAACGACCGGGCGGCGATCCACCGGGCCCTCTTCGACACGCTGAAGATCGGTGGCGCTCCCGACCCGCCTCCTGCAAACCCGTTTCCGTCGCTCGCGGCCCACTTCGACGTCGACGCCGCGCGCAAGTCGGCCACCGTGGAGAGGGGCCTGTTCGTCCTGGCCCAGGCGCTGCGGGAGATCCCCGGCGGCAAGGTGATGTTCTTCCTCGGCTGGGGGCTCCACGTGAACCGGCAGCCGACGGAGTGGAAGTGGCACGCCCTCGCCGTCAACGCCCTCCAGCAGGCACGTGTCAACGTCTTCACCCTCGACGTCTCCGATGCCGACTGGCATTCCCTGGAAGGGACGCTGATGCAGCTCGCCGACCTGACCGGCGGCACCTACGCGAAAACCCACGTCTTTTCGGCCCAGGCCCTCGATCTCGCCTTCCGCGCCATCGAAGGGCGGTACGTCGTCGTCTTCAACCGCCCGCAAGGCCCGCCCGGCCGTCACCACATCGAGCTCTCCCTGCGGACGAAGAAGGGGAGGGTTCTCGCACGACCGTTCTTCGACGATCCGTAGCCCGTCGGCCGCCTGAGCGCCTTCTACGCCCGGCCTTCCGGCATCCCTCGCGAAGCCGGCCGAGTCAATCCCCTTCCCGCAGTGCGGGGGCGGTCAGGATTCCGAAGCCCGCAGCAGCCTTGGCGAGGTTTCGGTCGAAAGTGAGAATCGTCCGGACCTCGCTTGCCGTCGCGAGAGCGAGGTGAAGAGCGTCGAGGGTCCTCAGCGGGAT
>DIAY01000098.1:5082-14867 GCA_002414905.1 Holophagales bacterium UBA5066 | reverse complement strand
GTGTTGACGCCGATCCTCACACCTACAGGCGGTTCACCCCGGGCGACCCGCTCGAGGTTCCACGCCTTCACGTTCTCGACGAGCTTTGAGGCGGCGGAGACGGCCCTGCGGGCGTGGTCGGGCTGGACGATCGGCGCACCGAAGAAGGCCATGACCGCATCGCCGATGAACTTGTCGAGCGTCCCCCCCTCCGCGAAGATCGCGTCAGCCGCGAAGGTGAAGAACGTCGAGAGAAACCTCGAGAGGGAATCGGGGTCCATCCCCTCCGCCGCGCTCGTGAAGCCGACAATGTCGGCGAAGAAGACCGTGACGTTCCGGGTCCGCACCCGGTCGATGACGCCGCTCGCGTCGGCGGCGATCTCCTCGACGACGCCGGGTGAGTGGTAACGCGAGAGGCGCTCGCGGATCCTCTCTTCCTTCTCGATCCGTCGCTGCAGGCGCGCTCGCTCGATGGCGACGGCGGCGAAGTTGCCGAGGGCGGTCAGGAGGTCGAGGTCGTCGGTGGTGAAGCTACCGGCGCGAAGCGGCGTGTCGACGTGGAGCGCGCCGATGACCCGGTCCTGGTTCCAGAGCGGCACGCACATGGCCGAGCGGATCTGCTGAATCCGGATCGACTGCCCCGCCTCGAACCGGCCGTCGGCGAGGGCGTCGGAGGTGAGGACGGCGACCCGGTTCTGGATGACCGACTCGACGATCGTGTGGGAGAAGGTCTCCCCCGCATCCCCCGACTCCTTCCCGCGCTGGCGCGACAGCATCGGGACGAGCTTGCCCTCGTCACCGACGAGGACGACGACGGCCCGGTCCACGGGAAGGTGCTCGAAGAGGAGGTCGACGACCCGGCCCAGGATCTCCCCCACCTCGCGGGCGAGGATGAGCGTCTTGGCGACCTGGACGAGGATCTCGAAGATCTTGCTGCGCGCCACGGCCGAGGTCGAGCGCTTTCCCGACTGGGTCAGGGGCTCGCCCTCGTCCTCCGGGACGTAGTCCTCGAGGTGGAAGTCGCGATTGAAGTCGGCGATCGACCTCACGAACGTGGAGGACGATTCCCCAACGCTCGGTACCGGTGGCGTCGGCCTTACGGCGGACACTTCCTCGCGAACGGTGAGGGAGAAGGTCCCGACCGTCAGGACGTCGCCCGGAGCGATCGGCGAAGAGGCGACGAAGCGTCCGTTGACCTTCACTCCGTTCGTCGAATTCTGGTCGACGATGACCCAGCGCTCGTTCTCCCGCTTGATGACCGCATGGCGGCGAGAGACCGAGAAATCGTTCAGGACGATCTCGTTCTCGCTCGAACGTCCGAGAAAGACCTCCGGACTCGTGATCCGGTAGCGCTGCGGTCGACCCTCGACCTCGTAGACGAGCTCGTACATGAGGGGTGCACAAGGATTATAGGGGCCGCGACGCCCGGCCCCGCCGTCAGGGTGCTGCCAGGGTGAAGCGGACGCGGACCGTCTTGAAGACGGCGATGGGGCGACCGTCGAGCCGGGCCGGCTCGTAGACCCAGCGGCGAACGGCATCCGTGGCCGCGGTCGTGAGACCCATGGGCGCCTCCTGCAAGGGAACGACGCCACCGATCGTCCCGTCCCGCTCCACGACGATCTGGAGGACGACCTCTCCGCCGATCCCGGCCTTCCGGGCCGCCTGCGGGTACTGCGGCTCGACCCGCGATTTCAGTACGGGAGGCTCCGCCCCGAACGGGAGCGCAACGTACGGCTCGGCAGGAACGCTCTCGGTCCCCTCCGGTTCCTCGCCGGCGCGAGTCCCGGCGGTTTCGGCGCCCGGAGGAACCGGGGCTTTCGGCCATTCGGCGGGAACGGGTTCCGGAATCGCCCGAGCAGGCCGGGGCGGCGCGAGGTAGCGGACGGCGTGCGCGGGAACGAACGCGAGGGGTATCCCCAGGAGCTTCACCCCGAGGAAGTCGTGCTCGGCGATGACGACCTCGACCGGGTCACCGTCCTCCAGCTCGCCCCAGCGCGCGGCGCCGTAGTCGGGAGCGAGGTAGACGGGGCAGGGAGAGACGATCCGGCCCTCGATGGTCGCAAAGTCGGCCACGGCTTTCGTGCGGCGCTCCCGCGCCTCCTGCTCCCCGGCGGTCTCGAACGTCCCGGCCTCGAGCCACCCTTCCCTCCCGCCCTTGGCCGCGACGCGCGCGAAGGCCCCGTCGACCGCCTCGAGCCGGATCTCCGATCCCCGTGGCAGGAGCGTGAGGATCGCGCCCGTCGCCTTCGGCTCGGAGCGCAGGGGGACGCGGGAGAGGGAGACGAAGCCAGCCCCGCCCGAAACCGGCACGGGGTCCGGCCCCGCCGGCTTTCCGCCGCTGCAGGCAGCGAGGAACGCCGCGACCAGGACCATGGCGGCGGCGGCCGGGGAGGCGTGGCGTGTCAGGGGAGCCGCTCCCTCACGAGAGGCATCGTCATGCAGTGCGGGCCACCGCGAGCCCTGGCCAGCTCGGTCGTCGAGAGCTGGATGGCGTACTTGTGGCCGTTCCTCGGATCGATCTCCCGCCGGCCGAGGAGGAGGTCCTCGTCGCGGACGATCTCGTAGCCGTGTCGATCGAGCTCGTCGGCGGTCCGCTCGTTCCGGTCGTAGCCGATGATGATCCCGGGCGCGACGGCGAAGACGTTCGCCCCGTCCGTCCATTGCTCGCGCTGCGCGGCGATCGGGTCGCTCCCCCCGCAGGGAATCGGCTCGAGGTCGATTCCCCGCTTCTTCAGGGCTGAGAAGAAATCCTTCTCGGACGTCCAGGTGATGTCGTCGTGCGTCAGATCGACGGAGTAGACGTCGGCTTCCTCGGCCCCGCCCGCCACGACCATCGGGGCGTAGCAGAGGCACTCCGACTCGGAAGCCTGGGTGAAGATCGTGTCGAGGTGCATGAAGGAGCGCTCGTGCGGGATCGCCATGACGACCATGTGGCGCACCTCTGATCCGGCCTTCTTCAGCGCCTCCGCGAGCCGCTCGATCGTCGTCTCCTCCGTCCGCTCGGAATACCCGATGGCCAGGAGGTCCTCGCGCAGGACGAGGACGTCGCCCCCCTCGATGTGAGGCCGCATCCTGGCGTAGGAGACGTTCTTGCCCCAGGCGGCCCGGAATTCGTGAAACCAGAAGAGGCCGTCCGGGCGGGCGAATCGGGGGTGGTGCTCGAAAACGGCACCGGATACGAGGGGCTCCCGGAGCCGGGCGGGCGTTGCCATCGACCCCCGGACGAGGCGGTCACCGACGGGGATGACCGGATCGCGCTGGAAGAAGTAGTTCGGGACCGGCGGCAGGAGGAAGAGGGAGTCGATCGAGCCGGTGATCTCCGGGTGCGGCTGCTCGAGTCCCTCGATCAGGGCTGCCGCCAGCGCCACCGCGTCGAGGCCGGCAAGCCTCTCGACGACCGGGTCGGCCAGCCGGAGGGTCGCGACGAGGTCGTCGAGGACGATTTTCCGGCGGTCCGCATCGCCGAGGACCTCCTCGAGGAGGTCCTGCACCTCGAGGACCTCCGCGAAGAGCCGGAGGATCTGCTGGAACCGGCGGTGCTCCTCGCGCGCCCGGGCGCCGTGCAGGATGTCGTCGAAAAGGAGATCCTCCATCATTCCCGGAGTCATACGATCGATCTCCGGACCCGGCTGGTGGACGACGACGGTCCTGAGGCGGCCTATTTCGGAATGGACGGCGATCGGCATGCTGGAACCCCCGTAGCGGCCGGGCGAGAATACCAAGCGGAGACAGACATGAGCGAGGAAGTCGAGTTCGTCATCTGCAGCAACTGCGAAACCCCCTGCTACTCTTTCGAGCTGGACCGGAAGGGAAACGTCGCGAACGCCTTCTGCGCCCTCTGCGGCGCCGACGAAGCGAAGGACTTCCGCCTTCCCGAGATCGAGGACATCGAGGACCAGGGGTGAACGCCGACGCGTACGAGAACCCCCTCACGCAGCGCTACGCCTCGGCCGAGATGTCGGCACTCTTCTCGGCGCGGCACAAGTTCGCGACGTGGCGCCGGCTCTGGCTCTGGCTCGCCGAGGCGGAGCAGGAGCTGGGGTTGCCGATCCCCGAGGCCGCGCTCGCCGCCTTCCGCGAGCACGTCGTTCCGACCGACGAAGAGCTCGAGGCGGCCGGCCACTACGAGCGCGAAACGAAGCACGACGTCATGGCGCAGATCCATGCGCTCGCCGACGTGGCGCCCGAGGCACGCCCCTTCATCCACCTCGGAGCGACGTCGGCCTTCGTCGGCGACAACGCCGACCTCCTCGTCCTGCGCGATGCGCTCGGGCTCGTGCAGAGGCGGGCCGTGCGCGTCATCGCACGGCTCGCGGCCTTCGCGCGCGAGCAGAAGGACGTCGCCTGCGTCGGCTACACGCACTTTCAGGCGGCGCAGCCGACGACGGTGGGCAAGCGCGCCTGCCTCTGGATCCAGGACCTCGTCCTGGACGTCCACGAGCTCTCGCGGCGGGCCGAAGAGCTCCGCTTCCTCGGATGCAAGGGGGCGACGGGCACGCAGGCGTCCTTCGTCATGCTCTTCGGAGGGGACACTGCAAAGGCGGACCTCCTCGACCGGAAGGTCGCCGAGAAGGCGGGCTTCCCGAAGCGCCTCCTCATCTCCGGGCAGACCTACACCCGGAAGCAGGACGCCTTCGTCCTCTCCGCCCTCTCCGGCCTCGCGGCCTCCGCATCCAAGTTCGCGTACGACCTGAGGCTCCTCCAGCACATGAAGGAGGTCGAGGAACCGTTCGGCTCCAGACAGGTCGGTTCGTCCGCGATGCCCTACAAACGGAACCCGATGAAGTGCGAGCGGATGAACGCCCTCTCACGCTGGATCCTCACGACGGCCGAGAACGGCAGCTGGACCCATGCGACGCAGTGGCTCGAGCGGACGCTCGACGACTCCGCGAACCGGCGCCTCGCCCTGGCCGAGTCGTTCCTGGCCGCCGACGCGCTCCTCATCCTCTGGGAGGCGGTCGCCTCGGGCCTCGTCGTCCACCCGGGGGTCGTAAGGCGGAGGCTCGCCGAGGAGCTCCCGTTCCTCGCCACCGAGAACGTCCTGATGGCCGCCGCAAAGAAGGGGGGCGACCGGCAGGTCCTGCACGAGCGAATCCGGGTCTACGCCCAGGCCGCCGGCGACCGTCTGAAGGCCGAAGGGGGCGAGAACGACCTCCTCGACCGGATCGCCGCCGACCCGGCCTTCCGCATGACGCGCGAAGAGGTTGCCGTCGCCGCGGACCCGGCGCTGTTCGTCGGTCGTGCACCCGAGCAGGTAGAGGAATTCCTCGCGGCCGAGGTCGACCCGCTCCTGGCCGCACATGCAGCGGCGCTCTCGGACGCTCCCGTCGAGGTGAAGGTCTGAGGCGCCGGCCCGGAAGAGCGCCGGCCCTGCGGATCGGCGCGATCCTCCTCGCCGCCGCGCTCCTCTCCGCCTGCTCCTCGCGTCCCGCCGTGCGAGGAGCGGGTGACCTGAAAGGAGAAGGGGTCGAACGGGGTCTCGCCTCCTGGTACGGTGCCGACTTCGCGGGACTGCCGACGGCGAGCGGCGAGCTCTTCGATCCCCGCCGCGTCTCGGCCGCGCACCGGGCGCTGCCGCTCGGGACCACCATCGACGTGACGAACGAGAAGAACGGGCGGACGGTGAGGGTGCGGATCAACGACCGGGGTCCCTTCATCGCCGGGCGGATCGTCGACCTCTCGCGGGCCGCGGCCGAGGAGATCGGCGCCGTCGTCGACGGGGTCGTCCCGGTGACACTCACCGTCGTCTCGCTCGGGTCGGGGCGGCGAACCGCCATGGTCCGGGACGAGAAGGGGGACGTCGCGCTGGCAACGTCCTGGGCCGTGCAGGCCGGTGCCTTCGCGAGCGAGGAGAACGCCGCCCGGCTGAAGGACCGGCTCGCCGGCCGCTATCCGCAGCCCTGGCTCGAGCCGTTCGGAGGCCTGACGCGCGTGAAGTTCGGCCCCTACCCCTCGCGCGAAGAAGCCGAGTCGGCCCGCGATACGCTCGTCGACCTGGGGCTCGCCGGAATCGTCGTCCCGAACCGCTGAACCGGGGCGGTCAACTCCCCACCGGGAGACCCCCGATTCGTGGCCCTCGCGCCGGCAAGCGGCTGAAACGCTACCGAAGCAGCGATTCGACCTCGGCGCCCGTCTCGATCTCGAACGGGGGCGACCCTCTCCTGAAGCCGCGTGCCCCTCGTTCCCCGAGGAGATGCGAGACGCCCTTCTCGACGCTTAGGAACGCCGCCTCGCGCAGGCCGACGACCGGGACGGGGCTCTCTTCGAGGTACTGAAGAAGCCGCTCTTCCCGGGTCTCTCCCTTGTGGGTCGAAGCCGGGTCGGGATCGAGGTAGTGAGGGTTGATCTGGTACGGCACGAGGCCGAGGGCGAGGAAGT
The DNA here is from genome assembly GCA_002414905.1 of Holophagales bacterium UBA5066. Lineage (GTDB taxonomy): Bacteria > Acidobacteriota > Thermoanaerobaculia > UBA5066 > UBA5066 > UBA5066. The sequence goes on along the minus strand of DIAY01000098.1, from coordinate 8,510 downwards.
TCGCCGTCGGGACGATCGGCATGTCGTTCGTCGTACGGATCGACGGTGCTGCGACGTTCGTCCCTGCGCTCGAGCCGACGTACGGCATCCCCTCGGCGGCCCGGTCGCGGATCGGGCCGAGGAGCCCCTCGTCCTGGAGCCACTTCAGAAGGCGGAACGTGTTCCCGCCGCCGATGAAGACCGCCTCCGCCGCGCGGATCGCTGCTCGCGGATCGGGCGCCTGGTGGACGCTCAGGACCTCGATCCCGAGACGCGCGAAGCGCTCGCGCACACTGGCGGAGTAGCCGTCACGGTCGGCGAGGGCATACGGAACGAAGGTCAGCGTCTTCACGCCGGAGAGAAAGGCCACGAGGGCGTCCGCGACGTGGTCGAGGTAGCCGCGTCCGTGGATCGTGGAGCTGCTGACGAGGAGGAGCCGGTGGCGAGCGTCCGTCATGCGGAGAGATTACCGTGACGCGCCCCTCACCGTCAGGCCCGGGCCCGCCCGCCCAGGAGGCGCACCGGAAGGAAGAAAAGCGCGCGGACGAGCTCGACGAGCCCCTCGAGGACGACGCCGACAATCCGGAAGGGGATCGCGAGGAGCCAGAGGACCGGATACGCCACGAGCACCACGACCGCCAGCGGCCAGCAGACGACGAGGAGGAGGAGCCAGAGCAGAAGTTTCACCATCTCGAACCCTGATACGTCCCCCGGCGCTCCGGGTTCCCGTAATCTCGCGACATGGTGCTCTTCTCGCCCCTTTCCCTCCGCTCCGTCACACTTCCGAATCGGGTCGGCGTCGCTCCCATGTGCCAGTACTCGGCAGAGGAGGGCCTCGCGAACGACTGGCACCTCGTCCACCTCGGAGCGCGCGCGACGGGTGGCGCCGGCCTCGTCATGACCGAAGCCGTAGCCGTCTCTCCCGAAGGACGCATCAGCCCGCAGGACCTCGGCCTCTGGGACGACGGGCAGGTCCACCCGCTCGCTCGTATCGCCTCCTTCATCACGGGTCAGGGCTCGGTTCCCGCAATCCAGCTCGCTCACGCGGGCCGGAAGGCCTCGACGAAGCGACCGTGGGATGGCGGTGGCACCGCCTCCCCCGCCGCGGGCGGCTGGTCTCCGGTTCTCGCGCCGAGCGCGGTTCCGTTCGATGACGGCTGGCAGGTCCCGCTCGCGCTCGATGAGGCCAGCCTCGCGCGGATCGTCGACGACTTCGTCGCCGCGACGCGCCGGGCGGCGGCAGCCGGGTTCCGGGTCGCGGAGATCCACGCGGCTCACGGGTATCTGCTGCACCAGTTCCTCTCTCCGATCTCCAACCGGAGGTCCGACGACTGGGGCGGAACTCTCCGGAACCGGATGCGCGTCCCGCTCCGGGTCATCGAGGCGGTTCGCTCCGCCTGGCCCGCCGACCTCCCGCTTTTCCTGCGCATCTCGGCCACTGACTGGGTCGAAGGGGGATTCGTCCCTCACGAAGCGGTCGTGTTCGCCCGGGAGGCCCACGCGCTCGGAGTGGATCTCGTGGACTGCTCCTCGGGAGGCATGCACCCGCGGGCGAAAGTGCCAGTCACCCCCGGTTACCAGGTTCCGTTCGCAGCCAGAATCCGGAAGGAAGCGGCTGTTGCGACAGCCGCCGTCGGTCTGATCACGACGGCACGGCAAGCGAACGAAATTGTCGAACAGGGCCTGGCGGACGTCGTTCTTCTTGGGCGGGAGATGCTCCGTTCCCCCCATTGGGCGCTCCGGGCGTCCGCCGAACTCGACTCGCCGCTGCCAGGACCGCGCCCCTATGAACGTGCAAGACCTTTTTAGACAGTGATTTAGCACGAAAGGACAAGCGGACGGCGACGCGGCGGACACTTCAAGGTGGCCGAGGTAGTCTTTTTCTCGACTAGACTTGACAAACACGACATCAGATCGTATATTAGCGATGGATCTGATTCCATCGACGAAGAAAAAGATGGATACAGAGTTTCAAGATGGATGCATAAGGAGGTCACCCCATGATCACGCGCCCGAACGATCCCTTCCGTGAGCTCGAGTCCTTCCGCAACCAGGTCAACCGACTTTTCGGTGAGGCGTATCCCGCCGGCCGGATCTCCGACGAGGCCCCGAGCCTCGCAGCCTGGGCTCCGCCGGTCGACATCAGTGAGACCCCCGACATGCTCGTCTTCCAGGTCGAGCTCCCGGGCTTCTCGCAGGACAACCTCAAGCTCCGCGCCGAGAACGGCGTTCTGACCCTCGAAGGCGAGCGGACGTTCGAGAAGGAGCACGAGAAGAAGGCCTACCACCGCGTCGAGAGGGCCTACGGACGCTTCGTGAGGGCGTTCTCCCTCCCGGCGAACGCCGACCCCGCGAAAATCAATGCCACCCTCGTCGACGGCGTCCTGTCGATCGAGCTCCCGAAGCGCGAAGAGGCCAAGCCGAAGTCGATTCCGATCGCGGTCGGCACAGCGAAGCAGATCGCCGCCTCGAACAAGTAAGTCCCGGGCGGAACTGCTCACACCCCGGCAAGGCGGCGGACGATGTTCCGCCGCTTCTTCCTTTTCGGCCCCGCGCCTTCAGTCGCCCAGGCAGGTCCCGACAGCTCGCGCGGCTTCGACCCAGGGGTGGTCGAGAGGGACCGTCTTCCGGATTCCCACGACCTCGCCGAGCGGCACCGGCCTGGTTCCCTCTCCCCGCGCGGCCACCATGACGCCGAACTTCCGCTTCGCCACGAGGTCGGCACAGGCGGTGCCGAGGCGAGTCGCGAGGAACCGGTCCGCGGCCGAGGGGGTCCCGCCGCGCTGCAGATGCCCGAGGATCGTCACGCGCGACTCGAGCCCCGTCAGCCTCTCGAGCTGCACGGCCAGACCCAGCGCCCGGCCGGTCCGATGGCCCTCACCCGCCACGGAGCTCCCGGCCTCCCTCCCCTGCTTTCCGGCTTTCTCCTTCTTTCCGGAGGGGTCCTTCTCCTTCGACTTCGAGGTGGCCTCCGCATCGAACTGCTCCTTCGAGAGCGCCCCTTCCGCCACCGCGACGATGGAGAACTGCTTTTCGCTCCGGAACCGCTTCAGGATCGCGCCCGCAATCGCTTCGACGTCGTACGGAATCTCGGGGATCAGGATGACGTCGGCCCCGCCCGCCACGCCGGCTCCGAGCGCGAGCCACCCCGCCTTGTGACCCATCACCTCGACCACGATGATCCGGTGATGGCTGTGGGCCGTGGAGTGGAGCCGGTCCACTGCCTCCGTCGCGATGCCGAGCGCCGTGTCGTATCCGAACGTCACGTCGGTCATCGCCACGTCGTTATCGATCGTCTTCGGAATCGTGACGACGTTCAGCCCGGCCTTCTGGAGATGGTAGGCGTTCTTCTGCGTCCCGCCGCCGCCGAGGCAGACGAGGGCGTCGAGGTGGTGCTTGCGGTAGTTCTCGACGATCAGGTCGGTCATGTCGACGACCTTCCCCGCCAC
>DIAY01000098.1:4602-4845 GCA_002414905.1 Holophagales bacterium UBA5066 | reverse complement strand
CCGTCGCGAAAGCCGATCACCTGCATCCCGTGGCGCAGCTCGGCGGCCTTGCCAACGGCTCGGAGGGCGGCATTCAGGCCGGGCGTGTCGCCACCCGACGTCAGGACCCCGATGAGCTTGGACATGTCTCTCCCTCCGGAGCGGTGATTATCCCGCCGCGCCCGGCAGGGAGAGACTTCGAATGGCGTGAGAGGACGTTATGACGGTGTTCCGTCAGGCCGTCCGGCCTCCGAGGGACAACGG
>DIAY01000098.1:722-4388 GCA_002414905.1 Holophagales bacterium UBA5066 | reverse complement strand
GAGAGATACCCCTTCTCGAGGATCAGGTCCCTCACCGCGCGCCCGGTCGCAAGGGCCTCCTTGGCCACCTCGCTCGCCCGCTCGTAGCCCAGCGCGGGAACGACGGCGGTCACGATTCCGATGGAGCGCTCCACCATCTCGCGACAGTGCTCGCGGTTCGCCGTGATGCCCCGGATGCACCGGAGCCGGAGCGTGTCGACGGCCGCCGTGAGCATGTCGACCGACTGGAAGAGGTTGAGCGCGAGGATCGGCTCCATGACGTTGAGCTGGAGCTGCCCGGCCTCCGCGGCGAGCGTGATCGTCAGGTCGTTGCCGATGACCTGGAAGGCGACCTGGTTCACGACCTCCGGGATGACCGGGTTCACCTTCCCCGGCATGATGCTCGAGCCCGGCTGCATCGGCGGGAGGTTGATCTCGGCGAGGCCGCAGCGCGGCCCCGAGGAGAGGAGCCTCAGGTCGTTGCACATCTTCGAGAGCTTCACCGCGACGCGCTTGAGGACGCCCGAGAACATGACGAAGGCGCCGGTGTCGGGCGTGGCCTCGACGAGGTTCTCGGCGAGCACCACGTCGAGTCCCGTGATGCGCCGCAGCTCCTCGACGACCAGCTCGGGGTAGCGCGGGTCGGCGTTGATCCCGGTGCCGATCGCGGTCCCGCCCATATTCACCTCGAGGAAGAGGCGGACCGTCTCGCGCAGGCGCGCCACGTCTTCGCCGGTCGTCACCGCGAACGCGCCGAACTCCTGGCCCAGCGTCATCGGGACGGCGTCCTGCAGCTGTGTCCGGCCCATCTTCAGGACGTCGCGGAACTCCTCGCCCTTCTCGGCGAGGGTCCCGCGGAGCTTCTCGAGAGAGGCGACGAGCCCGCGCGTCGCGAGGATCGCGGCGATCCTCAGTGCCGTCGGGTAGACGTCATTCGTCGACTGGGCGAGGTTCACGTGGTTGTTCGGGTGGCAGGTCGCGTAGTCGCCGCGCGCGTGGCCGAGGATTTCCAGCGCCCGGTTCGCGAGGACCTCGTTCGCATTCATGTTCGTCGAGGTCCCCGCCCCTCCCTGGACCATGTCGACGACGAAGTGGCCGTGATGGTGTCCGTCGATGACTTCCTGCGAGGCCTGCTCGATGGCGATGGCGACGGCGGAAGGCAGGAGACCCAGCCGCGCGTTCGCGCGCGCCGCGGCGAGCTTGACCATCGCGAGAGAGCGCACGAGCGTCGGGAAGTGCGAAACCGGGATGCCGGTGATCGGGAAATTCTCGACGGCCCGGAGTGTCTGGACGCCGAAGAGCGCGTCGGCGGGGACGTCACGCTCGCCGAGAAGATCGTGCTCGCGCCGCACGGCTCCCGAGCCGTACCCCTTCTCGGGCCCGACGGCGCGCGAGCTCTGGTACTGGAGGCGCCGGTTCATGACGACGGCGACGCGAGAGAGGACCTCCATCGCGGCGGCGGCGTCGCTGACGAGACGCGCCCGTACCTCCGCGCGCGGCAGCTCGAGGACCGACAGTGCCGTCAGGGCCCGGGCCAGCGTCGCGTGCTCCGACGTGTGGAGAAACGCCCCGATCCCGACCGTCTCGCCACGCCCCTCCACCGAGAGCGGCTCGACGACGCCGTCCCTCTCCCGGGATATCTCGACGCTCCCCTCGAGAATGACGTACAGCGCCTGCCTCGGCGTCCCCTGCTTCCAGAGCAGGGTTCCCGCCGGAAGCTCGCGCCTGGAGGCGGCCCCCGCGAGAAGCCCGAGGACCTCCTCCGAAAGGCCCGAAAAGATCTCGGTCGCGCCGAGCACCGCACGCACGTCCGTCACAAGACACCTCCCTGTGCCGCCCAGCGGCGGCGGCCGCCATTGTAGGGAGGTCCCCACACGCGCCGCGGCGTAGAATGGAAGGTCGAACGCTTGCCGCAGGACGCGGCCACCGACCGTGTTCGTCCGAGGGTCGGCACCACCGCCGCGGCTCGCCCGGCGCGGCCCGGGTCAGGTGCTCAGCGACCCCTGACCGGCCGGCGAAACGCGCTTCTCACGAGGCGGTCGAGGAGCGCGTCGAGGGGCAGGCCCGCTGCTTCCCACATCTTCGGGAACATCGAGATCGGCGTGAAACCGGGAAGCGAGTTGATCTCGTTGAGAAGGACTCGGCCCGTCGCCCTTTCGAGGAAGAAGTCGACGCGCGCGAAGCCCGCTCCGCCGACGGCGTCGAAGGCGGCGCAAGCCATCCGGCGAACCTCCTCCCTCGTCGCCTCCGGGATCTCTGCGGGAATGACGGAGTAGGAGCGGTCGTCGATGTACTTGTCCTCGTAGTCGTAGAACTCGTGCGCGGGGACGATCTCGCCCGGGAGCGACGCCTCCGTGGGGCCGTTCTCCCCTTCGAGGACGGCGCACTCGATCTCGCGGGCGTCGACGGCCTCCTCGACGAGCGCCGTGGCATCGACCGCGAGCGCCGTCTCGACAGCCGCCTCGAGGTCTCCGGGCTTCTTCACCTTCGTAATACCGACCGACGAGCCCGCGCAGGCCGGCTTGACGAACAGGGGCAGCCCAAGCGCTTCGATGCGCGGAAGGAGCGCCGCACGCCGTGCGTGCGCCCTCCACGCGGCGGCGGGAACGCCGACGGACCGCACCTGCGGGATCCCCGCCGCGGCGAACGCGGCCTTCATCAGGACCTTGTCCATACCAACGGCCGAGGCCGCGACACCGAAGCCGACGTACGGGACATTCATCGCCTCGAAGAGCCCCTGGAGCACACCATCCTCGCCGAACGTCCCGTGGACGATCGGGAAGGCGACGTCCCAGGTCCCATCGCGGAAAGCCGCGCCGAACGACTCGACGGTGTCGGCTGCGGGTGCGGGCCTGGAGCCCGGCACGACGCCGTCGAGGAGCGCCTCCCGTGGCGGCCGCGCGAAGTAACGGAGCATCTCCTCCCGCGACTCGGCGACGCCGTGCCAGAGGCCATCCTTGCCGACGAAGACGGGGAGCGCCTCGTACCGGTCCACGGGCAGGTTCTGGAGGAGACAGCGCGCGGAGAGAAACGAGACTCCGTGCTCGCGCGACGGGCCGCCGAAGACGACCCCGACCCGGGTCCTCTGGCTCACGACGAGGTCCTCGCGACCTCGCCTGCGTCCGGGACGTCGGCGAGATCGGCGAGTGCCTCTGTTGCCGGAGTTGCCCCGATCACGCCTTCGTCGCGACCGGAGCACCGGCCAGGATCTTCGCAGCCTCCTCCTGGTACGCGGCGAGGACGTTTTTCACCGAGGCGACGTCGAGGTCGCCCATGTGGCCGATCCGGATGTTGAGCGACTTGAACTTGCCGTAGCCGGAGCCCGGCACCCACCCGGCACCCTTGATCGCCTTGGTGAGCGCCTCGGCGCCGACGCCTTCCGGCGGGAAGAGCGAGGAGACGCTCGGCGAGTGCGAGCCGACCTCGGGAAGGAAGCGGAAGCCGGCCTTCGGCGCCCATTCCTCGACGGCCGCGAGCATCGCGTCGTGGCGGGCCCAGCGGTTCTCCATCCCCTCGGCGAGGATGTGGTCGAGCTGGACGTCGAGCGCGTAGAGGAGCGAAAGGGCCGGCGTCGTCGGGTTCTGCTTCTTCTTGCCGAAGGCTTCGACGTCGAGGAGGTCGAGGTAGAGACCGCGGAACTTCTTCTGCCGCGCCGCTGCGAGAGCCTTCTCGGAAACCGAGAAGACC
>DIAY01000098.1:0-459 GCA_002414905.1 Holophagales bacterium UBA5066 | reverse complement strand
GTCCCGACGGAGGTCTCGTTGTGGACGACCGTCACGATCTGGTACTTCTTCTCGGCGAGCGCCTTCTTCACGTCGTCCGCGAGGATCGGCTTGCCCCACTCGGTCTTCAGGAGAGTCGTGTCGAGGCCGAGCCGCTGGCTCATCTCTCCCCACTTGTCGGAGAAGGCGCCGTTGCAGCAGGCGAGGACGGGACCCGTGGCGCAGGAGACGAGACCGGCTTCCCAGGCGCCAGTGGCCGAAGTGGCGAGCGTGTGGGCCTGGCCCGTCGTGCGGAAGACCTTCGGCAGCTTCTCGAGGATGCGGCCGTAGAGGTCGGAGAAGGCTGCTGAGCGGTGCGACATCATCGGCCCGCCGAGAGCCGCAAGAACCTGCGGACGGACCCAGACGGGGCCCGGGTTGAAGAATCGGATCTGGCCAGCGTGGCCGGAGGTCGAGTCGAAAGCGGCGCTGCTCATAAAG
>DIAY01000051.1 GCA_002414905.1 Holophagales bacterium UBA5066 | reverse complement strand
CGCGTAACGTGGCCTGAGTTGTGGGGTCGTGGCGCGAACTCGTTCGTGAACACCCGGACTTCCCCCGGCAGGGAGCGGGCGGATCGGCCGACGAAAAATTCCGTCGTCAGGAGACCCGTCACCCCGAGGGCTCGGGCGGCCGCGAGAGCGACCGACTTCGCCGCCGCCTCGAGGTCGTCCGGGAGACGGGCCGGGACCAGCGAGACGTCGAGGATGTGGTCCCTGTGCTCGTTCTCGAAAAGCGGAAAGACAACCTCGTCGCCGCTCCTTTCGCGGGCGACGATGGCGCTCGTCTCGAGAACGATGTCGATCGGCTCCTCGAGAACCCATCCGGAGGCGTCGAGCGCCGCGCGAGCGGGGGTCGAGAGAAGGGCCTCGAGGCCGGCGGGCGTCTCGAGCTTCCACTGCCCCTTGCCGTCGTAGCCGCCGCGGGCCGTCTTGAGGATCGCGGGAAAGCCGAAGGCCCGGGCCGCCGCAGGGAGCTCGTCCGCGCCCTTCCCGTCGACGAAGGCGACGTGCGGGAGTCCGTGCGTGCGGAGGAATTCCTTCTCCAGCGCCCGGTTCTGCGTCGTCTGCAGGACCCCGAGCGAAGGGAGGAGCTTTTCGAGGCCGCGGAGGCGCAACAGCCCCTCGGTCTCCACGTTCTCAAACTCGTACGTCACCACGTCGCAGGCGTCGAAAAATTCCTGAAGGCGCGTCGCGTCGCGCCACGACCCGCTCACGGCCCGGGCCGCACGGCGCAGGGCCGGGGCGCTCGGATCGGGGTCGTAGACGTGGACGTCCGCCCCGAGGTCCTGGAGCGCGGGAGCCAGCATGGCGCCGAGCTGGCCGCCGCCGAGGATGCCGACCGTCGTCACGGGGTTCTTCCGGGGCGGAGCCGCTGAACTTCCGCGTTCCCCTCGCGAGCCCTCTCCCGAAGCGCCTCGCGATACGCGGCGAGCTTCGTCGTCAGACCCGGGTCGGACAGGGCGAGGATCTTCACGGCGAACAGGCCCGCGTTCGTCGCTCCCGCGGGCCCGATGGCGAAGGTCGCCGTCGGGACGCCGGCGGGCATCTGGACGATGGAGAGAAGGCTGTCGAGCCCGGACAGGGCGCGGCTCCGGACCGGCACGCCGAGGACCGGCAGGGTCGTGAGCGCCGAGACCATGCCGGGCAGGTGGGCGGCTCCGCCCGCGCCCGCGATGAGAACCTTCAGGCCCCTCGAGGCCGCCGACCTCGCGTAGTCGTACATCTCCTCGGGCATCCGGTGCGCGCTGACGACCGAGATCTCGTAAGGGACGTCGAACTCGACGAGGACGCCCTCGGCTTTCGCGAGCGTCTCGTAGTCCGAAGCGCTCCCCATGACGATTCCGACGAGCGGCGTTCCCATCGTGCGGCCTCCGGTGGCGAGTTTATCGGGCCGCGCGGAGCGCGGAGGCGACCGTCTCGAGCCTCACGCCGCGCGACGCTTTCACGAGAACGACATCTCCGGGGCGGACCGCCCCGAGAACGTGGGAGACCGCCTCCTCCCCGGACGGGAAGAAGGACGCGGCGATGCCGGCCCCGGCGGCGGCCGCGGCGAAGCGCTCCGCCTCTCCGTTCACGGCGACGAGCAGAGCAGGATCGGCCGCGACGGCGGCACGAGCCACCTCCTCGTGCTCCTGCACGGCGAGGGGTCCCATCTCGCGCATCTCACCGAGGACGAGGACGAGCCGGCGCCCGAGAGCATCGGCCAGCTCGCGAGCGGTCTTCAGCGACGACTTCGCCGAGCCGGTGTTCGAGTTGTAGGTGTCGTCGAGGAGGACCGTCCCGTCGGCGAGGGTCTCCACCGCGAAGCGGCCGTCGCGGACCCGGGCGACCGCCAGGAGCGCCTCGCGCAGAGCGGCGGGCGGCGCGACGACCTCGAGGAGGGCCCGGGCTGCGGCGAGAGCCGCGAGGGCGGCGAGGGTGCCCGCCTCGCCGGGAAGGGCGACCTCGTATTCCATGGGTTCGCCGCTTTCGAAGGCGACCCGGACGAGGCTCCCACCCAGACCCCGCGGCGCCCGCGAGAGGGCACGAAGGGAACACCCCTCGCCGAAGCCGTAGAGGATGCGGCGTCCGGCCGGGGACCGGCCCGCCTGAGCGACCACCCGCGGGTCGTCGCCGTTGCCGATGGCGCATCCGTCCGGCGGGAGCGCGGCAAAAAGGTCGCCCTCCTCGTCGGCCACGTCCTCGAGGGTGCCGATGCCTTCCGTGTGTTCCGGGGCGATGAGCGTCAGGACCCCCACGTCCGGCCTGGCGATGGCCGCCAGCTGCGAGATCTCGCCCCGGTGGCTCGTCCCGATCTCCACGACGGCGAAGTGATGCTGCTCGTCGAGCAGGAAGAGGGTCATCGGGAGGCCGACGTCGTTGTTGAGGTTGCCGGGCGTCGTGTGGACCTCGCCCGGCCGGAGGACCTCGAGGAGCGCCGCGATGGCCCTCGTCGTCGTCGTCTTCCCCGCCGAGCCTCCGACGGCGAGGACCCGGCGGTTCCCGATGCTTCCCCACCGGTCGCGGTGGAGCCGGCCGAGCGCGCCGAGAGCGGCGCGGGTGTCGGCGACGCGGATCACGGCACCCGACGGGGGGAGGTCGCCCGCCGTGGAGATGAGGACGCCACCAGCCCCGGCGGCGGCTGCCCGGGTCAGGAAGCGGTGGCCGTCGAAGCTCTCGCCACGGAGGGCGACGTAGAGGGCTCCCGACGTGATCGTCCGGGTATCGGTCGAGACCCCGACGAAGGGCTTGCCATCGCGCACGAGTGTGCCGCCGGTGGCCCGGGCGACCTCGGCGGGAGAGAAAGGAGCGGTGTTCGGGGGGATCGGTGTGGCCATGAAGGGCCGATGCTAACCTCGCGCCTCATGTCCGATCCCGGCCCTTCCCGCCAGCGCTTCGTAGACGCCGCCTTCGGCCGCCCCGTCGACCGCCCGCCCGTCTGGCTCATGCGCCAGGCTGGCCGCTATCTCCCCGAGTACCGAGAGGTTCGCAAGCGGCTCGCATTCCTCGACCTCTGCGCCGACGTCCCGTCGGCGGTCGAGGTCTCAATGCAGCCGTTCCGGCGGTTCGGAATGGACGGGGTCATCCTCTTTTCCGACATCCTCATCCCGCTCCCGCCGATGGGGATCGAGGTGAGGCTCGACGAGGGAGGCCCGAAGCTGCCGACGCCGATCCGGACCGCTGCACAGGTCGAGGCCCTCGGCGGCTTCGACCCGACGGTGGCAACCGGATTCGTCCCGGCGATCCTGGGCGAGCTGAAGAAGGAAGTCGCCGGGCGCGCGGCCGTCATCGGCTTCTGCGGCGCCCCCTGGACGCTCGCGACCTACGCGATCGAGGGGGGCGGGAGCAAGTCGTTTCAGAACACCAAGACGATGATGTGGCGCGAGCCGAGAGTCCTCGAGGCGCTCCTGGGCAAGCTCGCCGACGCCGTCGGCGACTACCTGGCCGCGCAGATCGAGGCGGGAGCCGACGTCGTGCAGGTCTTCGACTCGTGGGCCGGCGAGCTCTCCCGCGTCGACTACGACCGCTTCGCCCGCCCGGCGACCGAACGCCTGCTGGCGCGGCTGCCGAAACGGGGAGAGGTGCCCGTCATCCACTTCGCCTCGGGCTCGGCGCACCTGATCGACTCGTACGCCCGGATGGCGTGCGACGTCATCTCCGTCGACTGGAAGCTCCCGCTCGACGAGGCCCGGACGCGCGCAGGCGGCAAGGCCCTCCAGGGCAACGTCGATCCGGGCGTCCTGCTCGGCACACCGGGCGACGTGAAGGCCGCGGTGCGGGCTGTGAAAGTCGCTGCCGGCCCCGGCGGTCACGTCGTGAACCTCGGCCACGGCGTCCTTCCCCCGACCCCTCCCGAGAACGTGGCTGCGTTCGTCGCAGCCGCCCGCGAGAGCTGAACTCTCCTCTCCTCCACTCGAGGGGCCCCAGGTGCTTCGTGGAGGCTCGCGGCGAGCCTCCACGAACAGCTCAGCGGAACGGTTTCGGGAGGCTGGTCTGCGTCCGGGGAAGCCCGTCCGGCTCGTGCGGCGGAGGCGCGGGCTCGACAGGCAACCCCACAGTCCGGATCACCGGCTGGACGACCCCGTCCTGCCTCGCCTCGCGCAGGGCCATTTCGGCCTCCGCCGCGATGACTCGAGGTGTCGGCGTGCCCTCTCCGCCCCACACGGTAATCCCGGCGATGAGCACCGCGGGGGCGACGACGGTAAGTCCTCCCCTGGAATCGCGGCCTACAAGTCCCCCTTCTGCGAGGTCCTCGAGGTCGTAGAAGTCGTTGATCGCAGATTCGAGATCCTGCGCGGCGCGAAGGGCGATGCCGGAGACCCGTTCAGGTGAAACCAGCAGGCCGAAATCGTCGGCTCCGTAGTGGGCGAGGAAAGAACCCGGTTCCTCGTAGGAGAGCGTCCTGAGCATGGCCGCAAGGTGCGCAAGCAGCTTGTCGCCACGAACGAAACCGTACCTGTCGTTGAAGTGCCGGAACCTCCGCAGGTTCAGGCGCGCCAGTGCGAAAGGCACCCGACGGGCCAGCCGCCGGTCGACCTCGGCCTCCAGCCGTCCCCGCCCGGGGAGGCCGGTGAGGGGGTGGGTCTCGAGGCCGTTCTCGACGTGAAGCCGGGCGAAGAGCACCAGCAGGTCGTCGAAGCGAACGAGCCCTCTGTAGGCCCCTCCGGGCCCGGTCACCACGATCGGCTCGAAGCGGCCGGCCCGCGGCCGCTTGCCGAGGGACGTCGCCATGTGCTCGAGCGGCGTCGTCTCGTCCACCTGGTCCCACGGGGTGTCGGTGACCGCAGCGGCGACGGGGTCTGAATCCGAGGTCCCCGACAGGAACGGGAAGGCCGTCGCGCGCGCCCGACCGAGCAGGCCGACGGCGCGTCCTGCACGGAGGATCGGGATGACGTCGAGGTCGGGATCGGAGCGAAAACAGGCGCTGGCCGCCGACAGCGGCGCGTCGGCGGGAAGTGTCGGTCCCTGGGAGACCGCAGTCACGATCTCGCCTCGCGCGTGGGCACCTCGAACCGAATCGACAGTCAGGTCCTCGGTGAAAAATGCCTCCTCGGGTGGCCCCGGACGCGCAAGGAGGTAACCCTGGAGGAAGTCCACGCCGGCCCCGAGGCAGGTCTCGAGGTCCTCGGCCGTTTCGATCCCCTCCGCGACCACGCTGCAGTTGATCCTGTGACAGAGCGAGACGACCGACTCGACCAGGATTCTCTTCCGCGCGTGGACGAAGATATTCTCGATAAAGACCCGGTCCAGCTTTACGAAATCGGGAGCGATATCCGTGATCATCCGGAGATTCGTGTACCCCGCACCGAAGTCGTCGATTGCGATCCGGAAGCCCTCGCGCCGATAGGGTTCGAGCGATCGTGCGAAGGCCTGGAAGTCGACGATCCTGCTGATCTCCGGCAGCTCGAGGATGACGCGGGACACCTGGCGTCCGTGGGACACGACCCTCTCCACGAGCCAGGAAACTCCGAGCCGCGGGTCGGTGAGGAACGGTGCGAGGACATTGAGGAAGATCAGGTTCTGGCCCGCGAACGTCTCGGCGTCCCTGAAGACTCGAGCGGTCGACGCGACCTCGAGCTCGGACGCGAGCCCCACCCGGAGGGCCTCCGTGAAGGCCTCGTAGGGTCCGGCGAAGCCGCTTGCAGGCGGGAGCCGCAGGAGGGCTTCGCACCCCTCGAGCTCACCCGTCCGCGCCCTGAATATTGGCTGGAACGCCGTTCCCAGAACTTCCGGATCGCAAAGGGCCAGCACGCGCTCCCGCGCGGCGTCCTCCTCTGCGGAAGGCGGCTTGGGAAGGTTCGCCCATGAGAAGGGCGGTCGACTTTCGTCCGTCATCGCACGACACCTTTCCCGGCGTCAGGGTCGCCATGTTCGCATTTTAGGCTGCGGCCCGACAGGCATCGGGGAAAGCTGTCCGCTCCCAAGAGCCCACCCGTGTAATCTTCGACCCGTGCCAGCCATACCGATCCGCCTCCGTGGCGAAACGCTTCCGATGACGACCGAGCTCCTGGAGAAGTACAACGTCCAGGGGCCTCGCTATACGTCCTACCCCACCGCACCGGAGTGGACCGATGCGATCGGCCCCGCCGACTTCGAAGCCGCCTGCGAGCGGGCGAATGCGGCGAAACGGCCGGTCTCCCTCTACGTCCACCTCCCGTTCTGCGACGAGCAGTGCTGGTTCTGCGGCTGCTTCATGAAGGTCGTTCCGAAGCCCGAGAGGCAGGGAGAGGACCGCGGAGAGATCGAAGGCTACCTCGCCGACCTCCATCGGGAGATCGACCTTCTCGCCGCCCGTGTAGACCGCTCCCGTCCGGTGGTCCAGCTCCACTGGGGAGGCGGGACACCGACCTATCTGACTCCACGACAGGCCGACGTCCTCGCGGGCCACCTCGTCGACGCCTTCCGACCGGCCCCCGGAGCCGAGATCTCCGTCGAGATCGACCCGCGCGTCACCACCCCCGAGCACCTCGCCGTCCTCCGCCGCCACGGCTGGAACCGGGTCTCGATGGGGGTGCAGGACTTCGACCCCGAGGTCCAGGAGCTCGTGAACCGCGTCCAGCCCTTCGAGATGACGAAGGCGCTCGTCGACGCCGCGCGGGACCTCGGCTACGAGTCGTTGAACCTCGACCTGATCTACGGCCTCCCGGGCCAGACGCTCGGGGGGTTCTCCCGAAGCGTCGACCAGGTCCTCACCCTTCGCCCCGATCGACTCGCCGTCTATTCCTACGCCCACGTCCCGTGGCTGAAGAAGCCGCAGCGGGTCCTCGCCGCGCACCTGCCGGAAGGGACAGAGAAGTTCGCGATCTTCGTCTCGGGTATCGAGCGCTTCTCGGAGGCGGGCTACGTCTACATCGGGATGGACCACTTCGCCCTCCCTCACGACGAGATCGCCCGCGCGCAGCAGGACCGGACCCTCTGGCGAAACTTCCAAGGCTACACGACCCACGCGGGGGTCGACCTCTACGCTCTCGGTGTATCGGCCATCGCCCAGATCGACGACGTCTACGTGCAGAACACGAAGGACTACGCGGCCTACCACGCCGCCTGCGTCGAGGGGCGCCCGTCGACGATCAAGGGACACCGCCTCTCTGCCGAGGACCAGCTCCACCGGACCGTCATTACAAACCTCCTCTGCCACTGCGTCATCAAGAAGCGCGAGGTGGAGGAGCAGTTCGGCCTCGCCTCGTTCGACGAGACGTTCGCCCACGCGGTCGCGGCCCTCCCCTCCTTCGTCGAGGACGGTCTCGTCGAGCCGGGGACGGACGAGGTGCGGGTGACATCCCTCGGACGGATCTTCATCCGGAACGTGGCAATGCTTTTCGACCCGTACCTCCTGAAGCGCCCGGCCGATCAGCCGAAGATCTTCTCCAGGACCCTGTGATGGCCACGGAGCGGACCGGGATACTCCTCGTCCAGCTCGGCGGACCGACGAAGCGGGAGGAGCTGAAGGGTTTCCTCTACCGCCTCTTCGCCGACCCGGAGGTCCTCGGCATCCCCTTCGCGCCGCTGCGAAAGGCGATCGCCTGGACGATCGCTACGACGCGCGCGCCGGAATCGGCAAAAATCTACGAAAAGATCGGCTGGTCTCCGATCCGCTGCTGGACGGAGAAGTCGGCGATGCTTCTCGAGGCGGCGCTCGCCCGTTCCTGGCCCGGCGAGCCGCCGATCGTCCGCTCGGCCATGACCTGCAGCGACCCGCTCGTGGAGGATGTCCTCCCCGGGTTGCGCGATGCCGGAGTCACGCGCCTCTTCGTCCTGCCGCTCTACCCGCAGTATTCGGTCACGACGACGAAAGGCTCGTTCGCCCGGGTCGACGAGACGCTCGCACAGATGGGCTGGACGCCCGAGCGGGTGAACGCCCCCGACGCCTGGTACGCCGAACCCCGGTTCCTCGACGCGCACATCGCGCGGATCGAGGAGGCGGCCGCCCTCCTGCCCGACCCTGACCCGGCCGCCACCGTCCTGCTCTACTCCGCCCATTCGCTCCCCGTCTCGACGATCGAGAAGCGGAAGGACCCCTACCCGAAGCAGATCGAAGAAACGTGCGCGCTGATCGACGAGAGGCTCGGCCGGCGTTTCCGCTCGCGTCTCGGCTACCAGTCCAAGCTCGGCCCGATCGCCTGGCTCGGCCCCTCGACGATCCAGGTCCTCGCCGACCTCGCGCGCGAAGGGGCGAGGCAGGTCCTCGTCTGTCCGGTCGCATTCGTCTCGGATCACGTCGAAACGCTCTACGAGATCCGGATGCTCTTCGCGGACGAGGCCCGCGGGCTCGGAATACCGACCTACGCCGCCGTGGACGGGCTGAACGACCACCCCTCTTTCATCGAGGCGCTCGTCGACATCAGCCGGAAGGCGCTCCTCCCGCAAGGGGTTCGTTGAGGCGAATCGTCATCCTGGGCGGCGGGACGAGCGGCCTCGCCCTCGCCTTCCTCCGGAACCAGAATCCGGCGCCCGGGGACGACATCCTCGTCCTCGAGGAGGGACCGCAACCCGGCGGGAGCCTCCGGACACTGCGGGAGGAGGGGCTGATTCTGGAGGCGGGACCGCACACGCTCCGGATGACTCCCGCCACCGAACGCCTCGTCGCCAGCCTCGAGCTGGACGACGAGGTCCTCGTCGCCGACCCGCGGGCCCCCCGCTGGATCGTGAGGGACGGCAGGGCCCGTGCGGTCGCCTTCGGCCCCGCGGGAATCCTCTCGACGGCGATCCCGTTCGGGGCCAGGTTGCGCGCCCTCCGGGAGCCATTCGCCGCCCTGCGCGCCACCGGGGTCGACGACGAGCCGGTCCACGATTTCTTCTCCCGCCGGTTCGGATCCGGCTTCGCCCGATACGTCGGCGGGCCGGTCGCCACGGGCGTCTGGGCCGACGACCCGAGAACGCTTTCGACGCGGAGCGCCTTCCCCGGGTTGTGGGAGGCCGAATCGCGCTCGGGAAGTGTCCTGCGCGACGCCCTCAAGGCGCGGAAGACGGCGGGCCCGAGGTCGGCGTCCAGGACCGTCAGCTTCCGCAACGGCCTTGCGACGCTCGCGGAGCGGCTCGTCGCGAGGAGCCAGCGGGCCGGGGTGAGGGTCGAGCTGAACGCCGAGATCCTCGCCATCGAGGGACCCTTCGACGGAGCGGACGGGGGCGGCACCTGGAAGGTCCAGATCGCCGACGGCACCGTCTTTCCCGCCGACACGCTCGTCTCGACGCTCGACGCCGGATCCTTTTCGTCCCTGCTGGAGACCCGCCTGCCGCGCTCGGCCTCGCGTCTCTCGACCGTGGCCTACTCGCGCCTCGCCGTCGTCCTTCAGGCCTTCCGGCCGGAGCGCGCGAAGGACGCGCCGCGCGGATTCGGTGTCCTGATCCCGCGGGGCGAGGGGTTGCGCTCGCTCGGAATCCTCTACCTCTCCTCGCTCTTCCCGCAGCGGGTACCCGAGGGCGTGGCCCTGACGACCTCGCTCTTCGGCGGCGCGCTCGACCCCTCGGCTCCCGACCTCACCGAGGGCGACCTTCTGAAGCTGGCCGAGGGCGAGGTGCGGAAACTGAATCCCGCGATCGGGCCGCGGGTCTTCGGGCGCGTCCTGAAGTGGCCCACCGCTCTCCCGCGTCTCCCCGTGGGTCACCACGCCACTCTCGGCCTCCTCGCGCAGGACCTCGCCGAGATCAATGCCGGAAGCGAACGCCCTCGTCTCATCGTCACGGGCTCCTGGCGCGACGGTGTCGGGCTCGGCGAGCGAATCACCCGCGCCGAGGAGCTCGCCCCCACGCTCTGATCACGGAGGCCCCATGCGGCACCCCGTCCCGAGATCTCTCCTCCTCGCCTTCCTGCTCGTCGCGGCCGGCTCCGTCGCCCGCGCCCTGCCGGAGCGCCAGGCCCGGCTCCTTCCGCAGAGGGCTGAACACGAGGAAGGCCGGTTCAAGAGGGCGAGGGCCCTGGAGTCGCTCCTGGCACGCGCCTCCACCGGCCGCGGGCCCCTCGCTCCGGAGGGTGCCGGGCGCGGCTACGACATCCTCACCTACGACCTCGCGTTCGACCTGAACCCGGCTGTCGTCGCCATCGAGGGACGGGTCACCATCCGGCTCTCCTCGCTCCGCAGCGGCCTGTCCGAGGTCCGGCTGGACCTCGACGACGCGATGACGGTGAGGTCCGTCGAACGGGCCGGCCGGCCGCTCGCGGCGTACACCGCTTCCGCCGACGTTCTCCGGATCCCCCTCGACCCGCCTCTCGGTGCGGAGGAGCGGACCACGCTCGTCGTGCGCTGGGGCGGCACGCCCCTGCCAGGAGGCGCGCTCTCCTTCTGGACGGCCCCTTCGAGCGGCCCGTCCGTCTCCTCGCTCGCCGAGCCGTTCGACGCGCGAACGTTCTGGCCCTGTGTCGACGACCCGGCCGACAAGGCCGTCACGACGGTCGCCGTCACCGTCCCCGACGGCTACGTCGCCGCCTCGGCCGGGCGCGGCACCTCCGCGCCAGCCGCCGAGCCGGGGAAGGTGACGTGGACCTGGAGGCTCCCGCAGCCGATCCCGGCCTACCTCGTCTCCTTCGCCGTCGCCAGGTTCGAGACGATCACGGCCGAGTACCGCTCTCTGGACGGCACGCGGACGATGCCCGTCGTCGGCTACATCCTCCCCGAGCACGCCGGCTTCAACCGGAGTCGGGTGGCTTCCATGGTCGGCCACCTCGAGGTCCTCGCGTCGCTCTTCGGCGAGTACCCCTACCTCGACACGAAGTACGGCATCGCCGAAGGGAGCTTCTCGGGAGGGATGGAGCACCCGACGATCACGCTCATCGGCGGCTCGCTGCTCGGCAACGCCTCGCGCGACCTGACGGGTCTTCTCGTCCACGAGCTGGCCCACCAGTGGTGGGGGGACGAGGTGACGATGCGAACCTGGGACGACATCTGGCTCAACGAGGGTTTCGCGACCTACTCCGAGGTCCTCTACTCCGAACGCTCCTCGGCCCTCGCCCCCGGTCGCCTCCTGACGACGCGTTACGACGACGGTCTCTACGCTGGCCAGCTCGGACCGCCGGTGGTCGCGCCCGCCGACGACCCGTTCCGCTTCTCGGGCGCCATCTACGAGAAGGGCGCCTGGGTGCTGCACATGCTCCGCCGCGTCGTCGGGGACGGGACGTTCTTCGCGGGCCTTCGCGAGTACCGGCGGCGACACGAACGGGGCAACGCGACGCGAGAGGACCTGCGCACCGCATTCGAGGAGCTCTCGGGCAGGGACCTGAAGCAGTTCTTCGACCAGTGGGTCGAGACGCCGTACCGGCCGGTCCTGCGGGCCTCCTGGCGCAACCTCTCCAGCGGACAGGTGGAGGTGACCTTGAGGCAGACCCAGGGGCACGCCGTCGTCCACCCGCGGGCGGCACCGGACGACGCGCCCCACTACCGATTCCCGCTCGCCTTGCGCGTCTACTCCGCCACCTCGGCGTCGACGACGGCTGTCGTCGACGTGACCGGAGGGGTGCAGACCTTCACCCTCGCCGCACCCGGCGGGGCACCCGCCGTCTCGCTGGTGCTCGACCCCGACGGGGATCTCCTGAAGATCGTGGAAGCCGTCGGCCCGGCCTCCTGATGGGCCGGGTCTACCGGGTCCGCTTGGCCGGAGCCGTCGCGGCGGACCCGCCCCGCCCGGGAGCGAGAACGTCCAGGATCTCCCTGGCCGCCGCAGCAGCATTCGTCGGGAGTCCCTCGCCGGAACCGGGCCACTCGCCCCACGTCAGCTTCACGCCGAGCTTCTCCATGCTCTCGCGGCCTCGCTGCATCGCCTTGTAGAGCTCGGGCGGAGCCCCCGAAGCGACGCCGAGGAAGACCGGGACGCCCTTGAGCCCCGTGACGGAGGCCGCTCCCCCCGGCCCCGGGTCGAAGATCCCGCCGACCGAGCCGACCGCCGAGAAGAGGCCCGGCGTGCGTGCCGCAACCTCGAGACCCAGTTTGCCCCCCCGACCCGCACCGACGACGACGACCTGGAGGGGGACGTTGCCGACACGGCGCTTCGCCTCGGCCACCGCAATCTTCAGGGCGTTCAGTGCCCGGTCGGGAGAACCCCAGCCGAAACGCTTCATCCCGGAGCGGGTGGGGCCGCGCGGGGCCACCACGTAGAGACCGCGAGCTTTCGCTTCTCCCATGAACGGGCTGGCAACGGACATCGGATCCGAGTTGACCTCGTGAAGAAGGACCAGGATCGCCTTCGGCGCATCGCCGGGAGAGACGAAGAGCCCTTCCGCAACGACGGCCGCATCCCCGGCCGCCCGGTTCTTGCGGGCTCCCTCGACGATCCGCGCAAACTCCGCACGGCTCCTGAGGGAGGCGAGATCGGAGTCCTTCGCGAGCGTCGTCTCGTCGTCGAATCCGGCCGCGATGGCACGGTCGAGCTGCCGAAATGCGGCCTCGGGCTTCCCCTCGCGGGCGTCGAGACAGGCGAGGTTGTAGGGTGCCGTCGGGAGCTCTCCCAGCTTCCACGACTCCTCGAAGAACTCGCGGGCCTTACCGAGCTCTTTCTTCTCGACGGCCGCGACGCCCAGCCGCTCCATCTGCCAGGGGTCCTTGGGGACCCCTTCAAGGACCCGCGGACCCTGGATCTGCGCTCGGGCGCCGCCTGTGGGCGCCTGAGGGCTCGTGCCGACGACGGCGCCGCCGGAGGCGGAAGGGGCGGTGGGGGCGGGCCGGGTCGCCTGGGCAACCGCGGGGAGGGAGAACGTCGCGAGAAGCAGCGCCAGTGGAGCGCGAAGAGACGCCTTCATGGCGGCGGATTGTAGTCGCGCACGCGGCCGGGTCTGAGGAAAGCCGCCGGGGGACCCGGTCCGGGGCGGCGTCCCGGTCAAAGATTCCGATAGAAGAGCCGCATCGTCCGCCTGAGGAGGCCGAGGACGCGGCGGTCGTACGGGAAGGCGAAGTGCGCCTGCAGAAGCCGGTCGACGGGAGCGAGAAGAGGCCGGCCGACGTTCACGCACCTCGTCCGCGTCCAGGTGCGGATCCCCTCCACGCCGTGCCGCACTCCGACCCCGCTCGCCTTGTCGCCCCCGAGCGGTGCGGAGACGACGAGGTAGTTGAAAAGCGCCCCGTTCACGATGACGTTGCCCGATTCGATCCGTTCCGCGATCCGGCGCGCCACGCCTGCCGGTCCCCAGACGGTGGCATTGAGGCCGAGGTGCGAGTCGTTTGCGAGACGCAGCGCCTCTTCGGCATCCTTCACGCGAACGATCGGGACGAGCGGCCCGAACGTCTCCTCCCGGAAGACCTCCATCGACGGCGTGACCCCCGAGAGGACCGTCGGTTCGAAGAAGCTCCCTGCGAGGTCGTCGCGCCGCTTGCCGCCCGTCAGGACCTTTGCCCCCCTGGCGACCGCATCCCCGATCTGGCGGGAGACGACCTCGAGCTGCCGCGGAGACGTCACCGCCCCGAGATCGTGCTCGCTCAGGCCGTCCGGGTCGGGCACGTCCTGCCGGAGGGACTTCACCCGATCCACGAAGAGCCTTTCAAACTCGTCGGCCACGCTCTCCTCGACGAGGATCCTCTCCGTTCGGATGCACGCCTGCCCGCTGTGGAGAAAGCCCGACCAGGCGGCGGACTGCGCGGCGCGCGGCAGGTCCGCGCCGGCAAGGACGAGGAAGGGAGACTTCCCGCCGAGCTCGGTCACACACGGAACGAGCCGCTCGCCGCAGCGGGCCGCGACCTTCCTCCCCGTCGCGACCGCACCCGTGAACATGACGCCGTCCGCGAGGTCGACGAGCGCCGCTCCGGCGTCGCCGCGCCCGGCGACGACGCGGAAGACGTCAGGTGGATTCCCCACCTTCCGCCAGAGGACCTCCATACGGAGCGACGTCATCGGCGTCACCTCCGACGGCTTGAGGACGACCGTATTCCCCGCGACGAGCGGCGCGAGGGCGTCGGCGGCGTTGTTGAGGATCGGGAAGTTCCAGGGGCCGACCACGCCGACGACGCCGAGCGGGACGTGGTGGACGTCGGTCCGGCGCATGGCGAAAAGAAGCGTGCCGCGTCGCTGGGTCGCGAGGGCGCCTCGGGCCGCGGCACAGACGAAGCGCGTCAGCTCGCAGAAGTAGAGGATCTCCGACCCCTCCGCCTCGTGCCTCGGCTTGCCGCTCTCGCGCACGAGGATCCGGGGCAGCTCGGGATCGTCGAGGACCTCCCGGCGCCACCTCTTCAGCGCGGCGATCCTTTCGGATAGCGCCAGGGCCGCCCACGAAGGCGCCGCGGCGCGCGAGGCGGCAAACGCCGCGGCGACCTCCTCGGGCCCTGCCGCGGAGATCTCGGCGAGGAGCTCGCCCGTGGCGGGCGAGACGACGCGAAGGGGAGGCGCGGCGCTCATCGGCTTATCGTACTTCGATGCGTGCCTGGCCCCCCGGGGAGCGGCTTCTCACCTCACCTTCCCGAGCCTCCCGGACGCCCGGGCCCCGCTCCCGGCCCCGCTCCCGGGGACGCCCGCCGGGCACGGGCTACAATCCCTCCGGATGTCCTCTTCTCCGCCGGGCACCGGCGACTACCTCAGCGACGTCTTCTTCTCCGACCTGCCTCTCCCGCATGCCGTTCGGGCAGGCATTGCCGCCTGCGGATTCATCCGCGCGACGCCCGTCCAGGCCGCAACGCTCCCCCTCCTGCTGGCCGGCAAGGACGTCGCCGCGCAGGCTCAGACGGGCACCGGGAAAACGGCGGCCTACCTCGTCTCCATCCTGACCCGCCTGCTCGAGGCGCCCTCCCCTGCGACGCGAAAGCCGGGGGCGCCCCGCGCCCTCATCATCGCCCCGACGCGCGAGCTGGCCGTCCAGATCGAGCACGACGCCCTCCTTCTCTCGCAGTTCGTCAAGCCGCGCATCGTGACCGTCTACGGAGGGCTCGACTACGCCAGGCAGCGGACTCTCCTGCGCGACGGCTGCGACATCCTGATCGGGACGCCGGGACGCCTCCTCGACTACGAGGGACAGGGAGCCACGTCGTTCGGCTCGGTCGAGTGCCTCGTCATCGACGAGTGCGACCGCCTCTTCGACCTCGGCTTCCTCCCCGACCTCCGGCGTATCCTCCGCCGCTGCCCGCCCCCCAGGC
This sequence comes from Holophagales bacterium UBA5066, assembly GCA_002414905.1. Classification (GTDB taxonomy): domain Bacteria; phylum Acidobacteriota; class Thermoanaerobaculia; order UBA5066; family UBA5066; genus UBA5066. Next base: position 18,838 of record DIAY01000051.1, on the reverse strand, counting down.
GGCGCCGCTCGATGATGTTCTCGGCGACCCTCTCGTGGCGCGTCATGGAGCTCGCCTGGGAGCACATGAACGAGGCCGAGCGGATCGAGATCGCGTCGGAAAGGATGACGGCCGACCGGGTCGTCCAGAGCCTGTTCCACGTCGGAAACGCCGAGAAGCTCTCCCTCCTCGTCGGCATCCTCAAGCGGGAAGGTGATGCGACGAGGACGATGCTCTTCGTCAACACGAAACGGTTCGCCGAGAGGCTCGTCGACCGCCTCGAGCGGCACGGGTTCCGGTGCGGGGCGATCTCGGGCGACATTCCCCAGGCGAAGCGGCTGAAGATCCTCGCCGATTTCAAGGCCGGAAGGCTCCCGATCCTCGTCGCCACGGACGTCGCCTCTCGCGGCCTCCACATCGACGGCGTCACGCACGTCATCAACGTCGACCTCCCGATGGACCCGGAGGACTACGTCCACCGGATCGGCCGGACGGCTCGCGCCGGACACTCCGGCCGGGCGATCTCCCTGGCCTGCGAGGACTACGTCCAGTCTCTCTCTTCGATCGAGAAGCTGATCGGGATGAAGATCCCCGTCGAGCACGCCGACGACGCGCTCTTCGCCCGCCGCCCGCCGCCCCTGCGCGAGCCCGTCCGGATCTCGGGAGGACCCCGTCACGCGGCGCCCGCGAACGGCGACGAGGACGAGGCCCCGGAGCTCCCGGCGGCCCCGGCCCCGCTTCCGCCCCCTTCGCGAGCCGCGCGACCGCCCCGGCCCCCACGCTCCGAGCCCCTCCGGCCGCCCGAGCCACCGAAGGCGCCTCTTCCTCCTGTTCCTCCTGACCCCCCGCAGGTTGCAGCCGAGCCGGTCGCCGTCCCGGCGCCGTTCGTCGCGCCGGAATCTCGGGAAGAGGTTGCTGAAGAGCCTGCCGCGATGGAGGAAGGTCCCGTCGATTTCTGGACACGCGAGGCGTTCGGGCTCGAGATCCCCGAGGAGGGCTTCGGAGTCGCCGATTCTCCTGCGGCCCCGGGCGATCCGGCACGCCGGAAGCGTCGCCGCCGACGCCGCCCCGCCGCACCCGCCTCGACACCCGTCGTCCCCTGACTCCGCTGTTTCACGGCTTATGATTCCCCCACGGGGGAAGCGCCATGCCTTACGCCGGAGTCCGGGGCCAGCGGTATTACTACGAGGTCGGTGGGGAGGGAGAGTTCGTCGTCCTCCTGCATGGAGCCCTCGGGAACGCGGATCTCATGGAAGCCCCCGCGACCGGTCTGTCGTCGGGTTTCCGCGCAACCCGGTTCGATCGCCGCGGCTGCGGCCGGACCACGCCGCCGACCGAAGGGCCCGTCCCGCTCAACGAAGAAGCCGACGACATCCTCGCCCTCCTCGACTGGTTCTCGATCGAGAAGACCCATTTCCTCGCGCACGACGAGGGAGCCGAGGTCGCATTGGAATTCGCCCTCAGGAATCCCGGCCGGACCGGATCCCTCGCGCTTCTGGCTCCGTCGCTCGAGGGTTTCTCCCTCAGCCCCGAGGGCGCGGCCGCAGCGGCCGACCTGCGGGCCGCGCTGAAGGCCGAAGTGACGAAGGCACTGGAAGAGAAGTTTTTCCCTTCGGCGATCTTCGACGCGGCCCGCGAGCGCGAAGGGGTCTTCGAACGGATCGAGGACATCTTCCGGCGCTACCCTCAGAGCCCCGGACGCCTCGACCGGATCCCGCGCGCCGGGGCCGCTCTCGCCGGCCGCCTCGGCGCCGTCTCCGCCCGGACGTTCGTCCTCGTCGGCGAGCGCGACCAGGAGGACCGGATCCGCTGCGCGAAGGCGATCGCATCCGGAATCCCGGGCGCAGAGCTCGCGGTCTTCCCGGAGGCGTCCCGCTTCCTGCACATAGAGGAGAGCCGGGCGGTGATGCGGAGGCTGACCGACTTCTTCCTTCCCGAGCCCGAGTTCGAGCGGTAAGAGGGCCTCAAATGGAAACGGGGGCCTCACGGCCCCCGCTTCACGTTTGCTGCGGAACTTGCGTCAGGCGATCGATTTCAGGAACTCGGCGTTCGCCTTCGTCTTCGTCAGCTTGGAGAGGAGGAGGTCCATCGCGTCGATCGGCTTGACGGAGGCGAGGGCGCGGCGGAGCTTGTGGATCTTCGGCAGCTCATCAGCCGTGTAGAGCTTCTCCTCCTTGCGCGTTCCGGAGGCGGGGATGTTGATGCAAGGGAAGATGCGCCGGTCGAAGAGTCCGCGGTCGAGGATGATCTCGCAGTTCCCCGTCCCCTTGAACTCCTCGAAGATGACGTCGTCCATCCGGCTTCCGGTGTCGACGAGACACGTCGCGACGATGGTGAGAGAACCGCCGTCCTCGTGGTTGCGCGCACCGCCGAAGAAGCGTCGCGGCTTTTCCATCGTCCGCGCGTCGATGCCGCCGGAGAGGATCTTTCCGCTCCCGCGCTGCTCGTTGTTGTAGGCACGGCTCATCCGCGTCAGGGAGTCGCAGAAGATGACGACGTCCTTGCCGATCTCCACGAGCCGCTTGGCCCTCTCGAACGTCGCCTCGGCGACGGCGATGTGGTGCGCGGCGGTCATGTCGGCCGAGGACGCGATGACCTGTCCGGTGATCGACCGCTGCATGTCGGTCACTTCCTCGGGCCGCTCGTCGACGAGGAGCATGAGCAGGACGACGTCGGGGTCGTTCTTCGCGATGGCGTTCGCCATCGTCTTCAGAAGGAACGTCTTCCCGGCCTTCGGCGGCGCCACGATGAGACAGCGCTGGCCTCGGCCGATCGGGACGACGAGGTCGAGGACGCGCCCCGAGTTCTCGTCGGGACCTGTCTCCATCCTCAGCCGGCGATTCGGGTCGATCGAGACTCCCTTGTGGAACTGGATGTACTTCGACCGGTATTCGGCCGGTGTCATCCCCTCGATCGAGGAGATTTTCTGGACCATCGGCCCCTTGGGTCCACGGCCGACCGCCTCGGCCTCGATGAGGAGGCCGTCTTCGAGATCCTCCGCCTCGACGAGGTACTTCGGGAGGAACGGATCCCCCTTCTCCGCGTAGAACGTCTCCGGCGAGATGACGAGGCCCGAGTGGTCGCCGTGGAGCTTGACCAGGCCGCGGACCGCAACCGAGGGAGCGGCCTGCGGGTTGCTCTCGCGGCGCGGGGCGCCTTCCGAAGAGGGTTCACCCCCCGCCGGGCCTTCCGCCCCCGCGGGCCCCTTGCTCCGGCTGCTGCGACGGCGACGGCGACGGCGACGACGGCGGGAAGGCTCACCGGGGGTGCCGCCTCCTTCGCCAGGGAAAGCCTCCGGGTCACCTTCGCCCTCCCCCGCACCGTCATCTCCGTCGTCGGGGCCCTCCGGGAGGTCCTCCACGACGGTGTTCTCGATGGGCGGCAGAACCGCTTCTTCGCGCTCTTTCGGGTCGAACTCGTCCAATCTGTCCTCCGGAACGGGCCATCCCCGGCCGCTCCGATTCCTGTGGGTCGCCCACGCAGGCACCGTGGCCCAGGCGAACGGCTCCATGCCATTTCAGGTCCGAGGGGGAGGGCGGGTCGTGATCCTCGCGCCTCCCTCGCCCGACGCCCCGTTCGCAAACCCCGCCACTGCGGGACTGCGTCGCGCCGGACCAGACGACCTGCATGCTAAGCCCGAATGGAATCCGCCGTCAATTCGGCGTTTCCCTGGAAGCGTTCCGGGGTGCGGCGAGGGTTCAGGGGCGCTCGGGCAGGTTCTTGATTCCCGGACCCCAGAGACCGGGAATCGGAGCGTGACACGCCGGGCAGGCGCCGTCCGCGCCGATCCGGCACCGCAGGACCCTGAAACCCCGCCTCTCGACGAGGATCTCGCGGCACGCCGGACAGCACGTCGTCTCGCCGCCGCTGTCGGCCGGTCCCGGCAGGTTTCCGGTGTAGACGTACCGGAGGCCTTCCTCCCGGCCGATATCCGCCGCCCTCAAGAGCGTGGGCAGGGGAGTCGGGAGCGTGCCGTTCATCCGGTAGTCGGGGTGGAACGCCGTGACGTGCCAGGGCAGGTCGGGAGACAGCGCGCGGAGGAAGCGGGCCGCGTCCCGCAACTCCTCGTCGGAATCGTTGTGACCGGGGACGACGAGCGTCACGACCTCGACCCAGAACTCTCTCTCCACGAGACCCGACAGCGCCTCGAGGACGACGGAGAGCCGTCCCCCGACCCTCCGGTAGCCTTCCTCGCTCATCCCCTTGAGATCGACCTTGAAGGCGTCCACGAGGGGCCGGAGGAAATCGAGCACCTCGGTCGTCGCGTTCCCGTTCGAGACGAAGCTCGTCAGCAACCCGGCACGGTGCGCCTCGGCGAAGACCGCCCCCGACCACTCGGCCGTGATGAGCGGCTCGTTGTAGGTGGAGGTCACCATCGAGGCCCCTTCGGCCAGGGCGGTGGCCACGATCCCCTCTGGAGTCGCAGGACGGGGGCTTGCAAAAGCGTCGGCATCCGGGTCGCGCCCTGTCTGACTGATCTCCCAGTTCTGGCAGAAGGGACACTTGTAATCGCACCCGAGCATCCCGAAAGACAGTGCGGTCGCACCCGGGCGGACGTGAAAGAACGGCTTCTTCTCGATCGGGTCGGCGGCAATCGAAGCGACGTACCCCCAAGGCACCCGGAGCTCTCCGTCACGGACGAAACGGACGCGGCAGACCCCTTCCTTCCCTTCGCCGACGAGACAGCGGTGCCCGCAGGCGAGGCAGCGGAGCCTGTCCCCCTCCTCGCGGACGAGCGAACCCTTCGCCGTCAGGGCGGCGAGCCGCTCACGGGCCGTCGCGGCGGGCGTCACGGTGGCCATCATAGGCCCGTCGGTACGTGGGAACGGATCGTGCATCCCTGCCGTTAGAATGCGCCGCGTGACACGATTCCTCCGGCTTGCCGCGCTCGCCGTCGCCACGGCCACGTTCCCCGGGACGCTTCTGGCCCAGACGCCAACCCCGACGCCAACCCCGACGCCGACTGCGACGCCCACCCCGCCCCTCACCCCGGCGATCCCGCTCCCTGCCTCCGTCGGCAGCATCGGAATCCCGGACGGTGGCCGCTACGACGCCTCCAACATGATCCTCGAGGCCGACGGCACCATCTGGACCGCTTCGGCGATGGAGAACGTCCTCGCCCGGATCTCCGCGGACGAGAAGAAGGTGAAGAAGTGGACGATGCCGCGCGACGCGGCGCCGAGCCACCTCCTGAAGGAGGCCGACGGGACTTTCTGGGTCGCCCAGCTCGGCGGCTTCAAGGTCTCCCGGTTCGACCCCGCCACCGCCGTGCTCACGGAGTGGCCTGACTCGGCGCGGCGGCCGACCGCTTTCGTGAAGAAAGCTGACGGGACGCTCTGGATTCCGGAAACGAACGGCACGCTCACGAGCTTCGACCCGGCGACCGGCACCTTCGTCTACCGGCGCTCGACCGACACGGACAAGCCGATCTACAGCCTCACCTATCCGCTCCTGGACTCCGACGGCTCGATCTGGAGCGCGGACTTCCTCCGCGGAAGCCTCCTCAGGTTCGCTCCGGACGGCTCGACGGCCACGCGCTGGACCCTGCCCGACCTGTACTCCCAGCCCTCGAAGATCATCCGGGGTCCTGACGGCGCAATCTGGATTTCCCTCTACAACGCCGCGCAGCTGGCTCGTTTCGACCCGGCAACCGCCGAGCTCAGGACCTTCAGCGTCGGAGTCTTCGTCCTGCCGTTCGACATGAAGGTCTATAAGGACCGGATCGCCTACACCGAGCAGCAGGGGGGCGAGGTGGGCGTCTTCGACCCGCGCGGCGTGACGCCGGCGGAGACGAAGACGCTCGAGGCGGTCGAGATCACCCTTACGACCACGACCGAGACCGTTCCGCCGGTGAAGACGACCCTCGTGGCCGTCGAGCTGGATGTCACCCCCGGCAGCCCCTCCACCGTCGAGGGGGCGGGCACCCCTGGCCTCGCCCGCTACCCTGCCGTCGGCGGCGCGGCCTACGCGCTCGTCATCGACGAAACGAGAAAGCGCTTTCTCGTCGGCGGCCCGGGCCAGATCGTCGAGGTCCTGCCCCCTCTCCCTGTCTCACAGGACGACCAGCTCTTCCCGGCTGCGGCCTCAATCGGCGGGAGAGACGGAAACCGCTGGGCGACACAGACCGTCGCCTGGAACCGCGGGACGGCGGACACGGCAGGGGCCACCGTCGACGCAACGGTCACCATGCGGCTGCTGCCGACCGACTGGATCATCGGCCTCTCGCCTACGACCACCCTCACTGTCGGCGCGGGGAAGCTCGTCTCCCAGGATGACCCGATCGGGACCGTCATGGGGGGCACGGACACGTCGGGGGCGCTCCGATACAACTCGGGTGCCACCGCGACGAAGTTCGCCGATTTCTACTCGTGGATCCGCGTCTACAGGACCCGCGAGGACGGCGGGACCTACGGGTTCGCACGGAACTCCATCAGGGGCGGTCAGGCCATCGGCGCGGGAGAAACCGGCTTCGTGCTCACGCCTCACGACGCCGGGAACCAGCGGACGAACGCCGGATTCCTCGTCGTCGAGGGAGGTAAGGGAACCGTCTCGATCGTCAACGCAGAGGGAGCGCTCGTCGGAGGCCCCTTCGCCTACGACTGGCCCGCGGGCTATCACGTGCAGGGCTCGACGATCTTCGACACGTTCGGTATTCCGCCCTCCCCGTCCGCCCGCATCGTTTTCAGCGTGACGACGGGGAAGGTTCTTCCTTTCGGCACGGCCATCGATTCGGTCTCCGGCGATCCGGTCGACCTGCCGTTTTTCGGTCCCGGGAGGACGGCGCAGTTCCAGTGGATTCTCGGTGCCGAACGGGGCGGAGGGACGCTCGGTGCGAGCTCGAAGACCGACCTACAGCTCTTCAACGCGGCCACGGCCGATTCCACCGTCACCGTCACCTTCCGCGTAGCACGCTTCGCACCGCAGAGCCCGCTCGCCGGGCCGGCCCCTTCCGTGACGCTCTCGGTCCCGGCGGGAAAAGTCGTGACCCTGGCTGACGTCGTGAAGGACACCTTCGGTCTCACAGGCGTCGCGGGAAGCATGGACATCGTCTCCGACCCGCCCGTCTTCGCGTTTGCCAGTGTGACGGCCCAGGATGCCGGCGGCGGCCGTCACGGTTACGGCCTCCCCGGCCTGCTCGGCGATTCCGCGCCCGCAGCTGGCTTCCGCGGGGTTTTCATCCAGGCTGCGGATGCGGGCTGGGACGTCATGGAATCCGAGCTCCAGCTCACGAACCCGACCGACGGTCCGGCGACCGTGACCGTCCGGGCCTTCGACGCCGAAGGGGTCGCGGCCGGAACGCCCCTCCCCCTGGTCGTCGGGCCCAAGGAAGTCGTCCGGATCCCCTCCGCCTTCTACACCGTCGCGGGTTTCGGCACTCTGGTCGGACGCCTGGAGGTGGTGCCGGCCGAAGGCTCGCAACCGGTGTTCGCGACGCTCGTGAGGCAGGACAGGAAGACCGGGGACGCGGACGCCATCGTTCCGTATGTCGTCCCGTCGAGCTGAGCGCGGAGTCGCCCGGCGCACCCGTGCGTGAAAGAGCCCCCTCCTTCCGGAGGGGGCTTTCTCGCAATCGCCCGGCGGCGGCCTATCGGATGGCTGGCGCAGCTGCGGGGACAGCGACCGCGGGCGGAACGGGCGCCCAGGTCGTCTCGGGAGCGAGGAACCAGTTCCGATCCGTCAGGGGCTGGATCGTCCCGGCCGTCCTCAGCCTTTCGACGAGCAGCTCACGGATCTCGTCGTTGTAGGTCCGGAGCAGTTTCGCCCCCCTCAGCGCCACGTACCCTCCCGAGCCCTGGGCGCGGTAGCTGTTGACGGCCAGGCTGAAGACGTCGTCATCCCGCACGTCCCGGCCCTTGAACCGGAGCTCCCGGACCCGGCTGCCGACCGGGGCTGTCGGGTCGATGCGGTAGGACGCTCCCTGCAGGACGTCGAAGTTGTAGGGCGTCATCCCGGCCCGGGGCGTGATGACGAGCCGTCCGTCCTGCCATTCTGTTTTCCCGTAGTAGCTGGCGGCGTGCTCCAGGACCGCTTTCAGCCGGGTCCCGTCGATCTCGAGGACGACGATCTGGTTCTCGTACGGGTAGAGGGCGTAGACCTGCCTCACGGTGACCGGTCCCTTCTCCCATCCGTCGAAACGGAACGGCAGGAGGGAAGTGAGCGAGAGGTCCGCGCCCGTGGCCGCGAGCTGCGTCTCGTTGATCAGGTCGAGAAGCGCGCTGTCCTCGAGGCGGGCGCGTCCCCCCGGGAACGGACCCGATGCGGTCGCGAGCGCCTCGTTCAGGTAGGCGAGAGCCCGCTCGTGCGGAGCGCGGGCGATCGCGGCCACCTCGGGGTCGATCGCGACGGAGGAGTCGGAGGGCAGGAGCGTGCCGCTCGCCTCGACGACCCGGGCCTTCCCTCCGGACCGCTCGACGACGAGGTCGACGCGAGAGAGGACCTCGCCCCAGCGGCCCGGCTGCGCGACCGGCACGCCGTGGATGCGGGTCATCGGGAGCTTGCGATGGGTGTGGCCCGGGAGGATGAGGTCGATTCCCGGCACGTCCCGTGCGAGCGCGGCGACCCGGTTCTCATGCTGGGTCCCGTTCGGTTCACCCGTCGCCGCGTCGACCTCGAGGCCGCTGTGTATGAGGACGACGACGACGTCGCAACGCTCCTTGCCGCGCAGGCGGGGAACGAGGCGTCGGGCCGTTTCCACGGGGTCCTCCCACTTCAGGCCCGGCCGGTTCGCGAGCGGCTCCCAGCCCGGGATGTTCGGCGTCGTCAGGCCGAGGACACCGACGCGGATACCGCCGAGCTCCTTCACGAAGTATTCCGGGAAGGCCGCGCTGCCGTCCGCTTCGTTCCGCGTATTCGCGGAGAGCCAGGGAAACGAGGAGTCCTTCTGCGCACGACGCAGGACGTTCATCCCGAAGTTGAACTCGTGGTTGCCCACCGCCATTGCGTCGTACGCCAGGGCGCTCATGGCCGCCGACATGAAATGCGGACCGCCCAAGGGACGACGCGCCTCGAGCCAGGCGGTGGGTACCCCCTGAATCGTGTCCCCGCTGTCGAGGAGGAGGACGTTCGGCGCCGACTCGCTGATCTGCCGGATCCTCATCGCCACCCGGGCGAGCCCCCAGTCGGCCTCCACTCCGCGCGCGTAGTCCCAGGGAAGAATGTTCGCGTGGAGGTCCGAGGTGTGCAGGATGGTGATGGAGACACGATCGACGGCGCCGGCAGGGGCGGCGACGAATATGGACAGGACGAAGAGAAGACGGGTGAGTCTCACGTGCCGAGCAGTCTTCCATCGCGCCCGGCGGGAATCAAGCAGCCCGCCCCGTCCGCTCGGCGGTATCCTCCGCCCGCCATGCCCACCCGCTCGAAGCCGCGTCCCGCGCCCGCCGCCGAAGTCCTTGAGCGCTTGCGCAGGGGATACCCCGGGGCCGACTGCTCGCTCGACCACGCCGACGCGTTCCAGCTCCTGATCGCGACGATCCTCTCCGCCCAGTGCACGGACGCTCGGGTGAACGGGGTCACGCCGGAGCTCTTCCGCCGGTTCCCGACGCCCGCCGCGATGGCCGTCGCGGGGTCCGAGCTCGAGGAGCTGATCCGGTCGACCGGCTTCTTCAACGCCAAGGCGCGATCCATCCGCGGTGCCTGCCGGAAGATTGTCGAGGTGCACGGCGGCCGCGTCCCAGGAACGATGGAGGCTCTTCACGCGCTCCCCGGCGTCGGCCGGAAGACCGCGAACGTCGTCCTGGGTAACGCCTGGGGAACTCCCGACGGCGTCGTCGTCGATACGCACGTCGGCCGCGTCGCACGCCGGCTCGGCTGGTCGCGACACGCCGATCCGGTAAAGGTGGAGAGCGACCTGAGCAGCCTCCTCCCGCGCGAGACGTGGGTCTTCACCGGCCACGCCCTGATCCTCCACGGCCGGCGTATCTGCTCCTCGCGTTCGCCGCGTTGCGGTTCGTGCCTCCTCGCCGACCCCTGCCCGAAGGTCGGTGTGGCCGACCCCGGGCATTCCCGGCCCGCGGCAAGCGCGGATCGGACGACGACAAGAAGGAGGGGACGATGACGCTCCCCGGCAACGGCTCGATCGAGGTGATCTGCGGATCGATGTTCTCGGGGAAGTCGGAAGAGCTCATCCGCCGCGTCACCCGGGCAAAGATCGCCCGCCGCCGCGTCCAGGTCTTCAAGCCGAAGCTGGACGATCGTTTCTCCGAGGTGGAGGTCGTATCGCACACCGGGATGCGCCTCACCGCCCTCGCCGTGGCGACGTCGGCGGAGGTCCTCGCGCGAACCGACGACCGGACCGAGGTCGTCGGGATCGACGAGGCGCAGTTCTTCGATGCGGGCATCGTCGAGGTTGCCAGCCGCCTCGCCGACCTCGGCAAGAGGGTCGTCGTCGCCGGCCTCGATCAGGACTACCTCGGACGTCCCTTCGAACCGATGCCGACACTCATGGCGCTCGCCGAAGAGGTGGTGAAGACGCGAGCGATCTGCGTCCTCTGCGGCGGCCCTGCTAGCCGGACCCAGCGACTCGTGGCGTCCACGGAGAGGGTCGTCGTCGGAGCGGCCGGGCTCTACGAGGCGCGTTGCCGGCGTTGTTTCGACCCTGGTGTACCAGAAGTCGACGGGATCCTTCCCTTCCCCGAAGAAGAGGCTTGAGGGTCAGAAGACGTTCCATCCGTGTGGCTTACCGCCTTTCCCAGAAGGACTGTGCAAAAGTCTGTGGATTCGCCTGTCAAATACCCGGCAAAGCCGCATTCCGAGCGGACTTCGCACGGAATGCACTCCGGAAGGTGCATCCACGCCAAACCACTGACCCGCAAAGATTTAGCATATTTCGAGACCTATAGAGATGGCGTAAAGCCGTATCCCGAGCGGTCCGAAATGAATTACACAGGCGGGGATCGTTTCTGGCAGCGGTTTTGCCCGGTATGAAGGTCTCCGGGCGACCGGATTCCGGACTTTCGGGAATTGCCCGGGCGCTCCGTCGCGGCGCCCGGGCACATCGACTCCGGTCTCAGAGTCCGACGGTGTCCCGGTGGTCGCCGAAGATCGTCCTGAGCGACTCGACGACCTCTCCGAGGGTGACGTTTCCGTCGACAGCCTCGACGATCGACGGCATCAGGTTCCTCCCCTCCTTCGCCGCCGCGACGAGCTCCGCGCGGAGACGGTCGGCCTTCGCTCCGTCGCGCCGCGCCCGGAAGGCGGCAAGGCGGGCGACCTGCTCCGGCTCGACCTGAGGGTCGATCGTCATCGTCGGGATCCGGGTCTCCTCCAGGACGGTGAACTCGTTCACGCCGACGACGACCGACTCTTTCGACTCGATCGCCTTCTGCGCCTGGTAGGCCGCCTCCTGGATCTCGCGCTGGAAGTACCCCGCCTCGATGGCCGCCAGCGCGCCCCCCATCTCGTCGATCCGGGAAATGAGCGCCGAGGCTCGATCGACGATCTCGGCCGTCATCGCCTCGACGGCCCAGGAGCCCCCGAACGGGTCGGCGACGCGCGTGACGCCCGTCTCGTAGGCGATGACCTGCTGGGTCCGGAGCGCGAGGCGGGCCGCGTCGGCTGTCGGCAGGGCGAGCGCCTCGTCACGCGAATTCGTGTGGAGCGACTGCGTTCCGCCGAGGACCGCCGCGAGCGCCTGGATGGCGACGCGGACGACGTTCACGTCGGGCTGCTGCGCGGTCAGCGTCGAGCCCGCGGTCTGCGTGTGGAAGCGAAGGGCCTGCGCGCGCGGGTCGTCGATCCCGAAACGGTCCTTCAGGAGACGCGCCCAGAGCGTGCGGGCCGCCCGGAACTTGGCAATCTCCTCGAGGAAATCATTGTGGACGTTGAAGAAGAAGGTGAGGCGCGGCGCGATCGACTTCGCGTCGAGGCCCGCCCGGACGGCCGCCGAGAGGTATTCGACTCCGTCGGCGAGCGTGAACGCGACCTCCTGAACGGCGGTCGAGCCGGCCTCGCGGATGTGGTATCCCGAGATGGAGATCGTGTTCCAGCGCGGGACGTTCTCGGCGCAGAAGCCGAAGATGTCGGTGATGAGGCGCATCGAAGGCTTCGGCGGGAACGCGTAGGTGCCGCGCGCCGCGTACTCCTTCAGGATGTCGTTCTGGATCGTCCCCGTGAGCCCCTTCCAGGACGTTCCCCGACGGCGTGCGACGGCGAGCAGGAGGCCGAGGAGGATGGACGCCGTGGCGTTGATCGTCATCGAGATCGACACCTCGTCCAGCGGGATGCCGTCGAGGAGGGTTTCCATGTCCTCGATCGAGTCGATGGCGACGCCGACGCGACCCACCTCGCCGCGGGCGAGCGAGTGGTCGGAGTCGAAGCCGATCTGGGTCGGCAGATCGAAGGCGACGGAGAGGCCCGTCTGCCCCTGGGCGAGGAGGTATCGGTAGCGGGCGTTCGAGTCCTTCGCGGTGGAGAACCCCGCGTACTGCCGCATGGTCCAGAGCTTCCTGCGGTAGCCGCCGGCTTGCGCGCCCCGCGTATACGGATACGCGCCGGGAACGCCCGGGTCCCAGCCCGCGGGAACGTCTCCCGGGGAGTAGGAGGGGCGGACCGGGATCCCTGAGGTGGTGACGGCATCGGTCTTGGTGGTGGACATACCCCGGATGCTAGATTGAAATGCCGTGATCAGACACCCTGCGAGACACCGTCTCGACTGGCTTCCCGCTGCAACCCTGGTCCTGGCAACGACCCTGGCCCCGGCCCTGCGTGCGGAAGGGCCTCCGGACGAGGGCTCGGTCGTAGGTTCCTTCGCCGAGACCAAGATGGCGTATGCGGCCAGGAACTGGGACGCCGCAGAATCCGCGCTCCGGAGGATGGCCGAGCTCCTCTCGGCTCCCGGCATGGACTCGGCCCGGACGCGGGCGCTCCCCGCCTACTATTTTTACTCCGCCGCCGTCGCCTTCCAGAAGAAGGACGAGGAGCGCTGCCGCGAGCAGCTCCTTCGCTACTTCTCCACGAGCCCCGCGTCGGACATCGATCCCGGTGCCTACCCGAAGCGGTTCGTCAGGATCTTCGAGGCGACGCGGGAGAAGGCCGCCGAGGCGGCACCGCCCGCCCCCGCGGATGAGATCGCGGGCGGCGTGCTTCCCGGCTTCGCCACGCGTGACCTCGACGCCATGGCGATCCCCGCGAATACCGGGGATCCGGCGTGGGCCGACGGGCCGGCCTCCGCCCTCCTGACCGACTCCGAGCGCCGGGCCTTCGCGGCGCTCCCCGACGACGACGCCCGCCGCTCCTTCGTCTCCCACTTCTGGGCGGGCCTCGACCCCGCTGTGGAAACGGCCGACAACGAGTTTCAGCAGGAGTTTTACCGCCGCGTCCAGTACGCGGAGGCGACCTTCTCGACGGAGACGACCCGCGGCTCGCTGACCGATCGCGGGCGCGTCCTGCTGACTCTCGGGCCACCCAGCTACGCGGCGCGGGCGCCGATCCGGAGCTCCAACGACCAGATGACGGTCATGCGATCAACTGAGACGATCGTCGTGACGACGGCCACCGGTCCCCGGACCATCCAGGTCGTGAACCCGAAAGGGGCGGTCCCGGGTGGCGTGGAGGGGGAGATGGAGGTCTGGTACTACCGGGGCGACCGCGTCCCCCGCGGCATCACGTTCCGCGAGCTTCGCTTCGAGTTCGTCACCCAGCGCGCCTATGGCCAGGGCGTGATGCAGAAGGAGCCTCGCGAGCTCCTCGCCCTCCGACAGGCCATGGCGCTCCTGAGGAGGGCGACCGACTGAAGCCCGGCTTCGTGTCACACTTACAGAAGCGGTGACGAAGACGCTCAACGGGACACTCGATACCTTCTCGCTCGCCGACCTCCTTCAGTGGCTCGAGATAAACCGGCTCTCCGGGCGGGTCACCGTTTCCCGCGGTGAGGACCGGCGGACGATCGACCTCAAGGATGGTGCGATCGTCTTCGTCTCTTCCATCCGCTCCGAAGAGCGCCTGGGCACATACCTGGCATCACGAGGGATCCTCCCCGAGCCGGCCGTCTACGAGGTTCTCGCCGACAGCTTCCTGACGGGCCGGAACCTGACGCGGCTCGTCCTCGAGTGCGGCATCCTTCAGCGCGAGGAGCTCGCGGCCGCGGTCGAGCAGCTCGCGCTCAAGATCCTTCTCGACCTCTTTCACTGGCAGGGAGCCTCCTTCGTCTACGACCCCTCCATCGCCACGGAGGATTTCCTCCGGATACAGCTCTCGCTCCGGGGCCAGGTCCTCGCTCTCGAAGGGGCACGCTCGGTCGACGACACCGCCCGCACCCGGCCCGCATCTGCTACGGCCGCCGGCGAATCGCCCGAGGCAGGGCTGGATTTTTCCCCTCGGGCCGTCGCGCTCGCGTTTTTCTCCGTTTCGGAGGGCCTCGGGCTCGAGCACTCGTCTGCCGCCGTCTGGCGGGACCACTTCGTCGTCTTCGGGCGTCTCTCGGAGAAAGTCGCCGCCACGCTCCGGCAGCCGTTCCGGCCTTTCCCGCTGTTCGCCGACACCGCCGAACGTTGCCGCGCCGCGCTCGCGGCCGGGGCCGAGGGAGAGGAAGTCGTCCGTCTCGCGGCGACCGACCCGTTCCTGACGATCGACCTCCTGTTCCTGGCGAACGCCCTCCGCACTGCTGCGAAAGGCCTCTTCTCGACTGCTCACGAAGCAGCCACCGCGATTGGACCGGGAGCGCTGCGCCGGCTGCTGGAGCTCCTCTCCGCCGAGGAGGCCCCCACCGTGCCGACGCGGGAGCGGCTCGAGAGGGCCCTCCGGCGGGCCGCGGTGTCCACGGCAGTGGCCGCCTCCCACGTGGCACCGGCCACCGGAGATGACCCGGGAGTCGCCTGGACGCTCGCCCTCCTCGAGCCCCTCGGCAGCTACGAGCTGCTCAAGCTGCTGCTGGCCGAGGACTTCGAGCCCGGGCCGTTCCGCGCGGCCGTGCTCTCGTGGTATCGCGCTTCGTGCGGGCGAGTACTGGCACGGAAAGTGAATCTCCCTGCGCCGTTCGCCGACGTCCTCGGCTCGAGCGGCCTGGTCTCGAGCCGAAGCCCCGTAGCCGAGCAACTGGTCTTTTTCGCGAAACAGATGGTCGCCGCCGAGCAGGTCGGACGGGAGTGGACGAGCGAAGACCCGGAGCTCGCCGACCGTTACTCCGCCCTCGCCGTGGACGACCGCCTGGCCGAGAAGATCGCCGTAGACGCCGCGGCGCTTCGCGACGTTCTCGGGCTCTGATCCGCGATCCGCACCTCACCGTAGTTTCCGACGGAGGTCACTCATGTTCGCCCTCACCCGCTTCCTCCCGTTTGTCCTCGCGCCCCTCATCGGGACGACCATCCTTGCGGCCGGCGCTGCCTCTGCCCCCGAGCCCATCGCAGCGGGCGTACGCGCCGCCGTCGAGGTCACCGCCATGGACCTCGACGTCGTAGCGACGAAAGGCGGCCAGCCGGTGAACGACCTGGCAAGGGGGGAGTTCGTCGTACGCGTCGACGGCAAGCCCGTTCCGATCGACTACTTCGCGCGGATCGAAGCCGGGGAGGTCCACGGGCCGGATCTGGCGACCGCCTCCCCCGACCTCGTCCTCGACATGCTGAAGGCCGACAGCGGGGAGGCGTTCGTCCCGCGGCAGTTCCTCGTCTATTTCGACGACGATCGTCTCCTCCCGCAGCAGCGGCATGCCGTCATTGAAGGCCTGCGTGATTTTGTTCTTCGTCTCTCCCCCTCCGATCGGGCCTCCATCGTCTCGTACACCGGCTCGACGCGCGTCCTCGTCCCCTTCACGAACAGCAAGGAAGACCTCCTCGGCGGCCTCAACCGTCTCGAAAAGGCTTCCCCCGCGGGCCTTTCGTGGGAGGCGCAGTACCGGCAGACGGTCCAGGAGCTGAGGCTCTCCCGGCCCTCCTCGCGCGGCGGAATCCTCCGCAGCTGGTCGGCCCAGACCGCCTCGCGGGAGAGATCCGCTCTCGCGGAGCTCGCGCGCAGCGTCTCCGCCCTCGCCGCACGCTCCGGCAAGCGAACGCTCCTGCTCGTCACGAACGGCTACGAGTGGTACCCCGGGCAGACGCTGGCCCAGGCTTATGGCCCCTCCCTCCTCTCCCAGTTCGACCAGGACATCGGCGACGACCTCCGAAAGGTCCTTGCCCGGGCCAACAGCTCCGGCATCACCATCCAGGTCTTCGACGCCAAGGGACTCGTGGCCGACGGGGATGCCTCCCAACCCCTGCCGCTGGCCACCAACCCCTTCTTTCGAACCCAGAACTTCCGCGACTCGATGGCCATGCTGGCCCGCGACACCGGTGGCTCGCTCGTGGAGAACCGAAACGTCTTCCGCTCCGATCTCGACCGCGTCTACCGGGAAGCGAGCAGCTACTACTCGGTGGGTGTCACGCTCTCCGGGGTCCCCGGGAAGAGCACCCGAAAGGTCGAGGTCCTCACGACGCGCCCCGACGTCGTCGTTCGGGCACGGTCGGGCTTCAGCGCCAAGACGGCCGACGAAGCCGCCGTCGACCGCGTGGAGATGGCCCTCCTGACCCCCGGCGCCACCGGCGACTTCGCCGCGACCCTCCGGATCGGCGCCCTCGAGAGCAAGGGCGGACCGGGCCGCCGCGTGGCGCCCTGGGAGGTCGAAGTCCCGATGGCCCAGCTCACCTTCCGGGACGAGGGTGGAACGATGAAGTCCGTCGTCGAAGTGACGCTTGCCGCCGCCGAAGACACGGGTGCGAGGTCGACCATCAAGCCCGAGAAAATCACCGTGTCGATTCCGGCCGGGGAATGGGAGGAGGCCCGAGGCCGGACGTTCGTACACCGCAGCCAGCTCAAGACCGGCAAAGGCAACATCCGGTTCGTGGCTGGAGTCCGCGACGTCGCCTCCGGCCGGATGGCTCTCGCCTCGGTCGACCTCCGGGTCGAGTAGCAGGCCCGCCTCCCCAACGTCCGGAAGGAAAAGGCCCCGGCGCAAGCCGGGGCCTTCCTGCCTTCCCGATCCTGGGGAGAGGCCCTACTTCTTCTGTGCGGGGGCCTTCGCCGCAGGAGACTTGGCCCCCGGAGCCGGAGTCGGTGCGACGAGGGTGAAGGGGGTCTTCGCCTCGACGGACTTGCCCGCGACGACGTCGGTGACCTTGAGGATCAGCGTGTACTCACCCGGGCGGAAGTAGTCCCCGACATTGACGTCGACGATGGCTCCCGCGAGATCGATGATCAGCGCGGTCGACATTCCTTGCTGTTCCGGTACGGCCATCGGCTCGTCCGGGGCCTGGGGAACGTCGATCGTGGAGCCGCTCTTCGGCTTGATCGAGATCGTCCGCTGCAGATTCAGCTTCCTCGTCGCGGGGTCCACGGCCGGGTTGTAGACCCGCGCGACGTAGGCGAGGCCGTCGGTGCTCTGAAGCTTGTTGTCGCCCCTGAGGACGAACTTCCGCGTGGAGAAGACGAAAGGCTCGTCGCCCTTCGCCCCGTCGGCCGGCATGTCGTTATAGGCGATAAGGAGCTGCGAGACCCCGAGCTCGGTGGGGAGAGGGGGAACGGTCACGGCCCGATGGGCCGCGACCTTCTCCGCACCAGACTCGTCGAGGAGGATCATGGCGACGTCGTAGTCGCCGGGCTCGATCGGGAGCGAGTAGTCGACGAAGAAGTCACTCTTCGATTTCTGGAGGACGGCGGTCTCTTCGAGGCGGGCCGCGTCCCGGCCGTCTTTTCCCTTGACGAGGACGGCGACCTTCAGGGCAGGCGAAGCGGGTGCAGCCGGAGCGACCGCAGGAGAGGCCGGCGCGGCCGGCGCGGCCGGAGTAGCCGCCGCGACGACGGCACCGGGGACGGCGAGCTGAATCATCAGCCGGGTCGCCTTGTCGCCATAAGCGAACGGGAGGGTCCCGAGGTCGCCCTCCGGTCCCTTGACGATGAGCGCCTCGAGTGCCGCGCGGACCGGCGCCGAGAGAGCCGGACCCTTCGCGGCCTCGACCGCCGCTTCCGCGGCGGCCTTCTGCTCGGCCTCGTATTCCTCACGCGTCTTGTAGACGGGAGGTTCGGTCATCTTCGGATTGACGAGCGCGGCCGCGATCGCCTTCTTCTGGATGCGTTTCACGTCCGCGGGCTTGTCGACGGACTCGGACAACGCCGTCTGGTCCGTCGTGAACGTCAGGACGAGGGTCTTCAGGCCGGCCCACTCCGGAAGCTGGTCCTTCTCGTACTGGAACCGGGTCAGGACCGTCGTTCCACCGCCACCCGTCCCGAGAAAGCGGCCTTCGCCCTCCGAAGCCCCGCTGCCTCCCGGTGTGTCCTGTGAGGTCATGACCTTGGAGCCCATCGCCTTGGGCGGCCCCAGCAGGATGAGGATCTTCCCGCGCTCGGTCAGGGCGCCCCGCCGGAATCGCTTCTCGCCGGGCGTCCCCAGGGGAAATAGCTCGTCGGCCTTGATGACGAGGGCGTCGAACCTGGCCCGAAAGACGTTCTGGGCGTTCGTCTGGTAGTTGGGGTGACGCTTGCCCCAGAAGAGGTTATAGAACTTCTGGGCTTCCTCGTCGGACCGCACGCCCTTCCAGGCGCTCTGCTCCTCGTCGGTGGCGTAGTAGGTGAATTCGGGAGACTTGTCCCAATCCTTGAACTTCTCCAGCTGGGCGGCCGCGGGGAAAGCGAGCGCCACGAGCGGGACGAGGGTCACAAGAAGCCGCAGCTTTCTCATCCGCGTGGTCCTTTCAGGGGGAGTTCGCCGGAACCGGCGCATCCTTGGAACTATACCCCAGAGAGGGTCCGTTCACCTCTTCCGGAATACCCGGCCTCGAATCAGGTCCCCTCGAGGAGCGAGCGGACCTGCGCGTCGTCCGGCCGCAGCTTCTCCGCCTTTCGGAGGGCCCGACGGGCCGCTTCGACGTTCCCGAGCAGCTTTTCGGTCCGCGCG
>DIAY01000035.1:7266-12410 GCA_002414905.1 Holophagales bacterium UBA5066 | reverse complement strand
ATGCCGCCGTCCGCGATGATCGGGACCTTCCCTTCCGTCGCGAGCCAGGCCTCGCGGATCGCCTGGAGCTGCGCGACGCCCGCGCCGGTCTCGAGGCGGGTCCGGCATCCCCGTCCGGGGCCGACGCCGACCTTGATTGCAGCGGCGTCGAGGTCGGCGAGGAAGCGCGCGCCCTCGCCCGTGGCGACATTGCCGACGACGAGCGGGATCTTCGGGAAGCGGCCGCGAAACGCGGGGACGGCCTTCGCGAGAATCTCGGAGTGGGCGTGGGCGACGTCCATGAGGATGACGTCGACCTCGGCCTCGGCGAGCGCCGCCGCGCGTTCGAGGTAGTCACCCGCGGCACCGATGGCGGCCCCGACGCGCAGGCGTCCGCGCTCGTCCTTCACCGAGTAGGGCTTCCTCTTGAAGAGGTGGAGGTCGCGCATCGTCACGAGGCCGCGGATGTGCCCTTCGTCGTCGACGAGCGGGAGCTTCTCGACGCGCCGCTCCCACATCGTCCGCTCGGCCTCTTCCATGCTGACCGTGGGCGGCCGCGTGACGAGGCGTGCGAGCGGGGTCATCAGCTCCTCGACGAGGCGCTCGCCGCTTCCTTGCTCGAGCGGGAGGTCGCGCTGCGAGAGAAGGCCGGCGAGGAGGCCCGACCCTTCCGTCTCCTCGATGAGGATGCCGCTGGAGCGGTGGCGCTCGATGAGGCGCCGCACCGCGGCGATCGTGGCGCGGCGGGGGAGGATGAGCGGCTTCTCGATGACGTAGGAGTGGCGCGTCTTGACGTACTTCACGCGCGCCGCCTGGACCTCGATCGGCGAGTTGCGGTGGAGGAAGCCGAACGCTCCCTCGAGGGCGAGCGCCCGGGCCATCTCCTCGCCCACGACGGTGTCCATGTTCGCGCCGACGATCGGGAGGCCGATACCGAGCCCGTCGACGAGCGGCATCGTCAGGTCGACGGCGCGCCGGCTGGTGACCGGGCTCCGCTGGGGCCGGAAGAGGAAGTCGTCGAAGGTGCGGCCGAGGAAGAGGGGTTCCAGCTCGCGCATCGGGGGGATTGTTCCACCCCGTGCCCGATCTGCCGAACCCTCGCCGATGCCGCACGCTCCGGCACGGGTTTCGGACCCCGGATCGCGGAGGGTAGAATTGGTCCGTTTCGCGGGCTCGCCTTCCGCACGAGGAGGCGGGCGGTGAGCGAGTCCCGTGGCGGGGTCGGGGACGAAGGGACCGAGTGAGCAGAGCGAACCCGTTTGGACAGATGTGCTGTCTCGTCCGGATGGCGCTGTTCCTGTCGCCGTCTCTGCTGCCGCTCCCTTCGGTGGCGCTCGACCCGGAGAGGCCACTCACGCAGGTCCAGGTCGATGTCTGGCAGACGGAGAACGGCCTTCCCCAGAATACGGTCACGTCGATCCTGAGGACCCGGGACGGCCATCTCTGGTTCGGGACCTACGACGGCCTCGTCCGGTTCGACGGAGCCCGGTTCACGGTCTTCGACGGCAAGACGTCGCCCCTCCTCGCGAACGGATCGGCCTTCGCCCTGATGGAGGATCGCCGGGGGGTGCTCTGGATCGGCCGGAGCGAGAACGTGGTCCAGTACGAGAACGGAGTCTTCCGGCAGGTTCTGGGTGACGAGCTGGGACAGGGGACCGTCTGGTCTCTATGCGAGGGGCGCGACGGCACCGTCTGGGCCGGCGCGGGGAAGGGACTCGTGCGCTGGAAGGACGGCAAGGCCACGCTGCTGACGAAGCGGGACGGGCTTCCCGCCGGTCGGCTTCGGTCTGTCTGCCTGGACAAGGATGGAACACTCTGGATCGGAACGAGCGGCGCAGGGCTCGTCGCGTGGCGCGAGGGCCGCGTGACGACCTTGTCGATGGAAACCGGGTTCCCGAGCGACCAGATCATCACGGTCCTTCCTGATCCGGCCGGAGGCGTCTGGGTCGCGACGGCGGGTGCCGGCCTCGTCCGGATCGCGGGAGAGTCCATGCGCGTCTATCGCAGGGCGGACGGCCTGCCAACCGATCAGCTCACGGCGCTCGCGCTCGACGCGGCAGGGTCGCTCTACATCGGCACCTGGGGAAGCGGGATCTGCCGATTCCGGGACGGTGTCTTCTCCTCGCTCGGGTCCCCCCCTCTCTCGAACGACAAGATCTGGTCGATCCTGCCGGACGAGGAGGGCTTCGTCTGGGTGGGTACCTGGGTCGGGGGACTCAACCGGCTGCGCGACCGGAGCTTCCCGACCTATGGCGTCCCGGAGGGCCTCTCGAACGACAATGTCCGCTCCGTCCTTCACGGGCGCGACGGCAGTGTCTGGCTCGCGACGGCCGGGGGCGGCCTCAACCGCATACGCGAGGGCCGGATCGAAGTCCTCCGAAAAACCGACGGCCTCCCGAGCGACGAGGTCTCCGCGCTCTTCGAGGACCGGTCCGGCGCGCTCTGGGTGGGCACCTACACGTCGGGGCTCGCGCGACTGCGGGGGAATGCCCGTATCGAGACCTTCGGGACTCCGGAGGGTCTTCCAGGCCTCGACGTTCGTGTCGTCCACGAGGATCGGCACGGAACGATCTGGGTGGCGACGACCAACGGCGTCGCGACGTCGCGCGACGGCCGCCGCTTCGTGCCGCTCACCCTTCCGGAAGGCGTTTCGCTGAACGCCGTCGTCTGTCTCCTGGAAGACCGGAAAGGCGTCCTCTGGTTCGGCACGTCGGGAGACGGCCTCGTCCGGCTCGACGACGCGGGGTTCCACGTCCTGACGACGCGGGACGGTCTCTTGAGCGACCGGATCTCGGCGCTTCACGAGGATGACGGAGGGAACCTCTGGATCGGCACCGCCTGGAGCGGCATCAACCGGCTCAGGGACGGGGTGATGACCGCGATCCGCCCGGGGGACGGCCTCGCCGAGGGGCGGGCGCAGGTCATCCTCGAGGACCGGTTCGGCGGGTTCTGGCTCACGGGGAACAAGGGCTTCCAGCGTCTCCTGAAGCGCGAGCTGATCGCCGTTTCCCAGGGGCGGCCCGGACCGGTCCACCCGCTCGCGTTCGGACTGGCTGAAGGGCTGCGGAGCGCCTCATTCGCCAGCGGGCAGCAGCCATCCGGCTCGATCGGGCCGGACGGGCGGATCTGGCTTCCGTCCTACCGCGGCGTCGTCGTCGTCGATCCGGCGACGATTCCGCCTCCGCCTCCTCCTCCCGGGGTCCGCCTGGAGGAGATCCTCGTGGACGGAGCCGCGCGGGCCGCGCGGGCCGATCTCGAGATCGGCCCCGGCCGGTTGATGGTCGAGATCCGCTATGCCGCGACCACGCTGCAGCCTCCGGAGCTGATCCACTTCCGTTTCCGGCTGGACGGGTTCGACGAGGACTGGGTCGAGGTGGACGCGCGGCGGTCCGCCTTCTACACGGGTCTCCCGCCGGGACGGTACCGGTTCCGGGTCGCGAGCCGGATCGGAGACGGACCGTGGGGAGACGAGACGGCCATCCTTTCGCTCAGGGTCGTCCCGGCCCTCCTCCAGACCGTCTGGTTCCGGGCGCTCGCCCTGATCCTCGCCGTCTCCGGCGTCGTCTACGCGATCCGGCGCCGGACGGTTCAGCTGCAGCATCGCCAGGCAAAGCTCGAACATCTCGTCGCCGAGCGGACAGAGGAGCTTCGCAGGGCCAACGAGCGGCTGTCGGAGCTCTCCTTTCTGGACGCCCTGAGCGGTATCGCGAACCGGCGCCGTTTCGACGAGACGCTCGAATCCGAGTGGAAGCGGGGCATCCGAGGCGGGAATCCCCTCTCGCTCGTTATGGCCGACATCGACTTCTTCAAGCGCTATAACGACACGTTCGGCCACCCGGCGGGGGACCGCTGCATCGTCGAGGTCGCCGCAGTCATCCAGTCGTTCGCCCGGCGCGCGGGAGACCTCGCGGCCCGGTACGGTGGCGAAGAGTTCATGCTTCTCCTCCCCGCCACCAGCGCGGCCGATGCGGTGGCCGTCGCCGAGGCGGCGCGCGTCGCCATCGAGGCGCTCGGGATCCCTCATCCCGATGGGGCCTCCCCGTTCGTGACGGCCAGCTTCGGCGTCGCGACCTACGTTCCCGAAACGCTCGCCCCCGAGGCGGCCGGGAGCCCGGACCGCCTCGTGTCCGCGGTGGACGCGGCTCTCTACCGCGCAAAGCGCGGAGGGCGGAACCGCGTCGAGTCGGACGCTCCGGGCGCCGCCGATACCCGATCCCCGGACCTTTCCGCCGAGCCAGGAAGCGGGACTCCGGCGGGCTGAGCCGTATTTCGCTCCGGCCGGCCGGGATGGGAAACTCCCTCTCGTTGCACGCCATGACGACCGAGCACGAGCTCCCGAAAGCGACGCCGGGCGTCACCCCTCTCGCGGACCGGGTCCCGCCGGGCGGGACGAACGACGCCGACGAGATCCTCGGCCTCTTCCTCGACTGGGTGGCCGACACGGGGCTGACGCTCTACCCGGCGCAGGAGGAGGCGCTCCTGGAGATCATGGCGGGCAAGCACGTCATCCTCGGGACGCCGACCGGCTCCGGCAAATCCCTCGTCGCCCTGGGGCTGCACTTCAAGGCGCTCTGCGAACGGCGCGTCTCGTTCTACACGAGCCCGATCAAGGCGCTCGCGAGCGAGAAGTTCTTCGCCCTCTGCAATGAGCTGGGGCCGGAGAACGTCGGGATGCGCACGGGCGACGCGAGCATCAATCCCGAGGGGGGCGTCGTCTGCTGCACGGCGGAGGTCCTCTCTAACATGGCGCTCCGGGTCGGCGAAGAGCTCGACGCGCCATACGTGGTCATGGACGAGTTCCACTACTACGCCGACAAGGAGCGGGGCGTGGCGTGGCAGGTGCCGCTCCTCGTCCTGCCGGGGACGCAGTTCCTCCTCATGTCCGCGACGCTCGGCGACACGTCGGCGATCGCCGAGAGGCTGATTCACGACACGGGGCGCGAGGTCGCGTTCGTGACGTCGGACGAGCGCCCCGTCCCGCTGGACTTCGAGTATTGCGAGACGCCGCTCCACCAGACGATCGAGAAGCTCCTCGAGCAGGGCAAGAGCCCGATCTACGTCGTGAACTTCACGCAGCGCGAGTGCGCCGAGCTGGCGCAGGCGCTGACGAGCGTGAAGATCGGGAGTCGGCAGGAGCGGGAGGCGATCCGCGAGGTCGTGGCGGG
>DIAY01000035.1:0-7060 GCA_002414905.1 Holophagales bacterium UBA5066 | reverse complement strand
AAGTTCGACGGGACGAAGGTCGGCCTCCTCTCCGTTCGCGAGTTCAAGCAGATCGCGGGGCGCGCGGGGCGGCGGGGCTTTGACACGAAGGGGAGCGTCGTCGCCCAGGCACCGGAGCACATCGTCGAGAAGAAACAGGCGACGAAGAAATCCGACACCTCGGGCAAGAAGGTCAACAAGACGTTTCGTGGCCCGGCGAAGGGGGAGATCTCCTGGACCGAGGAGACGTTCCAGAAGCTGATCACCCGGCCGCCGGAGACGCTGAAGTCTCGCTTCCACCTCACGCACGGGATGGTTCTCGACCTCATCCAGCGCGACGCGGACACGAACCGGGACGCTCCGCCGCCGGAGCGCAACTTCTCGGCGCTGCGCGACCTCGTCGCCCGCTGCCACGAGGACGACGCGACGAAGGTGCGCCTCCTGAGATTCGCGGCACTCCTCGTCCGCTCGCTCTACCGGGCCGGGGTCGTCGGAATGGCGCGTGAGGATTCGGGCTTCCGGCGGGTCGTCGTCGCGGGCGACCTGCAGTGGGACTTCTCCCTCCACCAGGCGCTCTCGATCTTCGCCCTGACGGCGCTCGAACGGCTCGACCCCGCCTCGCTTACCTACGCCGTCGACGTCGTCTCCGTCGTCGAGTCGATCCTCGAGAACCCCGACATCGTCCTGCGCAAGCAGACCGACCGGGCGAAAGGAAAGCTCGTCGAGGAGCTGAAGGCCGAGGGGGTGCCGTACGAGGAGCGGATGGCGAAGCTGGAGGAGGTGACGCATCCGAAACCGCTCGCCGACTTCCTCTTCGGCGCCTTCGAGGCTTTCTGCGAGGCGCACCCGTGGGCTGCCGGGACGGAGCCGAAGCCGAAGTCGATCGGGCGCGAGATGTTCGAAACCTTCGCTGGCTTCTCCGACTACGTGAAGAGCTACGGCCTCGAGCGCAGCGAAGGGGTGCTCCTGCGGTATCTCTCGCAGCTCTACCGGACGCTGGACCAGACTGTTCCCGAGCCGGCGAAGACCGACGCGGTCTGGGACGTCCTCGGCTTCTTCCGGTCCCTCGTCGGCGAGACGGACGCCAGCCTCCTCGAGGAGTGGGAGAGCCTGCGCCACCCCGAGGAGCTACTCGAGCTGAGGACGCAGCCCGAGAAGCGGAAGGAAGCCGCCTGGCTGAAGGAGCTCCTCTCGGACCCGCGCGTCTTCGCGGCGCGCGTGCGGGCCGAGATGCACCTCCTCGTCCGTGCCCTCTCACGGAAGGACTGGGAGGACGCTGCCGAGCGGATCTGGCAGCCGGCGGAGGCTGCCGGAACCGACGGAGCCGCGATGGACGGAGCCCAGGGAAGCGCGGACGGCGGGACGGGTGCCGAAGTAGAGGGCAGCTGGAGCCCCGAGAGATTCGAGAGGGACCTCGCCCCGTTCTTTGCGGAGCACGCCGAGCTCGTTTCCGGCCCCCAGTCACGCTTCCACCAGTGGACGAGCCTGCGTTCGACCGGCACGCGCCAGTGGACCGTCACGCAGACGCTCCTCGACCCCGAGGGCGACAACACCTGGGCCGTCTTCGCCGAAATCGATCTCAGGGACGAGACCGCGCCGGACGGGCCGATCCTCAGGCTGACGCGGATCGGCGCGTAGGCTACGGAACGCGCGAACGCGTATCGGGTCCGATCGTGCCCGCCGTGAGCGGGGCCACGGCCAGCTCCGTCATCATCTTCCGAATCGTCGAGCGCTCCTCCTCGGTCGGTGTCCCCCAGCCTGCCTGGTAGCCGAAGACCTCGCGGGCGGGACGCGAGGAGAGCCCGTCGAGAATGTCGATCCGCTCGAGCGGTACGAGCGACGGGTGGACCTCGCCGCAGGCGTGGGCGAGCGCGTGCAGGTACTTGCGGAGACTCACGAGGTAGTTGGCGAGACGGGCCGATTTCAGAGCCGGGTCGAGCCCCTTCACGAGCCAGGGGTCCTGCGTTGCGACTCCCGTCGGACAGCGGCCCGTGTGGCAGACCTGTGCCTGGATACAGCCGATCGAGAGCATCGCCTCTCGTGCGACGTTGACCATGTCGCAGCCGAGGCCGAGGGCGAGGAGCGTCTGCTCGGGGAAGCCGAGCCGCCCGGAGCCGATGAAGACGACCTTCTCGGCCACCCCGCGCTCGGCGAACGTGCGGTAGACGCTTGCAAAGCCGAGCTTGAACGGCATTGCGACGTGGTCGGTGAAAACGAGCGGCGCCGCACCGGTCCCACCCTCGCCTCCGTCGATCGTCACGAAGTCCGGTGCGCGCCCGCTCGTCTCGATCTGCCGTGCGAGCTCCTCGAAGAACGAGACGTCGCCGACGGCGCTCTTGATCCCCACCGGGAGGCCGCTCGCGTCGGCGAGTCGCTCGACGAAGTCGAGCATCGAGGAGACGTCGGTGAAGGCCGAGTGGGACGACGGACTGATGCAGTCCTTCCAGACCGGGATGTGTCGGATGCGTGCGATCTCGGGAGTGACCTTCGCCGCGGGAAGGACGCCGCCGAGGCCCGGCTTGGCCCCCTGCGACAGCTTGACCTCGATGGCTCTCACCTTCGCGCTCGCGACGTTCTCGAGGAAGCGCTCGAGCGAGAACCGTCCGCTCTCGTCGCGGCAGCCGAAGTAGCCGGTGCCGATCTGCCAGACGAGGTCGCCCCCCTTGCGGTGGAAGTCGGAGATGCCTCCCTCGCCCGTGTTCTGCATCGCCCCCGCGATCGCGACCCCGCGGTTGACCGCTTCGACCGCGGCCCCGCTCAACGAGCCGTAGCTCATCGCCGACGTGTTCACGAGGCTCGTCGGACGGAATGCGTGCCGCCGGCCGCGCGCTCCGCCGAGGACCTTCGCAGCCGGGAGGGCCTGGAGCGGGTCGTACTCCTCTTCGCCAGGAACAGGGGTGTGAAGCGGGAACGCGGAGTGCCGGATGACGATGTAGCCGGTCGACTGCTCGAGGTCGTTGTCGGTCCCGAAGCCGAAGTAGCTGTTTTCCTTTTTTGCCGACGCGTAGATCCAGCGGCGTTGGTCCCGGCTGAAGGGACGCTCCTCGTCATTCCCGGTCACGATGTACTGACGCAGCGGGCCGCCGAGCGCCTCGAACCAGTAGCGGAAGCGGCCGAGGATCGGGAAGTTCGAGACGATCGAGTGCGCCTTCTGCCGCCGGTCGTGGATCGCGACCGCGAGGAGGACGAGCAGTACCGCTCCGAGGACGACGAATCCCGTCATGGAAACCCCCACATCGCGCACCCCGCGGTGCGACGTTTCCTCCTGGTGCTTTGAAGGGGTGAGGCTACCACCCGGGCCTGGACGGAAACGGGCGGCGCCGGCCGAAGCCGGCACCGCCCCGCGGGTCACCGGGCGAGGATCGACCTCGGGTCGGACGTCGTTGCGTCGATGACGGACGCATAGGCGGCGATCTGGGCGTTCGCCGTTGACGAGCTGACGAGGAAGGTGCCGCCGGCGATGCTCGCGACGCCGAGGTCACGCTCGACGCCGAGCTGCGAGAAGCCCCAGGGGCCGAGCTCGACGGTCCGGGTCGTCGCGGTCGTGCCGTCCGGAAGGAGGAGGGTCACGTTCACCGTCGCGCTCGAGTCCTTCAGGTTCGCCAGGACGAGGTTCGTACGGAACGTCGAATCCTGCCGGACGCCGGCGATCGCCTTCGGCGTCGTACCGATGGCCTCGGCCACGCTGAAGCCCGGGACGCTTTGCCCGTAGGTTCCTCCGCCCGAAGACGGCGTCCACGTCTGGGCCTGCACGGAAAGCGTCGCGACGTCGGACCTCACCAGGATCGGGCCCCAGTCGTCGTCGAGGGTGAAGACGCTCGCCAGGACATCGGGGAACGTCCACGTCGCACGCGCTGGAATCGTGTAGGTCTGCTCGGGCCCGGCCACGCCGGTTCCGGAGTGTCCGAGGAACTTGAGGTTGACGGTCGCGGTCCCGGTACCGAGGTTCATGACGACGAGGTCGGTCGTCCAGAAGGCATTGACGCCAGGCGTGCGGGCGGAGGAGGGGAGGAGCCAGATGCCTGCCCAGGCCGGAGTAGCGGGCGCGACGAGGATGCTGAGAGGGGCGGCCCAGCCCCAGACGCCGGGCTTGCTGCCGTTCGTGACCAGGCCGATCGCCTGCATCGTGTACGTGCCCGCCGTTGCCGGCGCCGTCCAGGTGAATGCGAACGACGTCGTCGAGGGAGAGCCGCTCATCGCCTTCGGCGAGGAGTGCGTGAGCTCGAGACCCGACTTCATCAGGTTGGTCCCCGACACAGAGAGAGTTCCCGCGTCGGCGGAGCCGTTCGGAGCGGTCTTCACGGCGATATCGATACCCGCGTTGTTCGTGCCGCTGAACGCCGGGGTGTGAGTCACGACGCAGCTGTAGGTGCCGGTTGCGCCGGGAGCGAGCGATGCGGGTCCGGAGAGGGCTACGGTCGCCGTGCCGGAGAGCGTGCTGTGGCAGCCTCCGCATCCGCCGCTGTTTGTCGCGGTCCGGCCCGTGAAGCCGTCGTCATGGGCAGGTGCCGGAAAGGAAGCGGCGCCGGCAAGGGCCAGGACGAGGATCGCGACGAAGGGGACGGTCAGGCGGACGCTCTTCGCGGGTCGACTCATATTTGTTCTCCTGTTGGCCACAGCCCGGATGATGTTTGCGTCAATAGCGGACTTGTCGCGACCTGATTCAAGATTGGTGCCGACCGGGAACGTCTCCTCGAGACGACGACCGGTCCGGCAGGCCGGACCGGGGCCCTGCCGCAACGAAAGCGCCCGGCTTTCGCCGGGCGCCTGCTGCCATGGTGGATGAGTCCGCCCGTGCGGGGAGCCGCGGCCGGCTACTTCTTCAGCCACTCCCCGAGCCAGCCGAGCACCGTGTCGTGCCACTGGAGGGAGTTCGCGGGCTTCAAGACCCAGTGGTTCTCGTCGGGGAAGATGAGGAGCTTGCTGGGAACGCCGCGGCGCTGGAGGGCGGTGAAGGCCGAGATCCCCTGAGCGTAGACGACGCGGTAGTCCTTCTGCCCGTGGATGACGAGCGTCGGGGTCTTCCAGTTCTTCACGTAGTCGATCGGGTTGTGGTGCCCGAACTGCTTCGCGGTCCAGGGCGTGCCGCCGTTCTCCCACTCGGGGAACCAGAGCTCCTCGGTGTCGTAGTAGGCCATCCGTTCGTCGATGTTCCCATCGTGCACGACGAGGCACTTGAAGCGGTCCGTCTGCCCGTTGATCCAGTTGATCATGTAGCCGCCGTACGAGGCGCCGAGGGCCCCGACGCGGTCCTTGTCGAGGAAGGGGTACTTCACGAGAGCGGCGTCGAGCCCCTTCATCAGGTCTTCGTAAGGCGCGCCACCCCAGTCGCCGTTGACGGCGTCGGTGAAGGTCTGGCCGTAGCCGGTAGAGGCGTGGAAGTCGATCAGGACCGCCGCGTAGCCGGCCCCGGCATAGGCCTGCGGGTTCCAGCGGTAGTGGAAGTCGTTGCCGAACGAGCCCTGCGGGCCGCCGTGGATGAGGAAGGCGACGGGGTACTTCTTCGCCGGGTCGAAGTCGACGGGGTGGACGAGGTAGCCGTAGACGGTGTCGCCCTTGGCGCCGGTGAACGTGAACTGCTCGGGCTTGCCGAAGCGGGCCGCGGCGACCTTCGCGTCGTTGATCGAGGTCAGCTTCTCGAACGCGCCGCCCGCGACGGGCATCGCGTAGATCTCGGTCGGCCCGAGCAGGGAATGGCGGGTGAAGAGGATCCGGTCCTTTCCGAGCGGAGCAGGGCCATCGGCAGTCCCGTCGGAGAGGAGGATCTTCGCCTTGCCGCTGGCGGCGTCGATCGCAAAGAGAGCCTTCTGGCCGAGGTGGTCGGCTGCCGCGTAGAGCGACTTGCCGTCAGCGGACCAGGTGATTCCGGCCGGCGAGCGGTCGTCGTTCTTCCCTGTTCCGGCGCGGAGCGTGAACGTACGGTCCTTGCCGGTCGCGAGGTCTCGCAGGACGATCTCGTACCGGTCGGCCTCGTAGCCGGGGCGGGTCATCGCGAGGTACGCAAGGGTCTTCCCGTCGGGGGAGAAGCGGGGAGTGGTGTCCCAGGCGGGGTTCGTCGTGATCCGCTTCGGGGCGGCCGAGCCGTCGGTCGGGACCTCCCAGAGGTCGTAGTTCGTCGACCAGGCTTCCTCACGGCCGACGTCCTTGCAGGTGAAGACGAGCTTCTTCGCGTCGCCGGTGACGGCGATCTCGTCGAGTCCGCCGAACGGCTTCGTCGGGGCGTCGGCGTCCATCCGGGGCATCAGGTCCTTCGCGGGACCCGCGGCCTTGCCGTCCGCGCCGAGAGGCAGGACGAAGACGTGGTTGCGGCGGCCGTCGCTCCAGGTGTCCCAGTGGCGGACGAAGAGATGGTCGAAGAGCATCCCGCTCGACTTCACCGCCTCCTTCGTCTCGAGCGCCTTCTTCGTCTCGGCGGGGCTCTTCCCGGGAAAGACATCCATCGAGAGGACGAGGAGCCTGCCGCCGGGCGCGACCTCGAGGTTGTCGACGTCGAGCGGCTCGGATGTCAGCTTCTCCGCCTCTCCGCCGGCGAGCGGGAGGTTCCAGACCTGCTGGGAGCCGCCGCGACTCGACAGGAAGTAGAGGCTCTTCCCGTCGGCCGCCCAGCGGGGGTTCGTGTCGCCCGCCTCGTGCGTCGTCAGGCGGCGAATCGCCTTGGTCCTCAGGTCGAGGAGCCAGAGATCGGTGCGCCCGCGGTTCGCGGCGAGGTCGGTCGTCCGGAGGACGAACGCGGCCTGCGTCCCGTCGGGGGAGACCTGGGCGTCGGAGATCCGGTCCATGGCGAGCATGTCGTGGATGGAGAAGGGGTGGGTCTCGGCGGCCGTGCCCGGGAGGGCGAAGGCGAGCGCCGCGACGAGGAGGAGCGGGGTGCGCAAGCGACGGAGCATGGGTGAATCGTAGCCCGGTTCGGGGCGCCGCGACGGGCCGGATGGCGCCCGAAACGGTCCTGAAGCTCTAAGATCGGGATTGAGGAGTCACATTGAAGGGAATCATCCTGGCCGGCGGCTCCGGCACCCGCCTCCACCCCGTCACCCGCGGCGTCAGCAAGCAGCTCGTCCCGGTCTACGACAAGCCGATGATC
>DIAY01000082.1 GCA_002414905.1 Holophagales bacterium UBA5066 | reverse complement strand
GTCGCAGACGCCAGGCTCGGCGAGGCCCTCCGCTTCTGGCGGGACGGCGCGGGAGAGCCGCCCGTCACGATCCATGTGCCGGAATTCGTAGGGCGCGTCGAGGTGCCCGGCTGCGCCGAGCTCGTCACGATCGGGCGGCTCGGACACTATGGCGGGCCGATCAAGGGCATCGCGCTCGCCACGAGCGAGAAGCCTGGCGCGCGAGCGAGGGGACGGATTCTCGGCGAGACGGCGGCCGATGGGACACGGCTCCTCCTGCCCGGATGCGAGGGCAAGCTGCTCGTCGAGGCGGGCGCTCCCTTGCCCGGCGCGACGATGATCGAACCGGCGCGAATTCCGAAGGGTGCGCCTCTCGTCGTCACGTTTCGACTCCTCGAGCTCACGGAGACCGAAGAGAGCGTCCTCTCGGAGCCGCGGATCGCATTCCGCTCTGATGAGGGCTTCAGCACGAAGAGCGGATTCGAATCGGGCGCACCGGGCGGCTTCGCCCAGGAGGCCGAGATCTGCGGGCTTCCCCTCGAGTTTCGGGACGAGGAGGACGACCTTCTTCTCGCCGTCTACGCGGGTGTGACACGAACCCCGGCGACGCCGGCCTCGGGCCCTTCGCTCGTGGCGCGCCGGGCAGAGACCTTCCGGCTCCGGAAAGAACAGCCCCTGCGCTGGACCGTCGACTCGAGCTGGGACGGTGGCAGGGCCGCGCTCGTCCTCGAGCTGACCTTCGCCGGGCGGCTCGTCGTCGTGCCGAAGTAGCCAGACCGCCCGTCCCTGCGATCATCCCGACGTGCTCCTCGCCTCGAAGATCGCAGGTTCGCTCGTCCTTCCGCTGAACCTCTCGATCCTCCTCGGCCTCGTCGCGCTCGTCATGGCGAGACGGCGCCGGGGTCTTCTTGCGTCCGGATTCGGCCTCCTCGCGCTCGGGATTCTCGTCACCGCGTCCCTGCCGGTGGTCGGAAACGCCCTCGTCTCATCGCTCGAGCGCGAGTACCCGCCCGCCGACCCGGCCGAAGCTCCCACGGCCGATGCGATCGTCGTCCTGGGTGGGAGCCTCGCGACGGGGGCGCCTCCGCGGCGAGGCCCCGAGCTCGTCGACGCCTCCGACCGCATTCTCCATGCCGCGCGCCTCTTTCGGGCGCGGAAGGCGCCGCTCGTCGTCCCGAGCGGAGGGCGGCTTCCATGGTCCGTCGTACCGCGAAGCGAGGCAGCCGAGATGGCCGACCTCCTCGTCGAGTGGGGCGTCCCGCGCGAGGCGATCCTCGAGGAAGGCAAGGCCCGGACGACCTCCGAGAACGCGGTGGAGACCGTGAAGGCCCTCCGCGCTCGCGGGGTGAGGCGGGTCCTCCTCGTCACCTCCTCGCTTCACATGCGGCGTGCCCTCGCTTCGTTTCGGGCCGAGGGGCTCGACGCGATTCCGTCGCCCTGCGATGCGAGGGTGCTCGTACCAGGGGCACGCGTGGCGATCGACTGGGTCCCGGCTCCCGAAGCGCTCGAGAAGACGCACGCGGCGCTGTGGGAGCTTCTCGGCCTCGCGTTCTACCGGGTTACCGGGAGGGCGTGAGGGGCACACGCTGCTATACCACTCGTATCAGGAGCAATCTATACTCATGACATGAGTACGCGGCTCCAGGTCCTCCTCGAAGAATCCGAGCTGAAGGAGATCCGGCGGGTGGCCCGCCGCCGCGGCATGACCGTCTCCGAATGGGTACGTGCCGCCCTTCGCGACGGGCGGCGGTCCGAGCCGGGAACGGCCGCCCGCACGAAGCTGGACGTCGTCCGGGCCGCCTCCGACCACGCCTTCCCGGTGACGGACATCGAGCGGATGCTCGAGGAGATCGAGTCGGGCTACCGGGGCCCCGCGTGATCTTCGTCGACTCGAACGTCCCGATGTACCTCGTCGGCGCCGCTCACCCGCTGAAGGCGGTGGCGCGGGCTCGCCTCGAAGAGGCCATCTCGCGCAGCGAGCGCCTCGTCACGAGCGCCGAGGTCCTGCAGGAGATTCTCCATCGCTACGTCGCGATCGAGCGGCGCGACGCCATCCGCCCCGCTCTCGACGCCCTCCTCGGGGTCGTCGACGAGGTCTTTCCGATCGAGCGGGCGGACGTCGAAAAGGCCGCCGAGGTCCTGGCGGGGCGACCACGACTCTCGGCCCGCGACGGCCTTCACGTGGCCGTCATGGCGCGGAGGCACGTGAAGCGGATACTGAGCTTCGACGGCGGGTTCGACGGGGTGCCTGGGATCGAGCGGATCTCCTAGAACTACTTCAGCCACCTCGCGAGCCACCCGAGCACCTCACCGTACCAGTGCTTCGCGTTCGTCCCCTTGAGGACCCAGTGGTTCTCGTCGGGATAGGCGACCAGGCGCGCGGGGACTTCCTTGGCCGTCAGAACACCGTAGAGCTCGAGCCCCTGCGTGATCGGCACGCGGAAGTCCTTCTCCCCGTGGACGACGAGCATCGGCGTCTTCAGGTTCGCCGCGTGGCGGTTCGGGGTCCAGCGCTCGACGTTGTCGAGGGCCGTGAACGGGTATCCGCCGTACGAGTGCTGCCGGCCGTACGCGACGTCCGACCCGAACTGACCGAGGAGGCTGTAGATCCCCGCGTGGCTCACGAGCGCCGCGAACCGGTCCGTCTGGCCCGCGATCCAGTTCACGAGGTACCCGCCGTACGACCCGCCCGTCGCCGCCAGGCGCTTCGGGTCCACCGACCCTTCGGCGATCAGGAAGTCCGTCGCGGCCATCACGTCCTGGAACGGCTTGTCGCCCGGCGCGCCGAGGATCGACTCGACGAACGCCTGCCCGAAGCTCGACGAGCCGTGGAAGTTCACCATCGCCACGACGTAACCGGGCGCGGCGAACGCGTGGGCGTTCCAGCGCGGGTGGAACTCGTCGCCCGACGTCCCGATGGGACCGCCGTGGATCACGTGGACGAGCGGGTACTTCTTCCCCTTCTCGAACCCCGGCGGATGGATGACCCACATCTGCACGTCTTCGCCGCCCGCCCCCTTGAAGACGACCTCGCGCTCTTCGCCGAACGCGATCCCGGCCATCAGCGCGTCGTTCCAGGTCGTCAGTGTGCGCAGCGCCGTGCCGTCGAGCTTCACCGTCGCCAGCTCCGCCGGGCGGCGGAAGCTCGTCTGCCCGAAGACGAGGTCCGTGGCCCCGGCCACGGCGAGACTCGTGGCGCGGCCTCCCTTCCAGACGAGGCGCGGCGCCCCGCCCGCGACCGGCAGCGCGTAGACGTTCGTCCGTGCGCGGACCTCGGAACGGCAGACGAGCGTCTTTCCGTCGGGAGTGAAGCTCCAGTCGTCTGGAACGGAATCCCACTCCTCGGTGAGGATCCGCGTCTTCCCGGT
The DNA here is from genome assembly GCA_002414905.1 of Holophagales bacterium UBA5066. Classification (GTDB taxonomy): domain Bacteria; phylum Acidobacteriota; class Thermoanaerobaculia; order UBA5066; family UBA5066; genus UBA5066. Next base: position 13,495 of record DIAY01000082.1, on the reverse strand, counting down.
CGCGAGGTCGAGGAGGGCGAGGCGGGTCCGGTCGGGCCAGCCGTCCGCCTTGGCCTCGCGGCCGTAGGCGATCGTCTTTCCGTCGGGTGAGAAGACCGGGCTGCCGTCCTCGGCCGGGTTGTCGGCCGTAAGGTTCCTCGGCGCGCCGCCAGCGGCCGGGACGAGGAAGAGGTCGGTGTTCGTCGTCCGGTACGGCGGCTCGGTGGAGTTCGCGGCGAAGACGACCGAGCCGTCGCGCGCGACGTCGAAATCCAGTCCGCCGTCGTCGAGCTTGCCAAGCCGCTTCATCCCGGGCGTGAGGTCGGTCACGGTGCGCGTCTCGACGTCGAGGGCGAAGAGGTGCGGCCACTGGTCCGTATCGAGCCAGTGGTCCCAGTAGCGGACGAGGCGATTCTCGGAGACCGTCGCCTTCACCCGCGTCTTCTCTTCCTTCTCCCGTCGCGCCAGCTCCTCCTTCGTCGTCTCGAGGCTCCCGCCGAAGACCGACGACACGAAGACGATCCGTTTCCCGTTCGCCGTCCACTTCGGCGACTGGACCGCCATCGGCATCCGGGTCCACCGCTCCGCCTCACCCCCGTCGAGCCGCATCACATAGAGCTGCGCCTCCTTGTCCTCGTCGCGCTTGCTCACGAACGCCAGTCGCCCCCCGTCGGGAGAGAACGCCGGGGACGACTCTCCCGCCTCGTGTGAGGTCAGCCGGCGTCCCGGCCCGCCCGCGAGCGGCTGGAGCCACAGGTCGGTGAGGTTCCGGTTCTTCTCCGCCTCCCACGTCGTTCGCGGGTAGACGATCGTCTTCCCGTCGGGCGAGACCGCGGGCCGCCCGACGCGCACGGAGGCCCAGATGTCGTCGACGGTCAGCGGGTGCTTCGAGGGTGGTTCGGCGGCGGAGATGGCGAACGCCGCGAGGAGCGGAACGGCGAGCAGGGAGCGAAGTCGCATCGGGACCTCCGGGGGAATGGTACGGGAGGGGAGGAATCGCGGGGCTGGGCTGCTCCGATGGCGGGGGCGAGGGTTCGTCGAGACGAGACCGCCTGCGTCCATTCCGAACGTTCGGTATGGGTTTCGTGTCAGGCGGACAGGCCGAGACCTGATCTTCAGTCTAGAAAAGCAACAGAAGCCCATTAGAACTATTGAGGGGTCTGGGGGGGTCTGACTTTACCGGCCCCCCAAAAAATGATGTATGTCCTTCATAATCGGTCTATCGCGGTCCCCTTCGGAAGCGCCCGTGCGTCGACCTGGCGATTCGCTCTGGAGTCGCATGGAAGGCGGATCTGGAGCGCGGTGACCTCGTCAGAAGGGTGAGCGCACCCGTCTCTCCACAAGACCGGCTGATGCCGATAGATCAATTCGGCGACGATCGGCAATTTGCGATGGACGCGAGAACGGAGGAGCCCGCACTCTGCCGGGCGTACCCCAATGCAGCCACCTCGACGCTCCCGCCGGAGTCTCACTCCGTCCGTCTACTCCGGCGGAATTTCGGCGGTCGACGGGGAGAGGAAATTCGCTTGAAGAACAACCGTCGCTCGCCGGGGCCCTGTCTCTTTGCAGTTCTCTCGCTGAGTCTCGCCCTTCCCGCGGCGGCACAGAGCCTCTCGTCGGTGACGCTCAGCCCGACAAGCGTCACCGGAGGTGCGACCTCCACCGGCACTGTCACGCTCAGCGCCAACGCGCCCTCCGGTGGCAATGTCGTCGCACTTTCCAGCGCCAACACCGGCGTGGCGACCGTTCCCGCCTCGGTCACGGTGGCCTCGGGGACGAAGACGAAGACCTTCACCGTCTCCACGGTGCCACAGGCCTCGAACACGACCGTCGTGATCTCCGGAGTCCTCAGCGGCATCACGAAGACGAGGACGCTGACCGTGAACGCTCCGGCGATGAGCGCCGCGAGCGTCTCGCCGACGAGCGTGAAGGGCGGAACGGGTGCGACTCTCACCGTCACGCTCACGGGAAATGCCCCGACGGGAGGAACTGCCGTCACCCTGGCGAGCTCCAATACTCAGGCGGCCTCTCTTCCCGCCACCGCGACGGTCCTTGCGGGAGCGAAGGTCGCCACGGCGCCCGTCACGACGCTCGGCGTCGACGCGAACGCAACGGTCACGCTTACCGCGACGGCGGGCGGAGTCGCGAAGACGGCGTCGCTCACTGTCTCGAAGCCCGCGCTGTCGACTCTCGCGATCTCCCCAGTGACGATTCCCGGCGGCGGGACGGCAACCGGAACCCTCACTCTCACGGGGCCTGCTGGGCCCTCGGGGGCCACGGTCACCCTCTCGTCGAACAAGACGAACGTGGCGACGGTTCCGGGGAGCAAGCTGATAGCGGCGGGCCAGGTGACAGCCGCATTCACGGTGACGGGCACGACTCTCCCGGCGGGGGGGACCGCCACGATCACCGCGACCTGGAGTGGCGTCTCGAAGACGGCGACGGCGACGCTTCAGCCGTCCGCGTCGCTGCAGGCGGTCGATCTGGCGGCGTCGAGCATCCGAGGCGGCCAAACGGTGGCCGGGACGGTCACCCTCAGCGATTCGGCGGCGTCGGGCGGGGTCGTCGTGAGCCTCACGAGCAGCGACACGGCCGCCGCTACGGTTCCGGCGAACGTCACGGTCTCGCAGGGGCAGACGACGGCGGGCTTCACACTGACGACGGCTGGGGTCGGATCGCCGGAATCGGTGACGATCACAGGGAACTCCTCCGGGGTGTCGAAGACCGCCACGCTGACCGTCGAGCCCGCGGTTCTGACCGGACTGACCATCTCTCCGGAGACCATTCCGGGCGGAACGACCACGACGGGAACGCTGACCCTCGACGGTCCGGCGGGTCCCTCCGGCGCCACGGTCAGCCTCGAGTCGAGCGATTCGAACGTCGCGACGGTGCCGTCAACCATGGTGATCGACCCGGGCGCCTCGATCGGGACCTTCCAGATCGAAGGGGTTGCGGTCGCCGAGGATGGACTCGCAACCATCAGCGCGACGCTGGACACTGAGACGTACGGGGCCGACGTCTTCGTGAACCGGGCGATCGGCACTCTGACGGGCACGGTTAAGGACGCCTCGACGGGATTTACGCTTCCCTCGGCCTGGGTCTTCCTCGCGTCGGACCCCTCCAGGGAAACCTGGACGGACGGGAACGGCCAGTACCAGCTCACCGACATCCCCGAGGGGACCCACGTGGTGGAGGCGAGCTACGAGGGCTTCTCGAATGTCACGAGTGACGCCGTCATCGTGGCGAACGGAGAGACGGTGGTGGTGCCGCCGCTCTCGCTCCTGCCGAGCCCGGGCACGATCTCGGGGACGATCCTCGACGAGGGCAACGGGAACCAGCCGCTCGACGGCGCGCTCGTGACCGACGCGATCGGCCTTCACACGGCCACGACCGACGCGAGCGGGCACTACGAGCTGACGGGACTGGAACCGGGGTTCACCTACCTCGTGATCTACAAGGAAGGCTTTCACCCCGGGGCTACCGAAGAGCTGAGCGTCGACGCGGGCTGGCCGGCGGAAGCGAACGTCGGCGTCTCGCCCGTCCGGGAAGAAGATCGGCCCGGCGAGATCGAGGGCGTGGTCAGGGACACCGCGGGGAACCCTATCGGCGGAGCCGGCGTCTCGATCATCGGAGTGCCCGGCCTCGGCACGACGTCGGAACCCGACGGAAGCTACACACTGACCGTGCCGGCGGCGAACGGGTATCTCCTCGAGGCGCAGAAGCCTGGCTACCGCCGCACCCCCTCGCGGTTTCTCAGAGCGTCGGCCGGGAGCCGGCCGTACCACGTCGCGCACGACTTCGTGCTGCCTCCGGCGGACGCGACGGGGACGATCGTTCTCCGGGCGTTCGACCCGGTCTCGCGCAGCCCGTTCCGGGGTGACCTCTGGTTCCGTACGCCTTCGGGCCTCTGGCACGCCCCAGTCGCCGAATCCGGAATCAGGACGGTCACGGGTGTTCCCGCAGGCCTCGTCTGGGGGTGCACGGGACCGGCGCTCCTCCCCGCGGGGGGGAGCCTGACCATGAGCTGCCCGGGGGAGCCCGTCGTTCCCGAGGGATCGCCCCGATGGGCGGCGGCCGGGATCGTGATGAACCGATACTCGTATGAGCCGATCGCGGGTGCGACGGCCACGTTCGTGAACGGCGACAGCGTCGCTGTGGTGACGACCGACGTGAACGGGCTTTTCAGCACCCACTCCGGTCCGGAAGGCGACTACTCAGTCACCGTCGAGGCTCCGGGGTTCCTTCCGACCGAGCCGTGGGCCTTCACGGCGACCGATCACTCGGAGAACGGCAACTTCTACGGCGCCTGGCTCTGGCCGGATATGCCGGGTGGGAACGTGACTCTCACGGCCCCGGGCGAGGGGGCGTTGCTGACGGCGTCTTCGATCCTGGTCGAGATCGACTTCACACCGGCCCGCCCGGGCGACCAGCTGCTCTGGGCGTGGGCGTGGCCATCGGCCGGAAACGTGACGAGCGTGACGCCTGCCTACTCGGCCGACGGTCTGGGCGCCGTGATCACGATCGAGGGCGATTTCCCGAACGGACCACTTACCCTGGGCCTCGAGGCCGTATCCCGGACCGGAGCGGGCTTCACGGTCGAGCGAAACGTCACCATTGGAGTTCCCTCGCGTCCCACGGGCCTCACCGTAACGCCCGCGTCGGTGGGTGGGGACAGCGTCGCGATGGGAACCGTGACGATCGATCCCCCGGCTCCCGCTGGCGGCGCGTCCGTGAGCCTCTCGAGCAGCAGCACGGTGGTATCGGTTCCTGCCTCGCTCCTGTTCGCCGAGGGCGAGTCGACCATGTTCTTCGAAGCCGTCGCCTCCCAGGTCGAGGCCGACACCGTCGTGACGATCTCCGCGTCCGCGGCCGGCACGACGAAGACGGCGACCCTGACCGTGAACCCGAGGTTCACGCCTCCGCTCGCGATCGATCTCGCGGACGGCGGCCTTTCCGGCTGGGAAGGATTCGCTGACCCGCCCTACGGCGCGAGCGTCAGCGTGGACACCACCCGCGTAAAGGTCGGCTCCTCCTCCCTGCGCTTCATGACGGACAGCGGCTTCGACTGCGGCGTCCGTTACGTGGTACCGGGCGGCGCGCACTGGGACCTGAGCGGCGCCCGCTTCCTCACGTTCTGGTCGTTCGGCGATGGTACCGAGGCCTACCAGGGTGAGCAGCCGGTCGTCGTTCTCAGGGGCCCGACTGGCTCGATACGCCTTCAGCCTCCCGCCCTCCAGACGGTCAACGGTGACTGGAGGTTCCACCGCGTGCCTCTCGGAGACACGAGCGACTGGATCCGCACGACCGAGGGCGTTGTCTCGCCCGGCGACATCACCTCGTTCGAGATCCATCAGGACACGTGGGGCATGGGGCTTACCGTCTTCTACGACGGCGTCGCCTTCATCTCCGACCTCCCCGAGGACCTCGCCGAGGGAACTGCCGCGCTCTGGGGCACCTTCGCCTCAGACAACCTGGCCACCTCCGTCGTCGACGACGGAAGCGACGTGCGAAGCGGTGCGTCGGCACTCCTCTTCGACACCGCGAGCGGTTTCGACACCGGCCTCGTCTTTCCGAAGCCGGGGCCTGGGCAGACCCACTGGGACCTCTCCGACGTTCGGAACGTAATGGTCTGGATTCGGCCTGAGAACGCGCAGGCCTTCCAGGGAAACCAGCCCATCCTCGTTCTTCGAAGCCCATTGGGTTCTGTCCGATACGAGCCGGGTGACGTCCTCGTCAACACCCCGGGGTGGCGGTTCTACGAGATTCCGCTCGAGGGGGCCTTTCCGTGGACGAGAACGCAGACCGGCACTCCTGATGCCTCGGACGTCACGGCGATTGAGCTCCACGGCGACACCTGGGGCTCAGGTTTCCGCCTCCATGTGGACGGCGTCAGCGTGGGACGGCCCCTGCCGCTCCTGACGCTTCCTTCGACCTCCACTCCCGCGGGCGGCACGGTCACCGCCTCCGTCTTCCTGAGCGACGCGGCCCCCACGGGCGGGCGCACGGTCCTCATCTCCAGCTCGGACTCCGGGCTCGCGTCGGTTCCGGCGTCCGTCGTCGTTCCGGAGGGAGCCAGGAGCGCTACGTTCCCCGTCGCCACGGGCTCTGTGACGACGGGGACTCCCGTCACGATCACCGTCACCGACCGCGGCTTCTCCGCCTGGACGAGCTTGCGGGTCGACCCCGTCGTCGACGTCACGAGCCTCACGGTCGGTACCCCCAGCACCATCGGCGGCCTCTCCGTCGGCGGAACCGTCACGATAGCCGTGCCCGCCTGGGCCGGTGGAACCGCGGTGACGCTCACTTCGTCGAATACGGGCGTGGCGTCCGTGCCGGCGGTCGTCACGGTCCCGGTGAGCGGGACCACGGCCTCGTTCAGCGTGACGACAGGCGCCGTAGCCTCCGACACCCCGGTCACCATTTCGGCCAACGCCGGAGCCGCGACGGCCACGGCGAGCCTGACGATCGTTCCGGCGCCGGCGCCGGAAGTCGCGAGCCTAGTCGTCACCCCCTCGACCGTCTTGTCCGGTTCGGCGGCGCAGCTCACCGTCTCCCTGGCGGCTCCGGCACCCGTTGGCGGCGCCATAGTCGCGCTCGCTGCTTCTCCAGCGGGCCTCGTCTCGCTCCCCGCCTCGGTGACGGTGGCCGCGGGGGCGACGACGGCCGAATCGACGGTCAACGTCCCGGTTTCGACGGGTCCGGTCGAGATCACCCTCACCGCAACGGTTGGAAGCACTATCCGCACTGCCGCTCTCGCGGTGGCGCTTCCGGCCGCCCTCGTCTCCGTGTCGGCCTCCCCGACGGCTGTGACCGCGAGCGGCTCGACCTCCGTGCTCATCAGGTTGGTCTCCGCAGCGCCGTCTGGCGGGAAGACCGTTTCCCTGACGTCTTCGGTCCCGGAAGCCCTCGTCGTCCCGGCGACGGCGACGGTCGTGGAGGGAGCCACTAGCGCGACGGTCATCGCGACCGCACCTGCCAGCGCTCCGGACGCGACCGTCACGATCACGGCCTCGGACGCGTCGACTCAGAAGACGGCTACGGTCGCCGTCCTGCCCACGGCCCGCATCTCCGCGCTCTCGTTCGCAGCCTCGGGCGGGTTCCCGGGCGAGTCCGTAACCGGAACCCTGACTCTCACCGCCGCGGCTCCCGTCGGCGGCTATCCCGTCGACCTGATCTCGTCCCAGCCCGGAGTCACCTCCGTTCCCGCCTCGGTCGTCGTTCCGACGGGCCAGCTCTCCACGACCTTCCTGGCCCAGGTCGCCGCCAGCGGACCCGGCGGCTGGACGACGGTCTCGGCGTCTCAGCACGGGGTGACGAAACAGGCGAGCCTCACGAACGTCGCCCTCTCCGACCTTCGCGTCTCGTCGTCCGTGGCGGTTCCACGAGCTCCGGTTCATCTCCAGGTGGTCCTGGCCGCGCCCGTGCCTACTGGCCGGGTCGTAGACCTGAGCCTCGCGTCCTCGAACCCGGCCGTAGCGTCGGTTCCGGCGACGGCGCAGGTCCCGGCGAACGTGAGCTACCTCCTCGTTCCGGTCACCAGAACCGAGGTGGCCTCCGACACCCAGGTCGAGTTCACGGTGACCGCGCTCGGCGAGACCCGAACGGTGACCGTGCTCCTCGAGCCTCTGAAGGTCATCAGCGTCGTGCCGATCAGCGGCCATACGAGCGTCGGGGCGTGCTCGCGGGAGACGATGAGGATCACGACGAACGCCACGGCGCCAACAGGCGGGGCGGCGATACAGATTCAGATGGTGAACGGCCGTCCCATTGCAGGGTCCCCCGTTCCAGGCTCTTCTCCGCCCACCTACAACCTCAGCCTCGCGGAGGGAAAGGCGACCCTGGATGTGATCACTAGGGCCAACTGGACGCTCGAGCCGCTCCAGCTCGGCCTCACGGCGCTTCTGGGACCGTCCCAGGTCACACACACGATGGCGATTCAGCCTGGAACGGTCTCCGTGAGCGCCACCCCGTCGACCGCGCCCCGCGGGAGCACCGTTAGATTCAGGCTGGGACTATCCGGCGATTACTCGTGCATCGGCATCTGGAGCCTTGACGCGCCAGCGTCCTCGGATCAGCCCGCGGTCTTCAACGTCCCGGCAATAGTCCCCTTCACGTGGTCGAATGACACCTGGGCCTGGTACGTGGATCTGCCAGTTCCCGCGACGGCCCTCTCCGGAGTCGCGCGTCTCTCGTTCGCCGTTCTGGGGGCGACCGCAACCGTCGACGTCACGGTGCCCGAGTCGTCGCTCGCGTCGTTCTCGCTGAACCCCACCGAGGCCCCTGCGGGAGCCCAAGTCACGGGTCTCGTCAGCGTGGATGCGCCGGCCCCCGCCGGCGGGATTCAGGTCCTTCTCCAGTCGTCTGATCCCTCGAAGGCCTCGGTCCCCGCCTCGGTCGAGATTCCGGCTGGAGTCTCGTCCGTGAGCTTCACCCTGACCCCCCAGGAGACGGCCGCGGCAGCTGACGCGGTCGTCACGGCGACGGTCGACGGCGAATCCCTCACCGCGTCATTCCGGGCGTTGCCCGCCAATGCCGCAACGATCGTCGGCAGGATCGTCGACTCAACGGACTACGACGTTGAAGGTCCCGTCTTAGGGGCGACGGCTACTCACCTGCCCGGTCCCGGGCAGTACCTCACCGGAATTGACGGAACGTTTCGGCTCCACTCCGAGCCGGGATCGGCGACGGTCCAGTTCGCGGCCCCCGGTTTTCTGCCGTTCACGACCGAGCCATTGCCGTTGGCCGCGTCGCAGACTCTGGATATCGGGACGCATCGCGCTCGACGCCCAGGAGGAGGCCCGCGGGGGACTTCCGGAACCGTGGTTGATCCTCAAGGGAATCCCATCTATGGGGCCGAGGGAGTTCTGGAGGGCTACGACCTCTCGGTGAGGACGGATGGTGCGGGACGATTCCACCTCAACGTACCGGAATCGCGACTCCGCTATCGGATGACATTCTCAAAGGCGGGATACCAGACGTGGACCGAGGACTTCGTGCCGGGCCTTTCTGCTGATAGCTGCATGGGCACCGGCTTGGATTGTTTCGTCCTCGACCCTTATCCTCGGAACACTCTCTACCACGCGGCGTTTGAGAAAACGTCAGGACTGAGCGAATCCAGGGTCCAGCTGCAGGTCGTCATGTACGGCGTCCGGGCGTACGGAGCAAAAGTCTCTCTGACTCAGGCGACCGTTCGGTCTCCAGGAATGGATACCATCGAGCAGAGAACGTTGCCTCCGATGCAGTCGGGTGACTTCCTGGCTTGGCCCGTCGACCTGCCGAAAGTCACCGAGCCGACGAACGTCGAGTACGTTCTGTTCTATGGAGGCCAGAGGACAAGTGCCTCCATCGAGGTCGTCCCCCAGACCCTCGAGATCAGGTGTTCGGGCCCTCTGAACCCGACGACAACATCGTGGTGTTCCGTCAACCTACGAACGGGGCGAGCTCCCGCCGATGGCGCTGTCGTTTCCCTGACCTCCTCCGACCCTGACCTCTTCTCCGTTCCGGCCTCCGTGACGGTACCGCCCGGAGAGTGGACTGTCGACTTCCCTCTAACGGTCACAGGTCTGGTGTTCACTGACGGCCACCACCCGAGAAGGGGCACGCTGAGGGCTTCTTGGGCAGGGGGGTGGGGCGAGGCGTCTCTGGTCGCCTTCCGACCGGACGTTACCTCCGTTGCCCTGTCGCCGGCGGCGGTCGTCGGGGGAAACCAGGCGACGGGCACAGTCCGGCTCTGGGGCCCCGCGTACCCAACAGGACAGACGATCGTCACGCTCGAAAGCACGCTTTCGAACATCACCGTCCCCCCAACCGTGACGATCGCGCCGGGAGCGTCGACCGCGACCTTCCCGATCGCGACGACTCCCGTCACGCAACCCACGACCGGCACGATTCGTGCCCGGCTGACCACGCTGTCGGACCACCAGATGAGCAACCCCGAGCAGCGAACGGCGGACCTCCTTCTAACGCTGTCCGGCCTCGGGCTCGCCTGCACGCCTACCGAGATCGCTGGAGGGTATTCCGTCTCGTGCCAGGTATCTCTTCCCGGCAGTCCGGCACCGGCAGGTGGCACGATTATCTCCCTCTCATCTTCTTCGGGAGTCGTCGCCGTCCCCGCCTCGGTCACCGTGCCGGAGGGGCAGTTAGCGAAGACGTTCTCCGTGACGACGACGCCAACGGTCTCGACGACCACCGGTGTTGTCCGGGCGACCCTGGGAGCGGAAGTGGCGGAGGTAACCCTGACCGTCCGGCAGCCCACGTTGACCTACCTGGATTCACTGTATGGGAATTCTGGGCCCGGGGTCACCGTCGAAGGCGGCTCCCCAATTCATGCGAGCGTCAGGCTCGACGGATACGCGCCGGCGGGCGGCATCCTCGTCCAGCTCTCGAGCGCGTCGACGATGGTCACCCTGCCCCCGTCGGTCCTCATCCCGGAAGGGGCTGACAGGAAAGACCTCGATGTGCCGACCTCTTCCGTCGCCGCGCCCACGGAAGTCGTCCTCAGCGCCTCTTCGGGTCCGGCCACGGTCACGAGGACCTTCACTCTCAACCCCCAGACCTGGCGGCTCTCCGCTCTCGCACCCGGTCGCGTCGTTGCAGGCGTTGAAGACGTCATTGTCTACGGCCGCGACTTCGTGGCGAGCGACACGGTTCGCCTCTCGGGCCCGGTCTACTCCCTGATGGCCCCAGACGCGCCCCTCTGCGACGAGCCGGCCGGGGCCTGCCCGGGCGTCGATGCTTCGGACGCGACGGAGGTCAGCCTGGGCGGGATGTCGTTCACGGTGCCGGCCTCCCTCTCTTCCGGCTACTACTCCGTCCGCGCCAAGAGTGCCGCCGGAACCCTCTCTTCCGAGGCCCGTTGGCTCCTTCTCGACGACCCCTCCCCGATCGTCCCCGCCCTCGCTCCCGAGCAGCACGGCCTGGCCCGTCCGATTACCTCCGGTCAGACCGTCACCGGCACGTTCGTCGAGAACGGCGACACGTCGGGTGCCACGAACGACTTCAACCTCTACTACCTCGTCGCCGCCGCCGGGGCACGGGTCTCTGTCCGCGTCGAACGGGCCGACGCCTCGCTCCCGTGGGAGCACCCCGACAGCCTCGACCCACAGGTGTCCCTCATCGCGCCCGACGGCTTCGTGTACGAGAACGAAGGGCACCAGGACGTCGTTCGCGCCACCGATCTCAACGCAGAGGTGACCGACCTGACCCTGACGCAGACGGGGATGTGGCTGATCGCCGCCAGCACCAGCCGGGGCCACGGCGACTACCGCATCACGTACACCATGACGGCACCGGGAAGCGTTCCTTCCACTCAGCGCATCGTGCCGTTCACGGGCCGAGGCACCACGGCCCCGGTCGGCACCGACGTGCGTCTCACGCTGGCCGCCATGGACCCGCGCGGGTACCTGCTCTCCGGGGCGGGTGTGAGGTACACCGCGTCCTACCCGGACCCTGGCGCGGGCACCGTCGTGTGGCCCGAAGGCCGAAACACCTTCACGGCCGTCGACGGCCTGGCGCAGGTGAGGCTCCGTTCGACGACCCAAGGGATCGTCGACATCGGCACCAACCTCTTCGACATCATCACCGCTTCCTCACCCGACCCGGTTGCCGAGGCCCTCGCCGAAACCACCCTCGCCACGCTCCCGCGCTACCAGCCCCTCGAGCACCACCCGTACGTCATCCGCGAGGTCGACCCCGACGGCAACGTCACCCTCGACCTCGGCCCCGTCAAGACTTTCGAGCCGTCCCGGCCGTCCCGCCTGAGGACCGAGTGGAGAAGCGGGCCCGAAGGAGTGAAGAGCCTCGGCGCTTCGCCGGCGGCCGCGCCCGACCACGAGCCGGCTCCGGCGCCTCGGCCCCTCCCGGCCACCGAAGCCCTCGTCACTCCCGCGTGTACCGTATCGACGCCCTTCCGCCACGTCGGCGTCCAGGCCCCGGAGCTCAAGACGCCGTACACGGTGACGCTCAAGGACGTCTCAGACGGCAAGTCTCCGGAGGGCGTTCCCATCGGCGAGAAGGGGATCGAAGGCTACCGGATCGAGAAGAACGTCAAGCTGATGCTCGACGTCAAGGACCGCGACGGCAACCCGCCGCCGCACCCCGTCCTCGTGAGACTGGCGGTGGGAGGGCCGCGGTCGGGCCGGCTCCTCGTCGGCCCCGCGGGCGCGCAGCAGTGGTGCAAGGAGGCCTACGTCGTCTGGCACGAAGCTGACTCCCAGGGCAATCCCGGCACGGACCCGGTCGCCTTCGAGTACACGCTCGGCACCCTCTCGCTCCTGCCCGGCGTCGAGCCCGACCCGGACCATCCGGGCCAGGTCAAGCCCGTCTGGGGAGTCGCCGAGGTGCTCGAAGCCACCACCGAGGCCGTCACGCCGGAGGCCACCCTGCTCGACCAGACGGTCTTTGCCGTGCGGCCGCAGCCCGGCAAGCCCCAGCGCCTCGTGGACTGGGACGGGCCGCCCGAGGACGACCGGTGGGAGTGGTGGAACAGCTTCTACACCTACTTCGACCCGGCGCTCGGGGCGCGGGCCGTCCACGTCACGAACTACAACGCCTACACCCTCGTGGACAAGTACGGCAACACGGTGTGGGGCTGCCGGGACACCCGGACGGTGCACGGAGGAGCACGCCTTTCCGTGAACCTCCCATACCAGGAGACGACGGGGCCCGACTTCCGGGCCTACGCGCTCGAGATGAAGTGGTGGGCCGACGGCAGCGACCAGATGCCGCAGGGGGCTACCTCCGTGGACCTCTGGGTCGGCTACCCGGCCGACACCGAATGGGGAGCAGGAGAGGTCTACAAGCGCACCCTCATCGACCTGCAAGGGGGAACCCAGACGCACCTGAAGAGCTACGGAGGCTACGAAGCGAGATTCGGGATGGACGACGGGGCCTTCCCGATGTCGGTCTCGCCGACCGCGCACGATGGCGGGATTCCGAAGGTCGGGCCGGGGCCCGCGTGGGCTTCGCCGAGGAACCTGGATGCGAACCGGCGGATGGCGCTCGTCCTACTGACGGGAAAGGAGGCGCCGTCGACTCAGGAGGTCTTCCGGGCACCGCACCATCCGTGGGAGTGGTCTGGAGGAGCATGGGTACCGAAGCCGGTCGTGCCGGCACCCGATCCGAAGATCGACGTCTCCTCGAAGCCCCGACTGAAAATGAAGCTCATCGACGTCAACGGCAACATCCAGGCCTCGGCCGGCTTCATGGTGCACCTGTGCCCGAGGTTCGATCACGAGGGGAGCCCGGCGGCGCCGGAGTGGGTGTGCCCTATTGGACCCGTGGAGAGCACGAACGGCGTCATCGAGGAGCTGACCATGAACCCCGGAGTCGTCGGTAATGGTGATCCGCCGTCCCCCGATGCCACCGGCTACCTCGGCCTCGAGCTGACGCAGGCGCCGGCGGCACCAGGAACCTACTATGTGTACGTGGAGTCTCTGGATAAGGACGTGAAGATTCGCGATCAGTCCCTGCTGCACCTGGACGACACGCCCGACGGACAGTTTCAGGGCGGCTTTGC
>DIAY01000174.1:10925-11114 GCA_002414905.1 Holophagales bacterium UBA5066 | reverse complement strand
TCTTGAAGCGCCCGTCCTGCGGGACCCGCTTCTCGGCGATGTCGAGCTCGGACATGACCTTGATGCGGCTGATGATCGTCTGGTGGTGCTTCTTGTCGATCGGCTCCATGGCCGGGTAGAGGACGCCGTCGATGCGGTACTTGATGACGACGACGTTCTCCTGCGTCTCGATGTGGATGTCGGAGGCGC
>DIAY01000174.1:0-10684 GCA_002414905.1 Holophagales bacterium UBA5066 | reverse complement strand
ACGACCTGCATCCGGAACTCTTCGGTCGCCTCCTCGAGGACCCGCTGCGTCGACTCGGACTTCTGCAGGATCTCCTGCATCGCGGCCCGCGAGCCGACCTTCATCCGCAGGCGGCGCTTGACGAGGGCTTCGAGCTCGTCTCGCCTCGGAACGTCGGTCGGGTCGGTCATCACGATCGTGAGGACCCCGTTCTCCTCGCTCTCCGGGACGAACTCGAAGCGGAGCATCCATTCGAGCGGCACGCTCTTGAAGAGCACCGGGTCGACCCGGAAGGTCCAGAGGTCGACGAAGGGGATCCCCAGCCGCTTCGCGACCTCCCGGGCGCGGCTCTCTTCGGAGGCGGCGTCCAGGACGCGCGGGAAGTCGGGCATGGACGGGGCGTCAGGCACGGTTCGGCTCATCTCCTCAGCCCTTGATGTTCGAGAGAATCGTGAACATCGGGAGGTATACGGACAGCAGGATCGTGGCGATGACTCCCCCCATGACGATCAGGATCACCGGCTCGATCAGGTTGATGATCGTCTGGAGGCGGGACTCGATCGCCTCGTCGTAGAAGTCCGAGACGTTCGTCAGCATGTCCTCCAGGGCGCCCGTCGCCTCGCCCACCTTGATCATCTCGACCGCGAGCGAGGTGAACTGACCGGACTCCTCGAGGCTCCTCCAGAGCTCGGCCCCCTGCCGCACCTTCGGCACGACCGAGGCGACGGCGTCGGAGACCTTCCGGTTCCCGACCGAGCCGGTCGAGATCTCCAGGGCCGTCACGAGCGGCGTCCCCGCTCCGACGAGGGTCGCCAGGGCGCGGGCGAACTGGGAAAGCGAGAACTCGTGGAGGACGACGCCGATGATCGGGATGGTGAGGATGAAGCCGTGCACGAAGCGAGTCCCGCGGTCGGTCCTCCTCCAGCGATCGAAGAGGAAGCCGGCCGTCGCGGTCCCGAGGAGGAGCTCCAGGATGTACTTCTTCATGAACGTCGCCGTCCCGACGACCGCAACGGTGAGGGCCGGCATCTCGCCCCCGAAGCCCGAGAAGAACTCCGTGAACCGGGGGATGACGTACGTCATCAGGATGACGATGAGACCGAGGGAGAGGCTGACGAGGACGGCCGGGTAGACGAGTGCTCCGGTCACCTTTCGTTTCACCTGCCCCAGGATCTTCTGGTAGCCGAGGAAGCGGCGGAGGACCTTCTCGACCTCCCCCGAGCGCTCCCCCGCCTTGAGGGAGGTGGCGTAAAGGCGCGGGAAGGCGTCGCCGTGCGACAGGAAAGCGTCGGACAGGGCCGTCCCGGCGACGAGCTGCTCCTTCACGTCCGCGAGGATCTTCTGGAAATGCGGATTCTTCTGGCGCTCGAGGAGGATGTCGAGGCCCGCGACGACGGGCAGGCCCGCCTTCAGGAGCGCCACGAGCTCCTGATTGAAGACGAGGAACTCGTGGATCTTCACGCGGCCCCGCGACCGGAAGGAGACAGGCCGTGCAGAGACTCCTGCGGGCTTGAGCGTGATGCCCCCGCCGCGGGCGGGACGCGCCGAGAACAGCCGGACCCCCTGCCTCTCCAGCTCCGTGCGGACGGCCTCCTCGCTCGCCGCCGCGACCGTCCGGGTCACCATCCGTCCGTCGGGGGTCCCGACGCGGCAGACGAACTCGGGCATCAGCGGAGCCCTCCGATTCCGGGACCGGGCCCGGCGGGCGCGACCGACAGGACGAGGAAGAGCGCGGCCGCCCCTCCCTCCTCGCGGCCGACCCCGAGGACGAACGGCTCCCGCATCTTCAGGTTGATCGAGGTCCGCGCCACGTCCCGGACGGTCTCGCGCCCCTTCTCGTCCCGCCTCACCCGGACGAGGACGAGGTTGCGCAGCCGGGCGACGTCGTCGCCGGTTTCCGCCTCGAGGAGGAAGTCGATCCGGTGACTTCCTCCGAGGTTCCAGGAGAGCCGCTCTCCCTCGAATCCCTGGAGGACCACCTCGTCGAGCGGCGTGTAATCGGTGAAGCTGAAGAGTTTCTTCAGGCGTGCCCCGACGCCGCGCATCTGCTCGGCGACCGGGGTCGGCTCTGTGTGTTTCGCGGACGACGTCGTCGCACGGTAGAGCGCGACAGAAACGGCGAATGCTCGCGGCGGAACGTCGAACGTCTCGACGGCCCGGGCCGCGAGCTCGACGGCCCCGGCCACGTCCCGAACGGTGAGGGCGTTGAGCCCCGGCTGAAGGACGAGAGACCCCCGGGTCGTCAGGAGCGGGCGAACGACGAGGAACGCCTCCTCCGCCTTCCGGTGCCGGAGGGTGAAGACCCGGACGACATCCGGCTCCCCAGAGGGGGTGGACGCGGCCGGCAGGCCACCGGCGCCGAGCAGGAGCACCACGAGCACCGCTGCGCGCAGGAGCGCCTTCATCCGGCTCAGATGTCCGCGTTCCGGTCGACGACGAAGACGACCGTCGGTTCGCCCGGCCTCGACGCTGCGAACTGGTAGACGGCCGCCCCCGCGGCGCTGACAGCCTCGACCGCCGGAGCCGTCTCGACCTGCGCCGGGACCGGCGCGGTCGCGTCCGCGACGGGAAGCGTGACATCCGGACCGGAGAACGTGCCGCTCTCGCGCAGGAACCAGACGCCCGCGACGGAAGCCGCCAGGAGAAGCGACGCGGCGAGCCGCAGGCCGACGCCGGAACGGGAGACGGCCAGGCGCCGCCCCGACTTCGCGGCGGCCGCCGCCGCGAGAACGTCTCCGACGAAACGCTCGCGCGCCTCGGCCGTCAGGACCTCGGGAGCGCTCCGTGCCGCGTCGCGTGCAAACAGGAGGACGGGGTCGTGGCAGAGCGCCTCGGCAGCGCAGGCCTCGCAGGTGACGAGGTGCCCGGCGAGGAGACGTTCCTCGGACGGAGAAAGCCGGTCGCCGTCGCGCCTCCCGAGGAGCTCGCCCAGGCGGGAACAGACGGATTCGTTCACGCGCGGGCCTCCTCCGCTCTCGGGCGCGCCTCGGGAGCGTATTCGGGAAACTGGCGTCGAATCTCCTCCCGCAGGAGGCGTCGCGCCTGGAAAAGATGGTTTCTCACGGTCGATTCCCGGCAGCCCACGATCTCGGCCACCTCGCGGCTCTCCTTCTCTTCCAGCTCCCTGAGGACGAAGACGATCCGCTGCTTCTCGGAAAGGACCGCCGCGCACGCGTCGAAAACGCGCCGGACCTCTTCCTGCGAGAGCCTCAGCGGCGCCTCCGGCTCGGTCACCAGCAATCCGCCGCGGACCACGCGGAAGCTCTCCGCGAGCGTCCGCGCGCGCGTTCCGCGCGCCCGGAGAGCGTCGATGGCGAGGTTCCCGGCGATCCGGAAGAGCCACGTGGAGAAAGCGAACGTCGGATCGTAACGAGGGAGGTTCTCCCAGACTCGCAGGAAGGTGAGCTGGGCGACGTCGCGGGCGTCTTCCGTGTTGCCGAGCATCCTGCGCAGGAACGCCACGACGGAGTCCGTGCGGCCGCGAACGAGCTCGGCGAACGCATCCTCGTCCCCCGCTTTCGCCTGCTCGGCGAGGCGCCGTTCGTCCCTGGGCTCGATCGTCGTCCCCTCCCGCGGCGCGCGCCGGGCGTGAATCAGATGAATGGCCATGCCGGTGGTTCTACGGCTCCCCGCCCGGCGTCGTCTAGGCTCCCGTCCCGGACGGCCGGCCCGCCGGTCGCGGCCTCCGCGCGCCTATAATGCCGCCTCTCGGATGGGAATCGTAACTTCCTCCAGGAAGGCCGGTTGAGAGAGCCCCCCCGGTCAATCGGGCGTTCCGGCCTCCCGACGCTGATCGCCCGGCGCCTCCTGCCACCGCTCGGACCGGCGCAATCGGACGTATGGGTCCAGGGCGTCTCCGTCGGGGAGGTCGAGCTCGCGCACACCCTCGTCCTGGCCCTTCGCGCCGAACGCCCCGCCCTTTCCCTCCTGGTGACCTCGTCGACACCGGCCGGCGTCGGGCTTCTCGGGCAGAGGTTCAGGGACCTCTCCCCGCCCGCACGGCTACAGCCATTCCCGCTGGACCTGTCCCCCTCCGTCCGGCGACTCCTCGATTCGGCCGCGCCGCGCCTTCTCGTCCTCGTGGAAACCGAGCTCTGGCCGGTTCTCCTGAGGGCCGCCCGCCGGCGCGCTCTCCCGGTCCTCATCGCCAACGGACGCCTCTCCGAACGCTCGGCCCGACGCTTGCGGGCCGCGAGGCGTCTCTTCCTCGGACCACTCCAGGCCCTTTCGGCAATAGCGGCCCGGACGCCCGAGGATGCCGCCCGCTTCGCGTCGATCGGTATACCCGAGGACCGGATCCAGGTGGCTGGAGACATGAAGTTCGACCGCCCGCTTCCGCCCGAGCCTCCGTTTGCGGCCCGAGTCCGCGCGCTCGCCGCCGGCCGGCCGATCCTGGTCGCCGGATCGATCGCCGAGGACGAGCTCGATTTCGCCCTCTCCCTTCCCAGGCTCCTGGCCGCCGAAGGAATCTCGCCCTTTCTCCTCCTCGCCCCCCGCAGGCCGGAAGCGTGGGACGAAGCAGCGCGCCGGGCCCGCGTGGCGGGCCTCGACGTAGTCCGGCGGTCGACGGACGACGGGTCCGGTCCGGCGGACGTCTTCCTGCTGGACACGATCGGTGAGCTCGCCTCGGGCTACAGGCTGGGCGACGTCGCCCTGCTCGGCGGGACGTTCGGCAAGCGCGGCGGGCACAACGTTCTCGAGCCGCTCCAGGCCGGGCTGCCCGTCGTCCTGGGACCGTCGATCTGGAATATCCGCCGCGCCGTGGAGGCCGCGGGCCAGGCCGCGGTAGAAGCCGGAAGCGCAAGAGAGGCGTCCGCGGCTCTCGCACGCCTTCTCGGGGATTCCGGCGCGCGCGCCGCGGCCCGATCGGCCGCCCAGTCTCTCTTCCTGCGGCACCGCGGAGCCACGCAGCGGACTTCGCGACTCGCGCTCGAGCTCCTCGACGGACGTCACCGGGCCGGGAGACTGGCGTGAGGGACCTCCTCCTTCCGCTTGCCCACCTCTACGGCGCGGGAGTCGCCTTTCGCCTCGCGCTCTACCGGCGCGGCATCCTCGTCGTCACGAGCGCCGCTCGCCCGGTCGTCTCCGTCGGAAACGTCGCGGCGGGGGGGACCGGCAAGACGCCGTTCGTCCGCTGGCTCGCCACCGAGCTCCTCCGTCGCGGCCGCCATCCGTCGATCCTCACTCGCGGCTACGGCCGCACGAGCCGCGGGACCGTCGTGGTCTCCGATGGCCGGGGAGCGCTCGCGACGGTCGGCGACTCCGGGGACGAACCGGCGCTCCTGGCCCGCGCGCTTCCTTCCGTTCCTATCGTCGCCGATGCCCGACGCGCGCTCGCGGCCGCCCGCGCCGAGACGCTCGAGACGCCCGTCGACGTTCACCTCCTCGACGACGGTTTCTCGCACCTCGCCCTCGCCCGGGCGGCCGACATCGTCCTCCTCGATGCGACTTCGCCCGACGCGGGGGGCGCCCTCCTCCCGGCCGGCCTCCTGCGCGAGCCGCTGGCGTCCCTGGCGCGGGCCGACCTGATCGTCATCTCGAAGACCGAGCAAGCCGATCCGGCGCCCGCGCAGGCGATCGCCCGACGCTACGCTCCCGGTGTCCCCGTCTTCCACGCCCGGACGGAGCTCCTCGGCATCCGCGACCGAGAAGGGAGGAGCGTCGACCCGTTGGATCTTCCCGCCGGGACGACGATCGCCGTTGCCGGCATCGCGCGCCCCGGCTCGTTCCGTGCCACTCTCGATGCAGCCGGCGTCGCCCCGGAACGCTTCCTCGAATTCCGTGATCACGAGCCGTACGGGCCCACTTCGGTCGGCCGCATCGAGCGGGTCCTCGAGGAGACGGGAGCGACGGCCGTCGTGACGACGGAGAAGGACGCCGTGAAGCTCGACAACGCCCTCGGGGCGCCGGTCTACCGCGTCGCCGTGGAAGCCCGGGTCCTCGAGGCCTCCTTCGTGCCGGAAGTCCTGTCTCTCCTGTCGAGGAGACCCTCGTAGCCGTGACCTCGAAGAGAAGCCCCCTGCGGAACCGGATCGAGCTGGCGGCCTACCTCGTCCTCAGCAGTCTGTTTCGGGTACTTCCCCTGCGCCTCGGCGATGGCATCGGCCGGGGCCTCGGCCTCCTGTTCCGGCTCCTCGACGGCCGCCGCCGGCGGCTCGTGTCGCGAAATCTGTCCCTCGCCTTCCCCGAGAAGCCGCCCGAGGAGGTCGCCCGGCTCGCCCGGGAGGTCTTCGCCCACTTCGGCGGCCTCGCTGCCGAGCTCCTTCGCTGCGAGACCGAGCCGGTGGACGAGCTCCTCTCCCGGGTCGAGGTCGTCGGCCTCGAGCACGCCCGCGCAGCCGCCGACTCGGGGCGCGGCGTCTTCTTCGCCACGCCACACATCGGGAACTGGGAGTGGGCAAGCCTCGTCACGGGCGCGAACGGATTCTTCGTCACGATCGTGGCGCGCCCGCTCGACAACCCGCTGCTCGATGCACGCCTGACGAGAATGAGGGAAAGGACCGGGTGCCGAGTCGTGAGCAAGCGCGACGCCGGGAGGACGATCATCAAAACCCTCCGTTCCGGAGGCGTCGTCGGAATCCTGGCCGACCAGCGCGCCCGCCCTCCCGACAACGTCGTCGTTCCGTTCTTCGGGCGGCCCGCCTCGACCACCAACTCGATCGCGCGGCTCGCCGCCAGGACCGGCGCTCTCATCCTCCCCACCGTCTGCCTGCGGGTCGGTCCGGGCCGCTACCGCCTCGTCTACTCCGAGCCGATCGACCCGAGGAAACTCCCGCCGGAGGAGCTCGAGGTGGGGCCGTTCACGGCCCGCGTGACCGCCCTCGTCGAGAGTCAGGTCCGGGCTGCGCCGGAACAGTGGCTCTGGCTTCACGACCGCTGGCGCGCCTGACCCCCGAAATTGAAGAACCCCGGTCCTTCGACCGGGGTTCCTGAAGCTCGGGCTGTCAGTATTCCTCTTAAATCCTGCTCTCCTCCGGTGCCGGGAGGGCCGTTCTGGCACTTACCGGCTACCCCACCACGTTCAACCTTCTTGCCAGCGTCGGGCGAGGCCCCACAGATACCGGCTAAACTACTCACCAGAAAATGTTTAGCTTAAAACGAAGCTGCGACACCCTCCTTCGGACCGAGGGCCGTTCACCCCATTCCGTGTACTCCGAATGCCCCGAATGCTGCGTCGACGTGGGTCGGCGGGTTCGCTAGCCGAGCTCGACCGTCCAGTACGCCACGTCGAGGAAATTGCGCCAGGCAGGGTGAATCCGGCTCGGGGCGAGGAGTCCGATCGGCGAAGGCCTGGGCCTGGCCGGGGGCCGCCGGAGAGCCATGCCGGCCTCGTCGGGGAGGCGGTTGCCCTTCCTCACGTTACATTTCAGACAGGCGCAGACGACGTTCTCCCAGGATGAGACGCCACCCCGCGAAAGCGGAATGACATGGTCGAGCGAGAGCTCCGAGGTCTGGAAGCGCCTCCCGCAGTACTGGCAGCGTGTACCGTCGCGCATGTAGATGTTGTGGCGCGAAAACTTCACGTCGTACCGGGGCGAGCGGTCGCAGGAGAGGAGCTGGATGACCCGCGGGACCTTGAGGATCATCCCGGGCGTCCGGACGACGTCGACGTCCTCGGACTGAATCGGAATGTCACACCACTCCCCCCAGCCATAGGTCGTAAAGTCGGGAAGGACGGCCCTCACGTGCCCCTTGTAGAAAAGGGTAAACCCGCGTCGCGCGTCCGTGAGGGCAAGGGCGGCGAACGTCCGGTTCAGCACGAGGACCGGGGCGTCGAGCACCATGACGAGGAGAGAATAGCGAATCGACGATGAAGATTCTTCTCGTTCGTCTCTCCTCTTTCGGCGACGTCGTCTTCACCCTTCCGCTTGCGAAGGCTCTGCACGGAGACGGGACCCGCCTCGGCTGGGCGGTGGAAGGACCGCTCGCCGAGCTCGTCACCGGCGCACCGTACGTGGACGACGTCTTCGTCGCGACGACACGGGCCTGGCGGAAGCGCCCTCTCTCCGCCGGGACGCGCGGGGAGCTGCGGGAGTTCTTGTCGAACCTGCGAGCCTTCGCACCCGACGTCGTCGTCGACGCGCAAGGACTCCTGAAGTCTGCCTGGATCACGCTCGCCGCGCGCGCCCGCCGGAAGGTCGGTTTCGGATTCGGGACGGCAACCGAGAGGGTGAACGCGCTCGTGACGAGAGAGAGAGTGGAGGTTCCCGCGGGAACGCACGTCGTCGATCGCGGGTTGGCCCTGGCGGAGCAGGTCCTGGGCCGGGGAGGCTTCCCGCGAACACCCGACGTCTCGCACCTCGTCGCGCGGCCGTCGCCGGAAGTGGACGACTGGGTCGCCGCCCGGCCGGCGCGCCCTTTCGCGCTCCTCCAGCCTTTCTCGTCGCAGCCGGCCAAGGAATGGGAGGAAAAAGAGGCGGCGGCTTTCTGCCGGACGCTCGCGGCACGGGGGTTCGACCCGGTCGTCCGCTGGGGACCCGGGGAGCGGGATCGCGCCGCCCGGATCGTCGCGAGTTCGGGCGGAACGGCGTCGCTGGCCCCCCCGAGCCCGCCCGCGGCCTCGGCCCGCCTCGCTTCGCACGCCGCTCTCTTCGTCGGCGCCGATACGGGCCCGACCCATCTGGCCGCCGCTGCGGGAACGCCCACGGTCGCGCTCTACGGGCCGACGGACCCGGTGCGGTTCGGCCCCGTCGGACCGCGGGTCCGGATCCTGCATGACGGAAGCGCGGCCTACAATGCCGGGGTGACCGGTCTGCCAGGTCTGACTGCAAATGTCGTTCTCGAAGCTTCCCTCGCGCTCCTCGACGAGCAGCCGGACGCCCCGTAAGGGGCGCAGGACGGCGTCCGCGCTCCTCGCTCTCGTCCTCGCCGGTCCTCTCGCGGCATCCGTCACGGCAAACGTCCTGCCGAACCTCGGCCGGGACGAGCTTCCGAAGGACAAGGTCGCGGCCGTCCCGTTCGAAGACGGAGAGACCCTCGTCTACACCATCTCCTGGCTGAAGATCGAGGGCGGCGAAATGACGCTCTCGACCTTCCGCGAGAAGAGTCCCGACGGCGTTCCCGTCCACAGGATCAGCCTTTCGGCCGTCTCGAACGACTACGTCTCACGCTTTTACCCGGTCAACACGCGCTACGAGACCTGGATCGACGCGAGGGACTTCTCGCCGGTTCGCTTCGAGAAGCACGCCCGGGAGGGACGGTACGTCTCCGACGAGGTCGAGGAGTTCGACCTCTCCCGCAGGATCGCGACCTGGAGAGACGACAAGGAGCTCCGCGGCGTCGGGCCGATCCCGGAGCACTTCCAGGACGTGATCTCCTCGTTCTACTTCATGCGGTCGGTCCCGCTCGTCCCCGGGCAGGAAACCCGTGTCGACCTCTATTCCCGCGGCAAGCTCTACCGTCTCGTCGTGGCCGTCCTGGCCCGGGAGAAGGTGGAGACCGAGCTCGGCGTCTTCGACGCTCTCAAGGTCCAGCCCCGGATGCACGACGCGGGCTCGGCATCGAGCGTTGACCGGAACAAGGGAAAGCTCTTTCTCTGGTTCAGCGACGACGCCCGGCGGCTGCCCGTGATGGCCCGGACGATCCTGCCGATCGGCTCGGTTACGGCCCGGCTGACCCGCGTCGGGAACGGGGTCCCCGCACCCGCTCCCCCCTCTCCGGTCCCCACCCGAGCCGCCCGCTGAAACGGGGGTCTGCCGCCGGGCGGACGAACGACTATCATTGAGCGTATGGCGGTCAAGCTCGGAGAACTGCTCCTGAAGACGAAGCTCATCAACGGCGAGCAGCTCGCGACGGCGCTCAAGCAGCAGAAGGAATCGGGTGTGAAGCTGGGCGAGGCGCTCGTGCGGCTCGGCTTCGTCACCGAGGACGACATCACGGAGACGCTCTCGGCCCAGTTCGGCGTCCCGTCGATCAACCTGACGCACTTCGAGATCGACCCGAACGTCCTGAAGCTGGTCCCCGCGGACGTGGCCCGCAAGTACAACATCCTGCCGGTCAACAAGACGGGCGCCACGCTCACCATTGCGATGGCCGACCCGACGAACGTCTTCGCGATGGACGACCTGAAGTTCATGACCGGCTACAACGTCGAGCCGGTCGTCGCTTCGGAGCTCGCCCTTCAGCACGCGATCGACAGGAACTACGGCGCCTCGCACGCCCTCGAGCTGAAGAAGGTGATGGAGGAGATGTCGGCCATCGACTCCTCCGACACCTCGCTCGAGGTCGTGGACGAGGAAGAGCAGGACGCCATCGACCTCGAGAAGCTCGTCGAGGAAGGGGAAGAGGCTCCGGTCGTCCGGCTCGTCAATATCATCCTCACGGATGCGATCAAGCGCGGTGCCTCGGACATCCACATCGAGCCGTACGAGAAGGAGTACCGGGTCCGCTACCGGGTGGACGGCCAGCTGGCGGAGGTAATGAACCCTCCGAGCAAGCTCAAGGAAGCGATCGCCTCGCGCATCAAGATCCTCGCCAAGCTCGACATCGCCGAGAAGCGGCTTCCCCAGGACGGGCGCATCAAGATCAAGATGAAGCTGGCAGGGAAGGTCAAGGAGCTCGACTACCGCGTCAGCGTCCTGCCCACCCTCTTCGGCGAGAAGATCGTCTGCCGTCTCCTCGACAAGGACAACCTGATGCTCGACATGACGAAGCTGGGCTTCGAGCGGTCGAGCCTCCAGAAGTTCGAGAAGGCGATCCTCCGCCC
>DIAY01000254.1:7464-15395 GCA_002414905.1 Holophagales bacterium UBA5066 | reverse complement strand
CGGGCCGGGGAGAGTCGGCGCAGCGTCGCGTCGACGGTCAGCCAGCTGGGGCGTTCGGCCAGGCCGGCCGTCGCCGGGGCGCTCGACCAGCGCCAGTCGAGGGCGGCCCGCGCGAGGCGAGCCCTCACAGGCGAGAGTGCGACGCTGCACGCGGCCTCGAGGAAGGCGCTCTCGGGGTCGATGAGGAGCGACCGGAACCGCCCGTCGAAGAGCGGTCCGCTCCGTCCGTATCGCCGGTTGAACGCCTGCGCGTAACGCCCTCCGAGGGCGCGCATCCCGTCGGAGAGGTTGGGCGCCGGGGTCTCGAGGAGGAGCTCGAGGGAGCTGCCGAGGAGGGCGTAGGCATGGAGGAGCCAGCCCCGCTCCGTCGCGGTCCGTCCGAGCTCCAGGAGGAAGCGCTCCCGGTCCGAGTCGTCGCGGAAGAGGGGGCTGCGTTCGAGCGCCCTGAGCGAAACGTGGTGAAGCGCTCCGGGAAGGTCGATGCGGGCAGGTCGGGACATGCGCCGCGATTGTAGTGGCCTGCTAGCTGGGCCCGCTCTTCTTCCACCTTTCGACGAGGGCCTCCGGATCGTCGGTCCCCAGTGCGTCGACGCCGAGCCTGGCCAGGCGATCCTGGTCGCGGGGAGCGTTGGCCGTCCAGGCGAAGACCCTCGCGCCCGCCGCGTGGAGCTCCTCGACGGAGGCTTTGGTGAGGTGGTCGTGGCGCACTCCGACCCAGGCGCCCTGCTCGCGCCGCGCCAGGGCGGTGAGCTCGACGCGGGTGCTCACGAGGGGCATCGTGCGCAGCGCGGGCTCCAGCACCCGGACGGCGCGAAGGAGCACGTGGTCGAACGAGAGGACGATCGTCCTTTCCGTGAAGCCCTTTTCCCTCAGGAGGTCGACGACGAGCCGGGCAATGCGGTCCCGGCCTGGTGAGAGGGTCGCGGGGCCCTCCTCGTGCTTGAGCTCGAGGAAGAGGGTGGCCCGCCGCGCGGCGGCGGGCTCGGGAGCGGAGAGGAGGTCGAGGACCTCGGCCAGCGACGGGATCAACGCTCCCCGGACGGCGTGCTGCGTGGGGAAAGCGGGGTCGGTGACCGCCCCGCAGTCGAAGCGGCGAAGCGCCTCGAAGGAGAGCCCGCGGATCGCGAGACCGGCCGGGACCCGGCGGCCATCCAGGGTCCGGCACCGGGCAGGCGGGAGCGTCGCGTCGTGCGAGAGGACGAGGACGCCGTCTGCGCTGGCGCGCACGTCGACCTCGACACCGTCGGCACCGGCCGCGAGGGCGTGCCTCACCGCCGGGAGCGAGTTCTCCGGAAAGCGGGCGCGCGCCCCGCGGTGCCCTACGACGAGAGGGTGAGGCGGCGGGGGGAGGGCCGGCGCGGGCGCTCCGGAGAGAAGGACGAGGAGCGGAAACGGCATCCCGTCCATTCTGAACGAGCGCGCCGCGCTGGCGGTACGATCCCGGCGCCGGGGGGGCGATCCATGCCGGAGAAACGCGCGATCGAGGTGCGGTGCGAGCCGCCGGCCGGCTGGACCGAAGAGCGACCGCGCCGTGCCGCGGAGCGTGACGCCCTGGCCGAGCGGCTGGTCGCGGGAGGGCGGTTCACCCTCGTCCGCGTCTCCCGCCTGGTGCCGCTTCGCGGAGTGACGGAGGGTGGAACCGCCCGGCTCGTCGTCTCGCAGTCCGCTGAAGACGATCTCATCGTCGTCCTCCGCCAGCCCTCCGGGGCTTTGTCGATCCACCGTCCGGCTGTCCCGCGGGGACCGGACGGGGAGGCGGCGGTCCTGGAGCTGCCGTTGCTCTCATCGCCCCCGGTACGCGGGACGGGGCGAAGCGCGCGGGCGGCAGTCGTTCTCGTCCTGCGCGCGGCGGCGCGTATCGAAGAGAGTGCCGTCGCGACGCTCGGCCGTTCTCTGGAGGAGGCGGCCTTCCGCCACGCCGGGCTGGCCGAGAGGCTCGTTCACGTCACCCCCGAAGGGCTAAGCGAAGGCCGGCTCGCGGCCGCCTCGCTCTCGCTCCTGGCGCCACCGCCGGAACGCAACCTCCTCCTCCTCCACGGGACGTTCTCTCACACCGCCGCCGGCTTCGGCGACCTCGCGAGGGGCGGTTTCTTCGAGGCGCTCTCGCCCCTCTACGGCGGGAGGGTCTTCGGCTTCGACCACTTCACGTTGAGCCGGACGCCGGAGGAGAACGCCCGGATGCTCGCCGAGGCGCTCCCGGGAACGGAGCCGTTCCTCTTCGACGCCGTGGCCCACTCCCGCGGGGGCCTCGTCCTCAGGACGCTCCTCGAAAGGCCCGCCGAGGCAGGCCCGGCCGCGAGCCGCTTCGCCTGTGGCCGTGCCGTCCTCGCCGCGGTCCCGAACCTCGGGACCCCGCTCGCCTCCGCCGAGCGCTGGGACCTCGCGCTCTCGGGCTGGCTGAACCTCTTCGACCTCCTTCCGCCCGCTCCCGCACCGCTCCTCGGTAAATTCGTCGTGGAGGCCCTCCTCTGGTTCGCGCGGCGCGTCACGACGTCGCTCACCGGCCTCTTCGCGATGGACGGCCACAGCGCCTCCACCACCGCCTTCGAGCACAGCGCACTCCCCGAGGCGTACTCGGCCCTCGGGGCCACCCACCGCGCGAGCGGGCCGCTCGCGCTGCGCCTCCTCGAGTCGGGCGTCGACCGCTTCTTTGGCGAGCCTCACGACCTCGTCGTTCCGACCGAGGGGTGCTTCGTCCTCGACCACGGCAGCGGCGCCCGGATCCCCGACGAGCGGGTCGCGCTCTTCGGGGAGGGGGGCCGCCTCGGCCGGTCGGTCCGCCGGCCGGCCCACCACCTCGATCTGTTCGCCCGCGAGGAGGCCGTCGCGTTTCTCGTCGCCTCTCTGGCCGGCGAGCCCTTCGCGTACGCCGGCCGGCCGGTCCGGCGGGGCGCTGCAAAAGGGACGCGGGCTTCTGAGCCTCCCCGAACAGGAGAATCCGGGGCGGAGCCACCGAGGGGACGGCGGTCGAAAGCCCTGAAGCTTGGCCAGACGCGCCGGGAGGCCCTGGAGCTCACCCTCCTTCCGGGCGATCGGGGCGGAGCAACGGCTCTGCTGCTCGCCCGCTACGGGACGGCCCGCGTGGTGGCCGAGGTGCCTCGCAAGGGGGCGGCGTGGCGCGAGATCATCCGGGGGCACGAGCGGCTCCGTTCCGTGTTCGACGGCGACGGCCGGCCCCTGCCCTCGGCGGCCGCCCTCGAGCGATGGGGCGCGGTGCTCTTCGAGACGCTCCTTCCGGGAGAGGTGCGCCGGCTCTGGGACGCCGCGCGTGGCGCGGCCGGAAGCTCGGCGACCGACGTCGTTTTCACGTCCCTGCTCGACTGGGTGGCCGACAAGCCGTGGGAGCTGGCGTACGACCCGCACCGCCGCGCGTGGCTGGCCGCGACGGAGGCGAACTTCACGCGGAACGTCGTCACGGCAATCCCGTGCGAGGCGGCGCCGCCGAGGAAGAGGCCTCTCGCCATCCTCGTCGCCGCCGCGCAGCCGGCGGGCCTCTCGGCCCTCTCCTGGGAAGCGGAGGCTGAGGGGATCCGCGCCGGTCTCGCGCCTCTCGTCGAACGGGGGCTGGCGCGGGTGAGGGTCGAGAGGGCGGTGACGGTCGAGGCTCTTCACCGGCTCGTCGCCGACGGACCGTGCGACGTGCTGCACTTCATCGGACACGGAACCTGGGACGCCGAGCGCCGGTCGGGCTCGCTCCTCCTCGAATCGGCCTCGGGCGGCGTCGCCCCGGTCGAGGCGCCGGTCCTGCGGGCGCTCCTGTCCGGACGCGGACTCTCGCTCGTCGTCCTCAACGCCTGCCTGAGCGCGCGAGGGAGCCGCGGCGACCTGGCGCGAGGGGTCGCGCCCGCGCTCGTCGCGGCGGGGATCCCGGCCGTCGTCGCGAACCAGTTCAGCGTCCTGGACGCTGCGGCGCTCGTCTTCGCACGCGAGCTCTACCGGTCGCTCGCCCTGGGCCGCCCGCTCGGCGACGCCACACGTGAGGCCCGGCTCGCAGTGAGATGCGACGCGGCGTGCGGTCCCGTCGACTGGGCCGTCCCGGTCGTCTACGCGCGGGACCCGGGCGCCGTCCTCTGACGGACCGGCCCGGGTGGGTCGAGCCGCGCCAGTGGCAAGATGGGCGCGGAGGGTCCGCCCATGACGATCCAGGTCCGGCCGCTCCTCGAGGAGGAGCTCGGCGAGGCAGACGGGATCTACCGCCGCGCCTTCGGGACGTTCCTGTCTCTTCCCGATCCGCTCGCCTTCGACGGCGACGCCCAGGTCCTGAAATGCCGCTGGACCGCCGACCCCGATGCGGCCCTGGCCCTCCTCGACGAAGGCGCTCTCGCCGGGTCGAACTTCGTGACACGGTGGGGAAGTGTCGGCCTTCTCGGTCCGCTCACGGTCGACCCTGCCCGGCAGGGCCGGGGGCTCGCCCACCCCCTCGTCGAGACGGCGCTCCGGCTCCTGGAAGGGCCGCAGATCGCTTTCCGGGGCCTCTTCACGTTCGCCGAGAGCCCCAGGCACGTCGGCCTCTATCAGAGGTTCGGGTACTGGCCCGCGGGCCTGGCAGGGGTGATGTCGAAAGAGATTCCGAAGGGAACCCGGGCGCCCGAAGGGGCGGAGGCCTTGTCCCGCCTCTCGCCCGACGATCAGGCGGAGGCGCTCTCGGCCTTTCGCGAGCTGACCGACTCGGTCTTCAGCGGGCTCGACGTGACGGGCGAGGTGCTTTCGGTGGGGGAACAGGAGACCGGGGACACCGTCTTCCTCAACGAGGGCTCGCAGGTCGCCGGTCTGGCCGTCTGTCACGCGGGGGCCGGGAGTGAGGCGGGATCCGGCCGGGTGGCCGTCAAGTTCGCAGCCGTTCGTTCCGGTGCGGGCGGACAGGATCGGCTCCAAAGACTCCTCGACGCGGTGGAGTCGTGGGCCGCGTCGAAGGGGGCCTCGGTCGTCGCCGCCGGAACCGGCTCGGGGCGCGTGGGCGCCTGGCAGACACTTCGTGCCGCGGGCTATCGCCCCTTCCTCCAGGGGGTCGCAATGCACCGCGACCGGCACCCGGGCTACGACCGCGAAGACGTCTTCGTCCTCGACGACTGGCGGTAGCGGGGCCAGGCAACGCCGCGGCCGGGACTACGCTCCCAGCGAGGCCTTCAGCGCGGCGAGCTCGGCCTCGACGGTGTCGAGGCGCTCCTCGAGCGTGAGGAGGCGCCGCTCGATCGCCGATGGTCCCGTCGGCGCCGAGGCCCGCGGGACCTGGACCTCTTCAGCAGGAGTCCCGCCGGCCAGGTGAGTCCAGCGTGTCTCTTTCTGTCCGGGTCTGCGCCCGAGCTCGACGGTGAGCGGCTCGGGGTGTGCGGCCATGGCCCTCAGAAGCTCCTCGACCGCCTCGACGGAGGCGAACTCGTGCATCCGGTCGGAGCGGGCCCGCAGCTCGGCCGCAGTCTGCGGTCCGCGAAGGAGCAGGAGCGCGACGAGCGCCTTCTCCGGCTTTTCCAGCTGCCACTTCGCTTCGAGGTTGTGCTCCCACTTGTCGGCCCGGCTCCCGGTCACCTTCCAGGCGAGGACGAGCTCGCGGAGACGGTCGAGTCCCGCCGTGACCTCGGCGGCGGTCAGGTCGGTCACCGGCTCGCGGGACGTCCGCTGGTTGCAGGCGGCGACCAGCCCCTGGAGCGTCATCGGGTAGACGTCGGGAGTGAGGAGCTCCTTCTCGAGGAGCGCCCCGGCGACGCGGATCTCCACGGGGTCGAGAGGGCGGGGAAGCCTCACGGGACCGCCTTTCGTGCCGCCACCGCCGAGACGAAGAAGCTGGGGTAGCTCTTGGCGATCTCCTCGGCGTCGGGCAGGAACGTCACGTCGGTGAAGCCGGCCCGCGCGAGCGACTCGCGCCACGCGGCCGGGGTCAGGAAGCCGTGCGTCGGGCGGGCGAGCGGATCGAGCGTCACCTGCGTGAAGCTTTCGAGGATGTCGAAGACGAGCTCGACGTAGATCGGCTGGGCGTTTCCGAGCGGACGGACGCACTCCGAGACGACGAGCCAGCCCCCCGGCGCCAGGGCGTTTCTCGCTTCGGCGAGGACGGCGGCGAGGTCGGGAGCGACGTGGAAGCAGTTGACCGAGTAGACGGCGTCGAAGGCGCCGGGGGCGGCTGCCTGCGCCTCCCAGGGCTTCGTCATGTCGAGCTTCACGGCGTCGACGGCGACGCCGGGTGCCGCCGCAGCGCGGGCGGCGCGCTCGCCGCGGCGGAAGAACGTCGGCACGACCTCGGTGAAGAGGTAGCGGGAGACGCGCGGGCCGAGCCGGGTGAGTGCAGCCTGGGCCGCGCTCCCGGCTCCGCCGCCGATCTCGAGAACACGCCCTCCCGACTCCGGCAGGAGGCGAGAGAGAGCGAGTGCGCCGAGAACGTTGTTGATGGAGTAGAGGAGGTTGTGGTTCGAGAAGTAGCGGAACCAGAGCGGGAGCCGGTCGACCCGGAAGAGGATCTCCTCGCCCGTCTTCTCACCCGAGAGGAAGAGGCCCGCCTCCTCGACGAGGATGCGGACGGCCTCGCCCGCGACCGCCGCGTCGGGCTCGGTGGCGGCGAGCTCGGCCTCGAGAGCCACGAGGTCGCCCGGCTCGGAGCCGGACGGGGCGTACGTCCCGCCCGAGGCGACGAGGTGCCCGGCTGCGGCGAGCTTGCCGTGGACGAACGCGATGAGCGGAAGGCTCCTCGGCGACCAGCCGCGCGCAGCGACGAGGCCGGCCGGGCCGGTCCCCGGGGCGACCGGCCAGGCGCCGGCGCGCCTCAGGATCTCGGCGGAGGCGGCATCGACGAGCTCGTCGAAGATCTCGCTGACGCGAAGGAACGGCCAGGTGAAGAGCGCGCGCACCTCGGGGTCGGGGATGCGCGCGGCAAGCGTGGGGAAGAGCGCCTCGGGTGTCCTCGGCATGAAGGCCGATGATACGGATTCGTAGAATCGCGGGAATGAAGATCTTTCTCGTACGCCACGGTGAGAGCGAAGGGAACCTCCGCGGGACCCTTCAGGGCTGCCGGCTCGACACGCCGCTGACACGCCGCGGCCGCCGGCAGGCCGAAGCGCTCGCCGTTCGCCTTGCCGAGGCCGAGTTCGACGACGTCGTCGCCAGCCCGATGTCCCGTGCCCGGGAGACGGCCGAGATCTGCGCCGCGCCGCACGGCCTCGCCGTGCGGCTCGACCTGGAGCTCGTGGAATTCGACTGGGGCGCCTGGACGGGCCTGCCGCTGGACGACGAGATGGACCGAAGCGTGGCCGAGCTGCGCGCCAAATGGCGTTCGGGTGACCTCGATGCCGGTCCGCCCCGGGGCGAGTCGGCCCTGGCCGCCGGAGCGCGCGTGGCGCGCGTCCTGGCGCGGCTGAAATCCGCGCGCCCGGCAGCTCCTCTCGTGGTCGCGCACGGGCGGTTCAACCGGGTCCTCATGGCGACGCTCCTCGGACGGGACCTGGCGCGGATGGACGAGGTCCGCCAGCGGAACGGCTCGATTTCGGTCTTCGAGTGGGACGGCGAGAAGGCGGCGACGCCGCTCCTCCTCGACGACGTCTCCCACCTCGGTGGGGACGTCTCGGTGCCGACGGGAAAGGTCGACTGGGCGAGGGCCTGACGGCCTACCCGGTGAGGCGCGGGTTGAGCGCGATCGCCTTGTTGACCGCCTCGATCGAGGCCTCGAACTTCTTGAGCCCTTCGTACGTCGTCTTCATCGCGTACCAGGCCTCGGCGTACCCGGGCTTCAGCGCGATGGCCTTCTTCAGGTGGCCGAGCGCCTCCTCGTAGGCCAGGTTGCGGTTCGCGGCCAGGCCGAGGCCGTAGTGCGCGTCCGCCCGGGAGGCGTCGCAGCCGAGGGCCGTCTGGAACGACTCGGACGCCTCAGGGAACTTCCCTTCCTCGAGGAGGGCGAATCCGTGAGCAATGTGGACGTCGGCGCTGCCCGGGTCGATCTCGACCGC
>DIAY01000254.1:0-7303 GCA_002414905.1 Holophagales bacterium UBA5066 | reverse complement strand
TTCTGCGCGTCGCGGAACTTCTTCATCTTTCCGTAGGCGACGATCGCGCAGGCCGGCAGGAGCGGGTCGCGGGGGAACTTCCTCGAGGCGCCCTGGGCGACCTCGGTAGCCCTCTGGAAGTCTCCCGCCTCGAGGAGGGCGCGGGCCGTCAGCAGGTGGAGGCTGCCGTCCTCCTTGTGCTGCTCCAGAGCGACCAGGAGCGGCTTGACGGCGGCGGAGAAGTCCTTCGCGTCGAACAGGGCCAGACCGAGCTTGCGGTGGACCGGAGCGGTCTCCGGAGCCGTTTTCGCGGCGATCTTGTAGTTTTCCAGAGCGGTCTTCACCTTTCCGTTGAGCCGGGCCAGGTCGCCGAGGTTCTCGAAGAGGAGGGGGTCGGTCGACGTGCGGGCCGCCTTGCGCAGGCGGAGCCTCGCCCTTTCGGCGTCGCCGCGAGAGTAGTCGACGAGCGCGAGCGTGTGCAGGAGCGTGGCGTCCTCGACACCTCCCTGCTCGGCCCACGACTCGACGTCCTTCAGGAGCCTGCGGGCCTCTTCGGTGAGCGTCTTCGGGTGGTCGCCGAAGAGCTCCTCGAGCCGCTGGGGGAATCCGTCCGCGGCAAGCCGCTGGCGGAGCGCCTCGAAACCCTCGCGAGCCTTGCGGCCGAAGAAGAAGCGCTGGGACGTCTGGTCCTGCTTCGCCTTGCTGGCCATGGACTCTCTTTCCGCGTTCGCGAGCTTCAGGTGGTCCTCGGCCGTGGCGAGCCGGTCTTCGAGGTCGGTGGCCTTCTCCCGGAGCGCGTTGCGCTCCGTCGTCACCGACTCCAGCTCGCGGCCGAGCCGCGCCTTTTCTCCTTCGAAGAGACCCGCTTCCTCCTCGAGCCGCGCGATCTCCCGGGCTGAGGAGACCTTGAGGGCAGACAAGGAGCGGAAGAGGACGACGGCGGCGATCACGGCAATGGCCGCAACGGCGAGGGCGATGAGCAGTCCTGTCGACAAGGGGGCTCCTCCGCGCGAAGGGAACGGCGCAGCATGGGACTTTACCTCTGTACGAGGCCGGGAAGAAGCAAGAAGCCGGGTGCCGGCGTCCTCGCCTCGGTCCCCCGCAGCAAGGCGTCGAGGAGCGTCGGGAGGCCGCCGTTAGAATGCCGCGTGCCCCGCGATCGGATGAAGCGCAGCCGCCTCGCCCTGGCTGCCGTCGGAGCCCT
Source organism: Holophagales bacterium UBA5066 (assembly GCA_002414905.1). Lineage (GTDB taxonomy): Bacteria > Acidobacteriota > Thermoanaerobaculia > UBA5066 > UBA5066 > UBA5066. The sequence continues at coordinate 6,120 of DIAY01000254.1, read as the reverse complement.
TCTTCTGGCCGTCGTCGTTCCGGCTTCCGCCCAGGAGGTCAAGGGGCGTGTCGTCGTCCTCGGGTTCGACGGCGCCGACCATCGCCTCGTCTCGCAGTTCATCGCCGAGGGCAAGCTTCCGAACCTCCGGAAGCTCGCTGAAGAGGGGAGCTTCTCTCCCCTCCGCCCCACGATCCCGGCGCAGACGCCCGTCTCCTGGTCGACGTTCTCCACCGGGCTCTCCCCGGGCCGGACGCAGATCTTCGATTTTCTCAAGCGCGACCCGAAGACCTACCGCCCGGAGTTCGCCATCGCCACGGAGGGAAAAAAGAGCTTTCTCCTCGGCCCGGGGAACCGGGCCGGCGTCGCGGCGGCCGGAGCGCTCCTGGCCTTCCTTCTCGTCTTCGTCCTCGGCCGGGTATCGCTGAAAAAAAGTGTCCCGGCCGCCGTCATCGCGCTCGTCCTCGCCTTTCCCGCGGGTTTCTTCTCGTGGCGCTTCGGAGGCCTTCTCCCCGAATCGCTCCAGACCGTCCAGAACAATCGGAAGGGGACGCCGTTCTGGGAAGTGGCCGGGGCGAAGGGAATCAAGTCGGTCGTCCTCCACGTTCCGGTCACCTTCCCGGCCGTCAATTTCGACGAGGGACGCCTCCTCTCCGGCCTCGGGGTCCCCGACGTGAGGGGACGGATCGGCACGCCGAGCTTCTACACGTCGGACCCGTTCTTCGCGCCGGGAAACAAGAACGAGTTCTCCGTCGAGCTCGTCCGCCTCGAGTCGAACGTCGGAACGATCCAGACCGAGGTCTTCGGCCCCTACAACAAGCTCTTCGGTGAGCCGCCGGTCATCAAGACTCCGATGACGCTCACGGTCCTCCCCGACGGCGGGCGCCTCAGGATCGAGCCGAAGGGGAGCGAGCCCGTGACCCTCAAGCCGGGCGAATGGTCGCCCTGGGTCACCTTCACGTTCGAGTTCAACCCCGTGGTGAAGCTCTCCGGCATCGGCCGATTCCACCTCGCGGCCATCACCCCGGAGGTCCAGCTCTATCTCTCGCCCATCAACTTCAACCCGTTGAAGCTCCCGCCGGGGGTAAAGATCACTGCGCCCGCCGGCCTCGCGAAGGACCTTGCGAAGCGGTTCGGCCTCTACAAGACGATGGGCTGGTCGATCGACACCTGGTCGATGAGCGAGGAGACGATCGACGAGCCGACGTTCCTCGACGACGTTACGAACACCGTCCGGCAGTACCGCAAGATGATGGACGGCCTCCTCGCCGAGAAGGACGTGAGGCTCTACGTCCAGGTCTACGAGTTCACCGATCGGGTCGGCCACGTCATGTGGCGCTTCCTCGATCCGACGCACCCGTCCTACGACGCGGAGAAGGCCGCGAAGTTCGCCCCGTCTGTCCTGAGGAACTACATCCAGATGGACGAAATCGTCGGCGACGCCCTGAAGGAGCTCGGCCCGGACGACCTCCTCCTCGTCTGCTCGGACCACGGCTTCACGAGCTGGCGGCGGTCGATCAACTACAACACCTGGCTCGTCCAGCACGGTTTCCTCGCCATAAAGGGGGGGGACGAGAAGCAGGCCGACCTCGAGATGCTCTTCGGGCAGGGGGAGTTCTGGCCGAACGTCGACTGGACCCGGACGAAGGCCTATTCGATGGGCCTCGGCGAGATCTACATCAACGTGAGGGGCCGTGAAGGCCAGGGGATCGTCGAGCCGGGGGCCGAGTACGACGCGGTGCGCCAGGAGATCCGGACGAAGCTGAAGGGCCTCGTCGACGAGGCGACCGGGCGCAGCCCCATCGAGCGGGTCTACACGCGCGAGGAAGCGTACGGATCGTTCGACCCGGACCTCATCCCGGACCTTTTCGTCACGAACAGCGAAGGCTACCGCGTCTCCTGGCAGGCGAGTCTCGGCGTCGTGACACCCGAGCTCTACGAGGTGAACCGTCAGGTCTGGTCGGGAGACCACTGTTCGGTCGACCCAGACGTCGTTCCCGGCATCCTCTTTTCGAGCCGTCCTCTCCGCAAGGAGCCCCGTCCGAACATGGCCGACGTCCCGGCGACGATCTACAAGGCGCTCGGCCTCACGCCGCCCGAGAAGCTGGACGGAGTGCCGCTCTTCTGAACGTCCGAGCCGTCCTCCTCCTCGCCCTTCTCGCCGTCCCGCCGGCCGGGGCTCAGGAGCGGCCGGCCCCGCCGCCCCCTGCGCGGGACATGGCGGATGCGGAGCGGCGGCGCGAGCTGGCCGCCCTGCGACGCCGGCTCGCGGGGTTGAAGGCGAGGTACGAGGCGACTCGTCAGAGGGCGGTGGACACCCGCGAGCAGCTCGAGGCGGCGGAGGCGAACCTCGAGCTTCGGACGGCCGAGAGACGGGTCCTGGAGATCCGGGCTTTCGAGGCCGACCGCGACGCCGTCCGCGCGCAAACCGACCGGGACGCCGCCCAGCGCCACAGCGGGCAGCTGCGGGTGGACCTCGCCCAACGGCTCTCCGCCCTCTACCGGATGGGGCGACTGGGGTACCTGCAGACCCTCGCCTCCGCCGATTCCGGAGAATCGTTCCTTCGGAGTCTCCAGCTCCTCTCGTTCCTCGCGGCCCGCGACGCACGCCTTCTGCACAGCTACGAGGGGTCCCTCGTCGAGCTCGCCGTGAAGGAAAAGGGCCTCGCGGCGCTCCGCGCGTCGATCGCCGTGGTCGCCGCGGAAACCCGCCAGGCCGAACGGGCGCTCCAGAGCGCCCGGGGCGAGAAGGCCGCACTCCTCGCGAGGCTGGAACGCGCCGCCGAGGAGCAGCGGGCGAACGTGGTGTTCCTGGAGGACAAGACCTCGCGCCTCGCGGCGCTCCTCGAGCTCCTCGAGACCCGTGGCCGGTCCCTGCCGGCCGGTGCGACGTCGATCCGCCGCTACAAGGGCGCGCTCGACTGGCCCGTCAGCGGCAAGGTCGTCGTTCCTTTCGGCCGCATCGCCAATCCCCGGTTCCCCAGGACGTTCCTGCGCTCGAGCGGCTGGACGATCGACGTCCCGACAGGGACGGCCGTCAAAGCGGTCTTCGCGGGCGACGTCGTCTACGCTCAGTGGCTCAAGGGGTATGGAAACCTCGTCATCCTCGATCACGGGGACGGCGTCTTCACCCTCTACGGCCACCTCCTGACCGGGACCGTCCCCCGGGGGACACGCGTGGCGCTCGGGGAGGTCGTCGGGCGCGTGGCAGATCCTCCCGAAGAGGAGGTCGCAGGGGTCTTCTTCGAGATCCGTGAGAGCCGGACGTCCGTCGACCCGCGAGGCTGGCTCCGGTAGTCGGAGGAAACCGTCCTGGAGCGATCCCGTATCATTACTTCGTGACGAAGTCCCGGCTCGCCCCGCTCCTCGCCTCCATCGCCCTCCTCGGAACGCTCTTCTTCGTCCTTCCCGGCCTCGGGGCGGACGAGAAGAAGGAAAAGGAGGGGAAAGACGGTCTCTACCGGCCGCTCGGCCTCTTCACCGAAGTCCTCTCCCTCGTCCGCGGGAACTACGTCGAGAAGGTCGACGTCAAGCCGCTTCTCGCAGGGGCCTTCTCGGGGATGACCGAGGCGATGGACCCCTTCTCCGAGTACGTTCCCCCCGAGAAGCTGGCCTCGTTCGAGGCGGCGCGGGCGGCGCGGGAGAAGGCCGACTATGTCGATTCAGGCCTCGTTCTGGCCAGGCGGGCCGGCTACCCGATCGTCGTCTCCGCCGTCTCCGGGAGTCCGGCCGCCGCCGCGGGCGTCGAGACCGACGACCTCGTCGAGAAGGTGGGCGGCGTCTCCGGCCGAAGCCTCGCCCTCTGGGAGGTCGAAGCGGCTCTCTCGGGAAAGCCGGGCGGGCGTGCCAGCATTCTCGTCGTGAGGGATGCGAAGCCGCGGCGCCGGACCCTCGAGATCGTCCGTGCGTCCTGGACGCCCTCCCTCCCGGCAGCAGAGAGAGTGTCGGGGGAGCTCGTCGTGAAGGTGCCCGCGTTCGGCCCGGGTTCGGCCGACACGCTCGCCGGGATTCTCGCCCCGCTCGACCGGTCGAAGGCCCTCGTCCTGGACCTTCGCGGGAACGCGTTCGGGTCGTGGGACGAAGCGGCCCGCGCAGCGGCGCTCTTCGGTCCGGCCGGTCTCATCGGTGAGCTGAAAGGGCGCAAGATCGAGTCGAAGAGCTGGCGTGCGGAAGCCGGACAGCGGATTCACGAAGGCCCCCTCGTCCTCGTCGTCGACAGCGGGACGGGCGGGCCGGCCGAGCTTTTTGCCGCGGCGCTGCGCGAGGGCGCGGCGAGGGAGCTGGGGGTCGACGTCGCGGCCGCGATAAAGCGCGAGGAGAAAAAGGCGGAACGGGACCTGGAGGACCAGGTCCCTCCCACGCCGGCCCCCACTTTCGACAAGAAGAAGCTCCGCGTCCGCGTCGTTGGTGAGCCGACCTTCGGAATGGGACTGACGCAGGAGGTCATTCGCCTGGCGAGCGGTGGCGCGCTGAAGATCACGGTCGGAAAGGTCCGGACCGCCGCGGGGCGTTCCCTTTCTCCGCGCGGTCTCGAGCCCGACGATCGGGTCTTCCACGTCCAACCCGAAGAGGGCGCGGAGGGCAAGCAACCCGATCCGTTCCTGGAGCGGGCACTGAAGGTCTTCGCGGAGCTTCCCGCCTCGCCCGCCGTCGCTTCGTGACGGCGGCGCGCCGGCGCGGCGGCTGCGGACGGGCGGTCGGCCTCCTCGCCGGCCTCGTCGTCCTCTTCGCGCTCGCCTCCGGCGCCCTCTGGTTCCTCCGTTCGCGTCCGCCGGCGCCATCGCCGGTGGTCCCGCCGGCTCCCCGGGCGACCCCTTCTCCTTCGCCGGCCGTCGCTCCGTCTCGGGCGGCGACACCGCGGCCGGCAACCGTTCCGGCCGACTTCGAGCCGGCCCGCGGCTCGGGCCGCGGCGCGATCGCCGTGGTCATCGACGACGTCGGAAACGCCGACGGCTCGCTCGAACGGCTCGCACGGCTCGACGGACCGCTCGCCATCGCCGTCCTGCCCGACGCGCCGAGGGCGAGGGAAGCCGCGGCGCTCGCGAAGCAGAAAGGGTGGGACCTTCTCGTCCACCTCCCCATGGAGGGCGCGAGAGGTCCGGCCGAGCCGCAGACGATCTCGTCCGGTGACGAGGACGCTCAGATCGTCTGGCGCGTCGCCCGCGCGATCGACCGAGTGCCCGGGGCCTCCGGCCTCAACAACCACCAGGGCTCTCTCGCCACGGCCGACCGCCGGGTCGTTCGCGCCGTCCTCTCCGTCGTCCGCGAGCGCGGACTCTTCTTCCTCGACTCGAGGACGTCCGCCGCGAGCGTCGCCGCCGAGGAGGCGCGCGCGCTGGGACTGGCGACGATTCCGCGGGACGTCTTCCTCGACGACGCCCGGGCCGAGGCCGCGGCGGAAGGGGGCGCCCCCGAGGTCCTCTCGGCCGCCTGGTCGCGTGCCCTCGCTCTGGCCGCCTCCCGGGGGCACGCCGTCGTCATCGGGCATCCGAGCGCCTCGACGGTCGATTTCCTCGCAGTGAGCCTGCCGGCGCTCGAGGGGCGCGGGGTACTGCGGGTGAAGGTCTCCGAGCTGGTCGACTGACGAAGCGGAAACCTCTGCAGCGCCCCGAACGGTCGCGGGCTATCATCGTCGCGCTCAGCTGGACAGAACGGACGATGGGGGTTGGCGCGATGGACCTTTTCACCGACGTGGACGTGACTGCCGGACAGGCAGAGGCGATGGGGCGGGCGATGCTCGCCGTGGCGCGCGCCGACGGGGTGGCCGACCCGCGCGAGGTCGCGCTCATCGAGGAGCTCGCCCCTGTCGACATATCCGCCTCCGACCCGACTCCCACGGAGATGGCGGCCGCCTTCCCCGACGCGGCCGGCCGGGACCTCGTCCTGAAGTCGGTCCTGCTCGTCGCCCTCGTCGACGGCGACTACAGCGACGCGGAGAAGGCCGTCGTGGCCTCCTACGCCGAAGCGTTCGGTATCGACGCCGACCGGCTCGAGGAGCTTGCGAGCTCGGTCAAGGCCTACCTCATGGCCCCGCTCCTCTCGCTGTCCAACACCAGGGCCGTCGTGGAGGTCTCCCGCAAGCTCAAGGTCTGATTTTCGAGGGGTTATCTCTCACGGGGTCCCCGACGGGGTCAGGTCTTG
>DIAY01000262.1 GCA_002414905.1 Holophagales bacterium UBA5066 | reverse complement strand
AGCCGGATCTTCAGGAACGGGGGATCGTCGCTCACGGGACCTTCTTCGACGGCGACCCGCAGGAACACCTTGCCGCTCTGCCGGAGCCGGCCGTAAAGGTTCGTGTCGACCGTATCGGAGAACCCGGTGTCCGCCGTGTCCCCGCCCGGGAGCCCCTGGAGATAAGACGTCTTCAGGCGCGGGAGGAGGACGAACAGGGGGACGGCGAGCACGAAGGAGGCCGCCAGGGACGCCGCGACGGCGCGCCGCGTCGGGATCTGGCGGGCCCGTTCGTCGCCCCGCCATTCCTCGGGAGCGGCGGCCAGGTCCCTCCAGAGCGCCCACCGCGAGAAGAGGGGCCAGGCGACGACCGCGTAGAGGCCGAGGAACAGGAGGATCGTCGCGTGGGTCGACGTCGCCATCGACGCCACCAGGAGAAGGGACGCGAGCGTGAGGGCAACGGAGAAATCCCGCTCACGCTTGATCGAGGCCAGCTTCAGGACCGCGGTGAAGAGGAGGATGTGGAGAGCCGTCCTGAGGAGCGATCGGCCTCCAAAGCGGATCCCGAACCAGAAGAGAGCGAAATAGGCGAGCCCCGCGAGGTTGAGCCACCGGTCCGCGAGGCAGGGCACCTTGCCCGCCCTCACGAATCCGAGGAGGACGCCGAGAGCGGCCAGATAGGCGAGGAGGACGGACGGCTGAAGGGAGTCGCCGAAGGCCAGCGGGATCGGGCCGAGAGCCGAGAGGATCCCCACCGCGAGTATCCGTTCGCGCCGGAACGGGAGCAGGGTCGGGTCGGGCCGCGTCTTCGGCATCGTCAGACCGCCACCCGGACGCGATAGAGCGCGACCCCCGGCGGCAGGGCGAGCGCAGGCGACGCCGCGGGTCCTGCCTCGGCGAGAGCGAGGGCCGTGAGGACCGTCGACCGGTGCAGAGGCCCCATGGCCGGCGGAACGAACTGGTCCCCGCAGAGAAGACCGACCCGCTCGCCGCGCGAGAGAAATCTCAGAACGAGCCCCGCGGCCTCTCCGACCGCCTCCTCGAACGCGGCGTTCCAGCCCTCCCCGGTTCCTGCCGGACGGGCCGTGTCGAGGTGGACGACGATCTCGCGCCCCAGCTCCGAAGCGCGCTCCTTGACGATCGGCCTCCCCTGACGCGCGGTCTGCGGCCAGTGGATATCGCGCGGGTCGTCCCCCGGCACCGCTTCTCGCAGCTTCAGGATCTCCGCCCCACGTCCTTTCCGGCGGGGGTCGATACCATCGTCCACCGCCTCCCGCGCCTCGGGCGGTGGAGATGCCGCCAGCTTCGGCCTCGGGAACACGATCCGTTCCTCGTTGACCGGGTGGAGACGCCCCTTGCGGAACAGGCCGATCGGGTATCCGCTGAAGACGAGCACCGACTCCACCTTCTGCCGCCCCCGCCGGGGAAACAGGAGATCGACGCCGCGCTCCGCCTCACCCGATGGGACGAGGCGGGGAAAGAGGAGAGGCGCCGCCTTACCCGAGACCTTCACGAGGAGCGCGGTCTTCTCCCTCGTCGTCCGGTTCTCGAGGCGAATGCGGAACCGGACCGGCTCCCCCGCGAAGACCTCGGCTGGACCCTGAAGGGCGACGTCGATCCCGTCGACGTTCCGCCGCGAAACGACACCCGACACGAGGAGGATGCCGAGGAGGAGTGAGAGGAGGACGTAGAGGCCGTTGTTGCCCGTGTTCGTCGCGCCGATGGCCACGACGAGCGTCGTGAAGACGAAGCCCAGGCCGAGGTTCGTGACCCTCACGAGGATCTTGTCGTCCCACGGGATCTTCAGCCGGAGCCTGAGGACCGACAGCTTCACGGTGTCACTCCCTCGACGATGAGTCCGTCCCGCACCGCCGTCAGAGCGGGACGGCGACCTCGTCCAGGATCTTCTGCAACGCCTCGCGCTCGCGGCGTCCGGCTCCCGTCCCCTCGTATCGCCCGGTGGCGCTCGCGAGGATCCTGTGGGCGAGGACGGCCGGGGCGACCCTCTTCACGTCGTCGGGCGTCGCGAAGGGCCGGCCGGCGACGAGGGCGTGCGCCTGCACCGCCCGGAAGAAACCCTGTGCGCCACGCGGCGAGACGCCGAGCACGAGGTCGCGGCTCGCGCGGGTCCGCTGGACGAGGGCCATCAGGTAGTCGAGGAGCTTCTCGGCGACCGTCACTCCCTCCACCGCGTCCTGCGCCCGCTTGAGCTCTTCCAGCGTCAGAACGGGCCGGACGGAGGCGAGCGCGCGGTCGGCCCCCCCCGAGAGGAGGAGCCGCCGCTCGTCCTCGGCGGCCGGGTAACCGAGCGAGATCCGCATCAGGAAGCGGTCGAGCTGCGACTCCGGGAGCGGATAGGTGCCGAGGTACTCGATCGGGTTCTGGGTCGCCAGAACGAGGAACGGCTCCGGAAGCGGGCGGGTCTCGCCGTCGACGGTGACGCTGCGCTCGTTCATCGCCTCGAGCAGTGCGGCCTGTGATTTCGGCGTCGCACGGTTGATCTCGTCGGCGACGAGGATCGGTGTGAAGACCGGCCCGGGGTGGAAGTCGAACGCCTGAGTGAGCTGGTTGAAGATCGTCAGCCCGAGGATGTCGGAGGGAAGCGTGTCGGGCGTGAACTGCAGGCGGTGGACCCCCAGTCCGAGCGCCTTGCCGAGCGCCATCGCGAGCGTCGTCTTCCCCACCCCCGGCACGTCCTCGATGAGGAGGTGCCCGCGCGA
>DIAY01000246.1:3156-12272 GCA_002414905.1 Holophagales bacterium UBA5066 | reverse complement strand
ACGGTCTTCTACGTCCTCCACCACATCGTCGTGAAGGCGAACCTCTTCCTCGTGGCGGGCGTGATGCGGAGAGTCGGCGGGAGCTTCTCGCTCGACCGCCTCGGAGGGCTCCTCGGCCGGTCGCCCCTCCTCGCCGCGGCTTTCCTCGTCCCGGCGCTCTCGCTCGCGGGAATCCCGCCCCTCTCGGGCTTCTGGGCCAAGTACCTCCTTGTCCGCGGCGGCCTCGAGGCGGGGCATGGTGCGATCGTCGCCGTCGCGCTCGGCGTAAGCCTCCTGACCCTCTTCTCGATGACGAAGATCTGGGCCGAGGCCTTCTGGAAACCCGCTCCCGCGGACGGCCCGGGCACCTCCGCGCCGCCCCTCTCCGGCGTCGAGCGGGCATCACTCCTCGGCCCGGTCCTGGCGCTCGGCGCGATCACGGTCGCAATCGGCCTCGGTGCCGGCGTCCTCTTCCGCTTTGCGGACGGCGCCGCGGCGCAGCTCCTCGACCCGGACCTCTACATCCGCGCCGTCCTCGGGACGCGCGGTGGGGGAAGCTGAGCCGTGCTCGTCGCCCTGCTCCTGCTTTCCCTCGCCTGGGTCGCCCTGACGGGCGAGGTCACGATCGCAAACTTCCTCGAGGGAGCGCTCGTCTCCACTCTCCTCCTCGCGCTCGTGCGGTTCCGGGGCCGGCGCAGCCTGCGCCTTTCGAAAGCGCCGAAGGCCGCCGGGCTCTTCCTCTACTTCCTGAAGGAGCTCCTCCTCTCGAACGCCGCGGTCGCCAGGAGCATCCTCAGGCCCGTCTCGTCGCTCTCGCCGGGCATCGTCGCGGTGCCGCTCGACCTGACGAGCGACGCCGGCATCACGGTCCTCGCGAACCTCGTCACGCTGACCCCCGGAACGCTCAGCCTCGACGTCTCCCCCGACCGGCGGACGCTCTACGTCCACGCCCTCGACCTCGCCGACCCCGACGCGTTCCGGCGCGAGGTGAAGGAAGGGTTCGAGCTGCGAGTGAAGGAGGTCTTCGAGTGACGCTCCTCGCCGAGCTCGCCCTCTGGGTCGCTCTCCCCGTCCTCGGGCTCGCCCTTCTCCTGACGGTCGTGCGGATCGGGCTCGGCCCGAGCCTCCCCGACCGGGTCGTCGGCCTCGACCTCCTCTCGACGCTCGGGATCAGCGTCGTGGCGGTCGTCGCGCTCGCCTCCGGAAACGCCGTGTACATCGACGTGGCGATCGTCCTCGCCCTCCTGTCGTTCCTCGGCACCGTCGCCTTCGCCGCCTACCTGGAGCGGTCGCGGTGAGCGTCCGCGACGTCCTCGCCGCGGCGCTCATGCTCGCCGGCGTCGCCACGGCCTTCCTCGCCGCCCTCGGCGTCCTCCGGATGCCCGACGTCTTCACCCGCCTGTCGGTCACCTCCAAGGCGTCGACGCTCGTGAAGATGTGCGTCTTCCTCGCCCTCGCCATCGCGTTCGACGACCTCGGCGTCGCGACGCGCGCCCTCGCGGCGGTCGCGTTCGTCTTCCTGACGGCTCCCCTCGCCGCCCACGCCATCGGCCGCGCCGCGTTCGCCCTCGGCGTCCCCCTGTTCTCCGGGACAAAGATCAACGAGATGCCCCAGACCCAGGTCCGCACCGTCCAGGATCCGGACCCCTGACCCGATGACGGCCCTTCCCTCCGTCGCCGGTATCGTTCTCCTCGTCGTCGGGAGCAACCTCCTCAGCCTTGCGCTCGTCCTCGGCCTCACCGCGATCGTGGCTCCCGGCGGGATCACCGCCCCCGCCGATGCACAGCGCTTCGACAAGCCGGTGATGTTCGGCGCGGCCTTCCTCTGCGTCCCCGTCTTCCTTCGGGACCGGCGTGACTCGCGCGGAAGGCTCTGGCGAGCCCGCACCTGGGCGGGCTCGAGGCGTTCGTCCTCCTCGTCGCCCTGCCAACCGTCGCCGTGGGCCTCTTCGTCTGGTCCGCGAGAGCACTGCGGCGGCGATACTTCTCGAGACCGCCCGGCCCGTCCGGGTCGTAGCCCATCTCCAAGGAGCTTCAAGGCATGAGCGCCCTCACGATCTTCCTCTTCGTCCTCGGGATCGCCCTCCTCGTCCTCGGCGCCGAGCTCCTCGTCCGCGGCGCCTCGCGCCTCGCGCTCGCCGCCGGCGTCTCCCCGCTCGTCGTCGGCCTGACCGTCGTCGCCTTCGGCACGAGCGCCCCGGAGCTCGCCGTCAGCGTAAGGGCGGCGTTCGCGGGGAGCGCCGACATCGCCTACGGCAACGTCGTCGGCTCGAACATCTTCAACGTCCTCTTCATCCTCGGCCTCTCCGCCCTCGTCGCGCCTCTCCTCGTCGACCGGCAGCTGGTCCGGCGGGACGTCCCGATCATGGTCGGGGTCTCCCTCCTCCTGCCGCTCCTCGCCCTCGACGGGAAGCTCGGACGGATCGACGGGGCCCTCCTCTTCGGCGGGATCCTCGCCTACACCGTCTTCTCGGTGGTCCAGAGCCGAAAGGAACGGGCCGCGACGCGGGAGGAGATGGCGGCCGGCTCCTCGGACGAGGCGACCGGCTCCTGGTGGGCGAACCTCCTCCTCGTCCTGGGCGGGGTCGGGATGCTCGTCCTCGGGGCGCGCTGGCTCGTCGACGGCGCGGTCGTCTTCGCCCGGGCGCTCGGCGTCTCGGAGCTCATCATCGGTCTGACCATCGTCGCCGCGGGGACCTCCCTCCCGGAGGTCGCGACCTCCGTCCTCGCCTCGATCCGGGGGCACCGCGACATCGCCGTCGGGAACGTCGTCGGCTCGAACATCTTCAACATCCTCTGCGTCCTCGGCCTGTCCGGCCTCGTCGCGCCCCGGGGGATCCGGGTCTCCCCGGACGCCCTCGCCTTCGACACCCCCGTCATGATCGGCGTGGCCCTCGCGTGTCTCCCGATCTTCTTCGTCGGGCCCGGCATCGCGCGATGGGAAGGGGCTCTCTTTCTCTTCTACTACGCGGCCTACGTGACCTTCATCGTCCTCGAGGTGACCGACTCCGCCGTTCTGCCGACGTTTCGCAACGCGATGGTCTTCTTCGCGCTGCCGCTGACGGTCGTCACGCTCCTCGTCCTGGCGGCCCGGGCCTGGCACCGGGGCCGGACCGCGGCACCATGATCCGCCCGCTCGCCTTGCTGACGCAGGAGATCGAGGCCTGCCGGGCCTGCCCGCGGCTCGTCGCGTGGCGGGAGCAGAGCGCTGCCAATCCGCCGCGCCGTTTCGCGGGTGAGGAGTACTGGGCGCGGCCCGTGCCCGGCTTCGGCGACCCGGCGGGGCGACTGCTCGTCGTCGGCCTCGCCCCGGCTGCACACGGCGGGAACCGGACCGGACGCGTCTTCACCGGCGACTCCTCGGGCAACTTCCTCTTCGCCGCGCTTCACCGGGCGGGCTTCGCGAACCAGCCCGTATCCACGCGCCGCGACGACGGTCTGGCACTGGACGACGCCTACATCCTCGCCCCGGTCCGTTGCGCTCCCCCGGACAACCGGCCGACGCCGGAGGAGTTCGGCCGCTGCCGGCCGTTCTTCGTCCGCGAGCTCGCGCTCCTGCCGAACGCGCGGATCCTCCTCACCCTCGGTGGCCTCGCGTGGGCGTCGGCGCTGCGGACCCTCGCAGAGAGCGGTGCAACGATTTCGCGACCCGCGCCGCGCTTCGGCCATGGCGCCGAAGCCCGGATCGACGTTCCGGGGCACGGGCCGGTGCAGATCCTCGGCTCGTACCACGTGAGCCAGCTGAACACGAACACCGGAAAGCTGACCGCGGCGATGTTCGACACGATCCTGGAGCGGGCGGTCGCGCTCCTCCCGCCGAGAGGCTGAAGGCCCGTTTCCCGGGAACCGAGCTGGAGCCGGGCCTCCGGCAAGGGCTGCGGCGGCCCTCATGAACAGATCCCCTCGTCCGTCCGTACACGGGGACATGCGCTTCTCCGCTGGCGCCCTCGCCCTCCTCCTCGTCCTCCCTGCCGCCGCCGAGCGCCCGGTTCACGACCGCGCCTTCTGGACCGGCCTCGCCGAGAAGGACTTCGCCGTCCCGGATGGAGAGTCGGCCGGCGCGCTCGTCCTGGAGGCGGCGGACCTGCTCTCCTCGCCCGACCCGGCCCTCAGGGACGGCGTCGGCTACGAGGTGCTCTCGCACTGGATCTACAGGGACGGGCTCGTCCCCCCGGCCGACCTCGAACGCCTGCGCCTCCGGCTGCAGGCGGGATTGAGGAAGGGCGTCGGCGAGAACGGTGGCGACTCGGCCTATGGACGCTCGTTCTCGGCGATCGGGCTCTCGATCCTCGCCGCCGCCGACCTGAAAGCACCGTGGATGACCCAGGAGGCGTTCGACGATCTCCTCGCAGCCTCGACCCGCTACCTGACCGCCGAGAAGGACGTGCGCGGGTTCGTGCCGGGCGGCGGCTGGGTCCATGCGACGGCGCACACAGCCGACGTCCTGAAGTTCCTTTCCCGCAACCCGAGGCTCACACCCGCCGGGCAGGCCCGGATCGTCGACGCGGTCGCCGCCCGCCTCCGGACCGCCGGGGTCGTCTTCGCCTGGGCCGAGGACGAGCGGCTCGCGCTCGCCCTCCTCTCGCTGACGCGCCGGAAGGACTTCGACCCGAAGCCGCTCGAAGCGTGGCTCGCGGCGCTCACCGCAGAGAACACCGTACTCTGGAAGAACGGCCCGGCGATCGACCCCTCGGCCTTCGTGAGGGTTCGGGCGCAGAAGCAGACGCTCGTCCACCTCGCCGCGCTTCTCGCCCGCGAGGAAGCCCCGCCCGAGAGGCTCCGGAAGGCGTTGAGCGAAGCGCTCGAACGGCTCGTCGGCTGATTTCGCCGGCTCAGACGGGGACGTGGAGAAACCGGTCAAGGGCCCGAAGGGCCTTGGTCCCCCTCCGCTGCGCTGACGCGATCAGCTCGCTTCGGCTTCGGCCGTCGCCCGCCGGCGGTCGCGGAGCAGGACGAAGCTCGAGACGACGAGCGCCTCGGCGATGTCCTCCGCGCTGACGAGGCCGAGGAAGCTCTCTCCGTCGTTCACGGCGACGATCCGCTCCCCCTTCTCGCCCATCAGGCGCCGGACGTCGTCGAGACCCTCGGAAGCCTGAACCGTGAGGACGTCCCGCCTCATGATCCCGGCCACGTAGAGGTCGATCACCTCCGTGGCGAGCGTCTTCAGGACGGCGTCGCGCGTGACGACGCCCAGGAACCCGCCTCCCTGCATGACCGCAAAGTCGGGCTGGTAGCTCGTCAGGATGTAGTCGACGACCTTGCTGACGTGGTCTCCCGGGCTGAGGGTGAGGGCATGCTTGTTGTAGGCGTCGCCGACCCGCAGCGTCGTCAGGACGGTGCGCGCCTGCTCCTCGGCCCGTTCCTGCCCCGCACCCATGAAAACGAAGAAGGCGACGACGACGAGGAGAAGGTTCCCGCTGAGGACGCCGATGAGGCCGAAGGCGAAGGCGATGGTCTGGCCGACGCCGGTCGCGATCCGGGTGGCGCGAGAGAAGCCCATCTTCAGGGCGAGGGCCGCGCGCAGGATTCGCCCGCCGTCCATCGGGAAGGCGGGGATGAGGTTGAAGAGGGCGAGCACGACGTTCGCGGTGAAGAGCCAGCCCCAGAGGGTGACGAGGGTCGGCGGGCCGTCGGCCGTCTGGAGGAGCCGGGTCTGGGTCGCTCCGAGGTTGACGGCGAGACCGCCGGCGAAGAAAAGGAGGACGGCGATCGCCACGTTCACGAGCGGGCCCGCCGCGGCGATCAGGAGCTCGTGGAGCGGCTTCTCGGGGTTCTTCTCGAGGCGCGCCACGCCGCCGATCGGAAGCAGGACGATCTCCCGCACGGTGAGGCCGAACTTCTGCGCGACGAGGCTGTGCCCCAGCTCGTGGAGGACGACGCAGGTGAAGAGAAGGATCATCAGGCCCATCCCGAAGACCGCACCCGCGAACGAGGAGTCGCCCTCGGCCCCCTTCGGGAAGCCCCAGCGGAAGGCGCCGTAGGCCAGGATCAGCGCGAAGGTCGCGTGGACCTTGATTTCGATGCCCGAGATCCGGGCGATGGGATACGACCACTTCATGACGATCTCCCGGCGGAACGGTATGGACCCGGCCGCTGCTTAATTTCCGACGGCCGGCCCCGGAAGGATTTCCGGCGCAAAGGCGGGGGCCCCTGGCCGGGGCCGCTTTTTCCAGGCGGCGTAGGGGCGCGCCAGCGTGCGCAGCGCCTTCAGCTTCCACTCGTACGGGTCGAGCCAGTTCTTCTCCGGCTGGAGCTCGCGCCCCTCCTCGGGCTGGACGACGAGCGAGACCTTGATGTTCGGGAGGATGCCGACGGCCAGTCCCGCCCGGCGCGCGGCGGTGTACTGGTAGGCCATGACCTCGCGCATCTCGTCCGGGTCGGGCGACGGAAGATGCGCGAGGTTGCTTCCGGCCAGGGGCCGAAAGATGCAGACCGTGGGAAACGCGCCGGCGGCGACGATCCGGTCGATCGCCCTTCTCGTCGACTCGATCGGCTCGAGGCCCGCGATGATCTCCCCGGAGACTCGTCCCTTTCCGAGCCGGCCGGCCGTGTATTCCATCCCCTCGAAGAAGGCGTCCTGCCCGACCGTCGACGCCTTGCCCGGACAGACCTCTTTGAACCATTTGTCGTCGAGGAGCTCGACGCAGAAGGAGAAATGGTCGCACCCGAGCTCGATCAGCTCGTCGTACTCGTCCCAGCAGCTGCGCGGGACCGGAACCGCCTGGATCCCGATGAACCCGCCGACGTTGCGGCGGATGGCCGAGACGAGGGGCCGGGCCTGCACGAGGCCGTGCATCGCCCTCTTCTTCGGGTCTTCCTCGAAGTGGTAACCGGTGTTGAAGTGGGTGAAGGTGACGCCCGACTCTTCCCGGGCAACCTTCGCCACCTCCACGATGTCCTCGACCTTCTTGGCGAGCTCCTCGTTCTTTCCGACGTTGATGCCGGTCGTGCAGAACCTGCAGTTGTCGGCCGACGGAGCGTTGTACCAGTACATGCAGGTCTCGGCGAAGTAGACGCCGAGGTAGGTCCCCTGCAGGACGCCGACGCGGGGCATCGGAATGCCCCGGCTCGTCGTCCGCGCGTACCAGGACGGCGGGTCGGGGAGACGGACCGGGTAGACGGCGCCGGGGAGGCGGCTGTCGCGCACGGCGAAGGCGTCGCCTTCCTGGATGAGGGTGAGCGGCGAAGCGGCGACGAACGGCTCGTCGAGCGGGACGTTGACCCAGATTCCCTGGCGGGGGGCGGGGATCACCAGCTCGACGCCGGAGCCGAGGCCGGCGCGGGTGCGGGCCACCCGGCGGGCGGCCACTCCGGCGCGTGCGGAGTCGTCGACCAGGAGGCCCCGGCAGAAGAGCTCGACCTCGAGCTCGACCGGGTTCCAGGGGGTCTCTCGGCGAGTGCTCATCAGCTGATTCTCGCAGGGTCTGCACGTTGATGCCGGAAGCGGCCCGCTGCGGGCCGGCGGCGGGCAGGAAGGCCTCGGGTTCGATATGGTCCCGGGCCATGAGCGAGGCCCGCCTCCCCGACTCGATCCGCCGTCCTCTCGGAAAGCTCCAGACCCGCATCTCCCCCGTCGGGTTCGGTTGCTACCGCGTCGACGACCGGGTCCCCCGCCACCGCGAGGCGCTGCGCCTCGCGCTCCTCTCCGGCGTGAACCTCGTCGACACGTCGACGAACTATGGCGACGGCCACAGCGAGCTCCTCGTGGGGAAGGTGCTGAAGGAGCTGGCCGCCTCGGGCGAGATGGCGCGGGAAGACGTCGTCGTCGTCACGAAGGCGGGTTACGTCCAGGGACAGAACCTGCGCGAGGCGCACGAGAGGCGCAAGCTGGGCGACCCGTGGCGCGAGATGACGGAGTACTCGCGCGACTGCTGGCACTGCATCTCCCCCGAGTTCCTCGCCAACCAGCTTTCGGCCTCGCTCGGGCGGCTCGCAATGCCACGCGTCGACCTTTTTCTCCTGCACAACCCCGAGTACTTCCTGTCGGACGCCGAGCGCCGGAGGATGCCGCTCACAGAGGCGCGCGACACCTTCTACGAGCGGATCGGACGGGCCTTCGGGCAGCTGGAGAAGGAGGTCGCCGCGGGACGCATCGGCGCCTACGGGATCTCCTCGAACACGTTCGTGGTCCCGCACGAGAATGCCGACGCGGTCGACCTCCTCCGCATCCTCGAGCGCACCGGCCCCGGTTTCGCCGCGATCCAGCTCCCGATGAACCCGGTGGAGCTCGGCGCCCGCGAGCCGATCCACACGACGGACGGCCGCAGCGTCCTCGACATCGCCCGCGAGCACGAGCTCTCCGTCCTCGTGAACCGCCCGCTGAACGGGTTCAGACAGGGCCAGCTCCATCGGTTCGCCACGGTCGGAGCGCCCTTCACGCTCGTGCCGTCGCCCGCCGGCAACGCCCTCGCACGTCTCCATGCCGCAGAAGACGAGTTTGCACAGGCCTTCGCGCCACGCCTCTCGGTGGAAGACGGCGTGGCCCCTCCGGAGGAGCTGATCGCCGTCTCGCCGCTCCTCACGGAGTTCGACAAGCGCGGCCTCGACCTCTCGACGTTCCGCGAGGTCTGGGATGACGTCGTCGAGCCTCGCCGCACCGAGCTCCTCGCCGAGCTGCGCGAGGTCTTCGACCGCGATCCCGCGTTCCGCCGTTGGGCCGACGAGTGGGACCGCGCCCTTCTCGAGGCGGCGTCGGCGCTGGTGGAGCGATTGACGCCGAAGGAAGAAGCGCGATTCGCGGAGCTGTCCGACATCGTGACGAAGACGCTCCACGAATCGCTCGAGGGAACCCTCTCGCAGAGGACGATCAAGGGGCTCCTGGACGTACCGGGCGTGACGAGCGTGCTGGTCGGGATGAGGCGGCCCGAGTACGTGCGCGACGCCGTGGGGGCGTTCGGGGCCTGAGGGCGACGGACGGCCGACCCGGGGTCGGGAACGGCGCCGGGGCGGGGCAACGGGGATCGACCATCGGGGATCGGCCCACCGGGCAGGACGAACGTTCGCCTCTAACCCCGGGGACAGGAGGAGCGTCCTCTCGTTCTCGGACGAGTGCCGGCCCATGGCAAAGCCGGCGCGGAGCTCGGCGACGACCGCGAACTCGTGATTCGTGCCATCGTGATTCGTGCCAGGCGTGAACT
>DIAY01000246.1:0-3051 GCA_002414905.1 Holophagales bacterium UBA5066 | reverse complement strand
TTCGTGCCAGGCGTGAACTCGTGTATTACGGACCAGGATGCTCCCGGGGAGCGACGGATCTACGCCGGGGAAAGGATGAGCGCATGACTGCGAAACGACTCGCCCTGATTCTCGCTGCCTTCACGATTGCTGGTTGCTCCTCGACATCACCGCAGGCGTCCACAGCCAGTCTTCGGCAGCAGGTCGTCGAGACCGAGCGGGCCTTCTCCCTGACGATGGCCACGCGCGACTACACCGCGTTCATCTCGTTCCTGTCGAAGGAGGCCGTCTTCTTCTCGGGGCCCAGGCCCCTGCGGGGCTCAGCGGCGGTTGCGGCGTGGTGGAAGCGCTACTACGAGGGGCCGGCCGCACCGTTCTCATGGGAGCCCAAGGAGGTCGAGGTACTCGACTCGGGGACGCTGGCCCTCAGTTCCGGCCCTGTCCGCGATCCGGCAGGAACCCTGGTTGGCACTTTCACCTCGATCTGGCGGCTGGAGAGCGGGCGCTGGCGCATCGTCTTCGACAAGGGAAACGAGGCCTGCCCGAAGGCGCACTGATCCGTCATGCGCGCAGGCGTCCTTCTCCCGCTTCTGCTGGCCCTTCTTCTGCGGGGCCGGCTCGCCGCCGAAGATGCGCCGGGTGTCGTGGAGCGAATCCTCGAGGGGGCTGAACGGCAGGTCGGCGTGACGGTCGTCTACGACGGAAGCTACCGGCGCCTCGCCTACCCGGGCGGGGACGTGCCACCGGCGCGGGGCGTCTGCACGGACGTCGTCGTCCGCGCCTACCGCAACGCCGGCATCGACCTGCAGGTCCTCGTGTACGAGGACCTGCGCCGCGCGTTTGCGGCCTACCCTCAGCTCTGGGGGGCGAGGCACCCCGACCGGAACATCGACCACCGACGCGTACCGAACCTCGCGACGTTCTTCGCCCGGAACGGCGAGGTGTTGCCAGGATCGCGGGAAGCCGCCGACTACCGTCCGGGTGCGATCGTCACGTGGCGTCTCGCGAGCGGCCTGCCGCATATCGGGATCGTCTCGGCCCGCGCGTCGGGGGCGTGATCGGCGCGACGGTGGGTCCGCTATTGCGTCCGCACCCCGTCTCTCACGAAGCCGTCGAGGGCGAGGCCTTTCTCCGTCCGCCGGAAGAGGACGAGGTCGACCTCGGTCCGCGGCACGATCGCCCTTCCGGCCGCCCACTCAGCCGCTTCGCGCGCAAGCGCGAGGTCGTCGAGGAGAAGGAGGCCGTCCCTGGCGAGGCCGCGGGCCACGAGGCCGGTGAGGACCTTCGCCCATCCGGACGCGCCCTCGGCGGGAGCCGGTGCGGCGACGAGTCTCGCGGCGTCGACCTCCTCGAAGCCGCGCAGGTGGGCCAGGTCCCCGACGTCGGCGAGCGCCGTAGAGCGGAGGCGCACGCCACCACCGGCGATCGATCCGGACCTCACGAAGGCCAGGTCCGCCGTGAAAGGAGGGAGGCCGCGGCCCCCGTGGACCGACGCTCCGCGAAGGAGGAGGTCGACGAAGGCGCCCCGGACATTCCGGGGGATCGCCTCGTACGCCGGAGCGCCGTCCGCATCCTCGCCGCGCGCCAGCGCGTGGAGAGCCGACAGGAGGACGACGAAGTTGAGACGGACGAGCCGCTCCTCTTCGCCCGGCCCGAACCAGCCTCCGGTCTCGAGGAGGACCGTCGGTGTTCCCCACCGTGACATCGAGTCGCCGAAGGCGCGTTCGGTGTAGTCCGTGTCGTAACGGGCGACACGGCCCGGGGCGAAGGTCGTGGCGACCCGCGCCATGTGTGCGGCGAGCCCCTTCTTGCGGGCGAGCTGAGGGCCGTCGGCCTCATCCTCCGAGCTCGAGACCGCGAGGACGGCGAGAGCCGTCTGCAGGCCGTTTCGTCCGGCGCTCACGAGGGCGCTCTGATTGTGGAGGTTGAAGCCCGCGACGGGCCGGTGGCGCTCGCGGACGTCCCTCAGAAAGCGGCCCTCGGGCGTCTGGAGGCGGAGGGCGTCGCGGTTGATGTCGATCCCCTGGGCGTTGCGCCGGTCGTTGCGGGAAGCGCCGTCGGGGTTGAGCATCGGGATCGCCAGGACAGTCAGGCGGGAGAGGAGCTGCCGGGTCGCCGGCTCGGTCCGGGTCGCGACGAGGTGGGAGAGGAGGTCGACGAGGGCGCACGTGGCCGTCGGCTCATCCCCGTGCATCTGGGACCAGAGGAGGACCTTCTCGGGACCGCTCCCGGCCGCAAGGAGGAATATGGGCCGCCCTTCGGCCGACACCCCCTTCTGTTCGATCCGGACGTGACCCCCGCTGCGCACGATGAGCCGTTCGAGGTCGGCGACGAGGGCGGCCGGCGCGTACGAGCCGGAGGAGGGCGAGACGCGGGCGGGGGACCAGGCGGCCTGGAGCGCGGCCGCCGGGGGTGCAGGCGCCTCGGACGGCGTCACGGCGGCGGCGGAGAGGAGGATTGCGAGGAGGGGCGCGGCCGGCATCCGTCGAAGGTATCAGCGAATCGGCCCGGGGGGGTACGGTCCGCCTTGACACCTCCGCGTCAAGTGGCAAGCTGCCCCTGCCCGTGACGGAAGGGAAAGTTGCCATCGCCTGCCGGTCTGCAGGACCCGTCGAGGTGGTCTCTCTCTCGGGAACGCTCGACGCCTGGTCCGAGTCCGAGGTGCGTGAGGCGCTGAAGGGGATCCTCGACAGGGGGACCGCCCGCCTTCTCCTCGACCTCGGAGCGCTTCGCCGGATCGACTCGTCAGGCCTTTCGACGCTCCTCTCCGTCCTCAAGGCTGCCCGCGCGGCAGGAGGAGACGTCGTCCTCCTCTCGCCTTCGGCGGCGGTCGCCTCGGTCCTCCGCCTGACCCGGCTCGACCAGATCCTCGAGGCGTACGACGACGAAGCAGCAGCCCTCTCGCGGCTCTCCGCCTGAGGGCCCGTACCGGCAAAAAATCGGAGGAATGATGAACCTGACCATCGAGCCGCAGGAGGCCTTCATCCTGGCCCGGATCGAGGACTCCCGCCTCGACGCGCTCTCCGCCCCCGACTTCAAGGCACGGATGGTGGGGGCCCTCACGGGGGCTGC
>DIAY01000084.1:29903-36173 GCA_002414905.1 Holophagales bacterium UBA5066 | reverse complement strand
AAGGATCGAGAGGACCTCGTGCGCGGATTTCCCTTCGTAGAGGGGCTCGACGAGGGGCTGGACGAGGGCAACCGTGCCGTCGAGGGAGCGGACGTCGCTCCACGCCTCGAGATAGTGCGCCATCGGGACGGCCCACTGGCAGTAGCGCGAGGTTTCGTCGGGGTAGCCAGTCAGGTGTACCCGCAGGCCCGCCTTCAGGAGCGCCTCGCCGAAGGCGAGGTCGGAAGGAGCGTCGTAGACGGGGTTCGCTCCGAGAATGAGGAGGAGCTGGACCTCCCCCTTCTTCACGTCCGCGACGAGGTCGACGAGCGACGCGAGCTGGTCAACGGAAGCGGCCTCGACCGGGTCGGTGAGGAAAACGGTCCTCCCGACGTTGCCGAGTGTTTCGTTCATCGCATGAGCCGCGGCGTGGACCTCGGCGGGAACGAAGTCGCCCGGGACGACGACGGAGCGGCCGGCGGCGGCCTTCAGGTCCTTCGCGGCCGTGGCCGCGAGCTTCATCGCCCTCTCGTCGAGCCCGGAGGGCCGGGCGAATCCGGCGAGCCCGAGCTCGGCCCCGAGGGCCAGTGCGAAAGCGGGGAGGGCGCTCGCCCGGAGTGGCAGACGATGGTCGGCGAGCGTGCCGGTCGGGGACGGCGAGACCTCGACGGCGTAGAAGCGGGACATGTCCGTCGAGCCGGACGCGAGGCGCCGGCGGGCCGAGAAGGCCTTCGCATTGCGAACGGAGTCGGGTCCGGAGGAGAGGAAGTCGGAATCGAGGGAGACGACGACATCGGCGGCGCGGAGGTCGTAGCGGGTCTCGACCGGCTGGCCGAACGCGATCCGCGCACCGAAGCGGACGGCGTCGCGCCCGGCCGCTTCCCACTGGTGCCACTTCGCCTTCGGGAAGGCGGCGAGGAGCGCCTTCATCTGGGCGCCGAGGGTCGGAGACGTCGCCGTTTCGGTCAGGATCCGCAGGCCGGCACCCTGGATCTGCTTCTGCGCCTCCGCAGCCGCCCGGAGCTCCTCGATGAGGTGAGGCCAGGTGTCGAGGATCCCCAGCTTCGTCGGGACCTTGAGGCGGTCGGGGTCGTAGAGGCCGAGAACGGAGGCCTGGGCGACGGCCGTGGCGCCGCCGAGGCTCGCCGGGTGTTCCGGGTTCCCCTCGACCTTCGTCGGGCGGCCCTCGTGGCTCTCGGCGAGGAGGGGCTGGGCGAAGCCGCCGACCGTCATCGCGGTGGCGAAGAACAGAGGGACGCCGGGGACGATCTCCTCCGGCTGCTTCACGTACGGAACGATCTTGTCGACGGGCTGGCGCGTGCAGGCCGTCATGCCGGCCAGGGCCATGGAGGCCATACCGAGCTCGAGAAAGCGCCGGCGGGAGAAGCCGCGGTCGAGGCTTTCGTCCCAGTCGGAGGCATGCCGCGGGTATTCGGTCGCGAGGAACTCGCGGAATCGGGCGTCGTCGGCGAGCTCCTCGATGCCGCGCCAGAACGCCGGTCCCTGCCGGGTCCGGAGGCGCTCACGAATCTCGGCGAGGTCGAGCGGGAAATGAGCCGGGCCGGCGGGGAGTGCGTCCCCGGGCTCGGGACGAAGGATCGGACGGCTCATCGGGGTCTCTGCTCCTTCGGTCTGGTGGCTCATCGGTGGCAGGTCCCGCACGAGGTGATTTCGGCAGGGGGGCGGACCTTGTACTTCGCCACGAGCTCCCGGCCGAGCGTCTCCTGGTCCTTCGCCTTCCAGGTCATGTTGAAGACCTCTTCCTTCGGGCGGATGAACTTCTCCGGGTTCCGGTGGCACTCGAGGCACCAGCGCATCTGGAGGGGCTGGGTCGAGCGCATGAGGCGCATCTGCTGGAC
The DNA here is from genome assembly GCA_002414905.1 of Holophagales bacterium UBA5066. Classification (GTDB taxonomy): domain Bacteria; phylum Acidobacteriota; class Thermoanaerobaculia; order UBA5066; family UBA5066; genus UBA5066. The sequence continues at coordinate 34,335 of DIAY01000084.1, read as the reverse complement.
CGGGCCATGGCAGGTGGCGCAGCCGATTCCCTTGGCGACGTGGATCGAGTGGTTGAAGTAGGTGAAGTCGGGGAGGTCGTGGACCTTCGTCCACTCGAGAGGCTGGCCCGTCCGGTAGCTCGCGCGCACCGGCTCGAGCATCGGAGCCTCGTTCCAGATGATCTTGTGGCAGTTGTAGCAGGTCGAGGTGGGCGGAACGCCCGCCACGGCGGACTTCTCGACGGACGTGTGGCAGTACCGGCAATCGATTCCGAGCCCGGCCACGTGATGTTCGTGGCTGAAGGGAACGGTCTGCTCGACCGTCTCTCCGCGGCGCTGGTTGAAGCCGGCGTAGTCGAGGGCCAGGAGCGAACCAACGGCGCCGGCCGCCAGGAGGGCGAGCGCGGCGATCGAAGCCGGCGCGAGGTAGTTCGCGCTCTTCGGGAAGAGCTGTGCCATCTTCGCTTTATGCCTTTCTCGGGGCGACGGTCGTCGGAGTGAAGGAAAGGAGGCGCGATACCCGACGGATCGGGGAGACCGGATCTGTCGCGGACGAACGGAGGTGGTTCCGGGACCTCCCTGAGCCTTTCAATGCCCTCTCCTCGCAATGAGCCGCAGATGAGCTGCGGTCTCAAGAAAAACGGCGAAGGTACCATACGAGAGCCTCGGCGAACAGGCCCCCGTCCGGCTCTGACTTCGAGGACGTGGATCTCGCCCCCAGCGGGGGGCGGTGAGCGACCCTGGGTGCTGGACCTCGGTCGAGGAGCTGCCTATCTGCGGATCGACCGGAGCGGGCGAACCTTCGCGAGGGCGCGCCGAGAACCCGGAAGAGATTCGAGGGCGATGCGGCAGGCCGAATCGTCGGTCTGCAGCCCCGTGCCGAAGGCCGTCAGATGCCCCCGACCGTCATCGCCCGGAATGCGCTGGGAAGAGGCTCGCGGAAGGTACGGAGGTCCGCCTGTATCCGAGAAAGGCTCAGGCCGGTCTTCCGCTCGAGCAGCTCGCCGTGGAGGACGGCGCCGTCGAAGCCCGCTGTGATGAAGGAGCGGAACCTCCCGAACCGGCCCGGTCGGCCGGCGTTCCAGAAGTACCTCGCGAGCCTCGTCGCGTCCCGCCGCAGCGCGACTCCCCGTGCGTCGGCCGCGAAGAGCTCCCGTCCGGCGCCCAGGATCGTCGCGATCGGGAGGGGCTCGTCGCCGGGCGTCTGCTGCCGACCGCGGTCGCGGAAGAGCGGCTCCTGCTGGCCCGGCCCCTTCTCGCCGATCGCGGTGAACGAGTCGGCGATTCCCTCCTCGAGCCATGGAGGAATCGAATTTCCGAGGAGCTGGATCGCGTAGAGGTGCCCGGTCTGATGCAGGACCCGGCGAACCGTGGCGTCCGGGTCGCCCGGGATGGCCGAAGCCGTGACGACGCCGTTCCGGATGCGTCCGCAGGCGAGAGGATCGAGGGCCTGGGCGTCCTCGCTTCGCGTGAAGAGGAAGACGAGCTGACCCGAGTACGCTCTCGACGAGACCTTCCACCAGCTCTCGAAGCGACCCGAAGCCAGCTCGACCGCCTCGCGGATCCGCACGATGAGTGTTTCGTCCTCGAGATCGCTCCAGAGCTGCCAGCGATCCACGAGGAAGCTCCGACCGCGCCCGTTCGGGAACACCGCGCCGTCGAGGAGAGGATTTCTCGGCGCGGGTGTGGCCGTCGGCGCCGTCGCGCTCCTCCTCTCGGGGAGGGGTGCCGGCGGACCCGGCTTCACCCAGCCCCGCCGCCCGCCGTAGCGGACGAGTACCCAGCCATTGCGGGTCGCCTCCGGCACGAGTTCGACCGGCGCTTCGACGACCGCGATCGACCGCGAGGCGGCATCAGGCTCGAGGTGGAGCCTCGCCCCCTCGGGGAGGAGGACGGAAGCGGCGGCGAGGAGAAAAGAGGCGGCGAGGAGGCGAAGCGGGCTCATCGGGCGCGGACGAGGCCCACGGCGCGAGAGGAGACCTCGACCTTTGACGGGTCGACCCGTCCCTCGAGCCAGATGACCCGTTGAGCCGCGAGATCTTCGCGGAGGGTTCGGAAGGCGGACCGGAGCCCTCGGATCGTCGAGACGTCGAGGGCGTCGGGCCAGCCTGGCGCGACGGGAGTCTCCGGGGGGACGAGGCGCCAGACCTGGAGGGGGACCCGCAGGCGTGAGAGGTAGCGACTCGCTCGACCCGCGTCGAAATCGCTCGCCTCGAGCGTGCCCTTGCCGAGGAGAAGGACGACGGCCCGGCGACGCTCACGAGTGGTCGCGCTGAGGCCGGAGACGGCGACGGCTTCCGCGACGCGAGGGAGCGAAGCGCTCTGTGTGAAGGCGGCATGGGAGCTGACGCGAAGGAAAGGGCCGTCGATCGAGGTGTAGTCCTCGGAAATGGGAAAGACCCGCGTCGCCGTGTCGGTCCCCGGGACGGTCTGCGGCATCGGCGACAGGAAACGATAGATCGTGTGGGTGTCGAGCTCCTTCGGCGGGGGGCTTCGGTCGCTGCGGCGCGGACGTTCCTCGCCGGCGAGCCGCTTGAGCTCCTGGAAGGCGAGCCCCGAGGGGACGAACACGACCTCGGCGGTCCCATTCTCGATGGCCGCGACCGTGAGGTCGCGGCCGTCGACCCGGAACCAGCCCTGGAGCCGGGCCGGGCCGGGGAGATCCCTGCTCTCGCCGGTGAGGCGAACCGGGAAGGCGGTCAGCTCACGATCGACGTCTTCCTTCGTCTCGCCACCGAGGCTCACGACGGCGGTGGCGACGACGCCGCCTTCGAACGTCAGGTCCGCGAGGAGGATGTGGGAGGCCCCGCTCGAATACGAGGGGATACTGATCCGCAGAGGGTCGGGCACCTCGATCGGCTTTCCGTCGAGCGAGACGTCGACGGCCGTCGGCTCGGGGCTCGAAGGACAGCTCCAGACGAGGCGCGCGCTCGTCGCCTTCCCGGCGTCGTCGCGCTCGAGGACGAACCGTGCCTCGGCGTCGGCCTTCGCCCGGTTGATCCACTGTCGGGCATCTCCGAGCCTGGCGCCATCCGCCCCTCGTGCGACGGCGAGGATCTCGCGGGGAGCGATCTCATTCCCGAGGTCAAGCCGGGCCTTCCAGGGGGGGCCGACCTCGGTGGCGAGCCGCCCGTCAATGTAGAGGTCGATTCGCGTGACTTCGGATCCCGTCGAGAACTCGACGGTCAAGGTCCCGTACGCGAGTCCGAGGATGAGAGTGAGGAAGGAGATCACTCGCAATTCCTATCCCCCGACAAGCAAGAGTCGTGCGAAGGAGTGAGTCCTTCCGGGGTGACGGTGTCCGGTCCGGGGCGGGTCCCTTGCGCGGAAGTAGCGCGCGCGAGGCGGATATAAACCCCTTCGAGGGCTCAGAAGCCGGTCGGCTTCTTCGGAATCCGTCCCGACTTGATCGTCTCGCTCCGCAGTCGCCGGCCGACGATCCGCTCCACCATGCGGCCCGTGGCGAGGACGCGGTCGACGTCGAGGCCCGTCTCGATTCCCATCTCGTCGAGCATGACGACGAGGTCCTCCGTGCTGACGAGGCCGACGTTGTTCGGGTCCTGGTAGTAGTAGCGGCCCGTCCCGGAGACCGGGGCGCCGTCGAAGAAGTTCGCCGGCTGGCCGCCGATCCCGCCGAGAGTGCTCTCGAACCGCACGATCCCCGCCTGCAGGGCGGCCAGAACGTTCGCGAGGCCCCAGCCGCGGGTCACGTGGAAATGGGCCAGGTGCTTCGTCACGTCGGGCATCGCCTCGAGGATCATGGAGTAGTAGGCGTAGACCCGGTCGGGCGGAGCCGAGCCGTCGTGGTCGGCATGCTCGATGTCGTCGGCACCGATATCGAGGAAGCGCTTCGTGAAGGTCACGGCGTCCTCGAGCCTGGTCGGTCCCTCCATCGGGCAACCCCAGATCGTGCTGACGGTCCCGTTGACCCTGATCCCCGCGTCGTGGGCCTTGCGGATACAGCGCTCGGCCTCGGCCCAGTAACCGGCGTGATCGAGGCCGGAGTTCTTCTTCATGTGGGTGGCCGAGGTCGAGACCATCATCAGGATCCGGTCCGGTCCCCACCCTTCCGCCTTCGCCTCGATGGCCCGGTCGACGGCCTTCTCGCGGATGGTGACTGCGGTCAGCTCGACATCCGCGATCTGTTTCTCGACCCGCTTGCTCGACCGAATCCCCTTCAGCAGCTCTGCTGCGTCCCTGAACTGCGGCATTCCCTTCGGATTCCCGAGATTTGTCACCTCGAGGCGCCGGTAGCCCGCCAGGATGAGCTCTTCCAGGACCCAGAGCTTGGCGTCGGTCGGGATCCACTTCTCCTCGTGCTGGAAACCGTCCCGGACGGTGATGTCGGCAAGGTCGACGCGCTTCGGAAGGTTCCAGTTCGTCATGTTCACCTCAGGAGGTCACGGGCCGCGAGGACCGTGAAAGCGTGCGTCTCGAAGGTGGCGGCGACGCT
>DIAY01000084.1:0-29689 GCA_002414905.1 Holophagales bacterium UBA5066 | reverse complement strand
GCGTGAAGGAGCTCGTCGGGGCTCACGTGTGCGCGGTGGACGAGGTCGGCGAGCGCGGCCACGACCGATTCGACGACCGGCTCGGGAAGGCCCGAGAGACCGGCGGCGTCGCGGACGAGCTGTGCGTGATTCATCCGGGTACCTCCATCAGCGCGGGGGGGGAGCGACGGGCCCGCTCCGGTCGGCAAGCGCCCCGAGGAACGCGACGATCGAGGCGATCTCATCGTCCGTCAGCTCCTTGCCGAGCTGGTGCCAGGCCATCTTCCTGACCGCTTCGTCGAGCCGGTCGACTGAGCCGTCGTGGAACCAGGGGCCGGTGTTCACGGCGTTTCGCAGGGAGGGGACCTTGAACTTCCGACGGTCCTCCTCGTTTTTCGTGACCGCGAAACGCCCCTCGTCCTTCGTCTCCCAGGCCTTGACGAGCCCGAGGAGCTGGTACTGGTTCGCCCCGATCGTGGGTGAGTTGTGACAGGTCGTGCAGCCCGTCTTCAGGAAGAGCTGGAGACCCGCGGCCTCGCGGTTGGAGAGGGCCTCGAGGTCGCCGTTCAGGAAGTCGTCGAGGCGGTCGCGAGTCCGGAGCGTTCGCTGAAATGCGGCGAGGGCATGGGCGGTGTTGGCGAGGCTGATCGGCTCCGCCTCGCCCGGAAACGCGGCGGCGAAGCCCTCCCGGTATTCCGGAGCCGCGCGGAGGGTGGCCTGTACGGTAGCCGCATCCGGCATGGCCATTTCGACAGGGTTCAGGAGCGGTCCGGTGGCCTGCTCCTCGAGTGTCTTCGCCCGCCCGTCCCAGAACTGGGCGACGTGGTACCCGGCGTTCTTCACGCTCGGCGAGTTCCTCGTCCCCCGCTTTCCTCTCGCACCGCCCGACGTCTTCTCGCCGTCAGCCCCGGACGGGTGCTCGCCGTCCAGCCTGTGGCAGTCGTTGCACGACTGGGTGCCGTTCACCGAAAGCCGCTTCTCGAAGTAGAGGGCCTTGCCGAGTGCGGCGAGCGCGGGCGTGTCGGTCTCCGAGCCGGGCATCTTCTCCGGCAGGACTCCGAGCGTGGCCTTCGCCTGCGCCGCGAGGGACTTTCGGGTCGCGCGATCGACCTTCGGCTCGGGCGCTTTCTTCGCGCAGGCCGCAAGGACGAGGATCAAGGTTGCGGCGAGGAGGCGGGGCCGGGTCATGCGGGCGGGATTCTAGACGCCTCGCTCCTCCCGGCCGGACGCGCCGTGCTTCCAAAGTCCGGGTCAGGCCCCTACGATGCTGCCCCGATGACTCGCAAGTGGCTTCGCCGAGGCTTCGTTCTTCTGGCCCTCGTCCTCGTCGTTCTGGCGCTGCGCGCCACGCTCTTCCGGCCGGATCCCGTCCACGTGACGGTCGTCGTGGCGGCACGCGGGCCGGTCGAGGCGACAGTCGCCGGCAGCCGGGCGGGAACGGTGAAATCACGGCGGCGCGCCACCCTCAGCCCCGAAGTCGGCGGCAGGGTCGAGCGGCTCGCCGTGCGCAGGGGGGACCGGGTGCGGAAGGGGGACCTGCTGATCAGGATCGCGGCCGAGGACATCCGCGCCCAGCTCGTCCTCGCGGAGAGGTCGCTCGACGTGGCCGAGGCGGCGAAGGGCGAGGCCTGCCGGGCGTCGGAACAGGCGCGGCGGGACCTCGCCAGGAGCGAGAGGCTCGCGAAGGACGAGGTCCTCTCCGTGGGTCTTCTCGAGAGAGCCCAGACGGAGTCTGGTGTGACCGCGGCGGCCTGTGAGGCGGCGCGGGCGAGAGTCGGCCAGGCGCGGGCCTCGCTCGACGTGGCGCGGGTCGCGGTGGGGAAGTCCGTCCTTCGAGCGCCCTTCGATGGCGTCGTGGCCGAGCTCTCGACGGAAGAGGGAGAGTGGGTCACGCCGTCGCCTCCGGGCCTTCCGATCCCGCCGGTCCTCGAGCTTTTCGACCCCGAAGACAGCTACATCAGCGCACCCCTGGACGAGGTCGACGTGGGACGGGTGAAGACCGGGGCCGTGGTCCGGGTCACCTTCGACGCCTACGCCGGACGGACATTCCAGGGAAAGGTCACCCGGGTCGCCGACTACGTCCGCGACCAGCGCGAGCAGAACCGGACGTTCGAGGTGGAAGTGAGCCTCGACGATACGGCCTTCGCCCGGACGCTCCTTCCGGGGACCTCGGCCGACGTCGTCGTGATCCTCGCCCGGAAGGAGGACGCGCTTCGGATCCCGGCGTACGCGCTCCTGCCGGAAGGCCGGGTCCTGCTCCTCTCGAAAGGGCTCCTCGTCGCCGCCAGGGTCGAGCCGGGGCTCAAGGGGGCCGAGTGGGCGGAGATTCTCTCGGGGATCGCAGCGGGCGACCGCGTCGTTACGTCTCTCGACCGGGCCGAGGTGAAGGAGGGGGCGCGAGCGCGGGCCGAGGAAGTGCAGTGATCGAGCTTTCGGGAGTCTCCCGGACGTGGGAGGTCGGAGGTCGTCCGGTTCACGCGCTCCGCGACGTGACGCTCTCGATCGCCACGGGGGAGTACGTGGCGGTGATGGGCCCCTCGGGCTCGGGCAAGTCGACCCTCCTCTCCCTCCTCGGCGGCCTCGATCGGCCCACGGCCGGCTCCTACCGGTTCGAGGGACGCGAGGTGGCGGCCCTTTCCGACGACGAGCTCTCGCGCCTCCGGCGGGACCGGATCGGGTTCGTCTTCCAGTCGTTTCACCTCGTCCCGCGGATGACGGCGCTCGAGAACGTCACGCTTCCCCTCGTCCTGGGCGGGGTCCCTGCCTCGGAACGCCTCGCCCGCGCCGCGGAAGCGTTGGAGTCGGTCGGCCTCGGGCCCCGCAGCGGCCACCGCCCCGACCAGCTCTCGGGCGGGGAGAAGCAGCGCGTCTGTCTCGCCCGCGCCGTGGTGACACGACCCGGCCTCCTCCTCGCCGACGAGCCGACCGGGAACCTCGACAGCGTTTCCGGAGCGGAGATCGTGGCGCTTCTGGAGAGCCTCCACGCCGGAGGCCGGACGCTCATCGTCGTGACACACGATCCCGGCATCGGAGCGCGCGCGCCCCGGAAGGTTCGCCTCGCCGATGGTCGGGTTGTGAGGGACTCATCGGAGTGACGGGAGGCGATCTCCTCGCCTTCGCTGCCGGGGCGCTCCGCGGGCACCGCCTCCGAACGTCGCTCTCGCTCCTCGGCGTCGCGATCGGGGTCGCGTCCGTCCTTCTCCTGACGAGCCTCGGGGAGGGGGCGCGGCGCTACGTCACGGGCGAGTTCGCCCTCCTCGGCTCGAATCTCGTCATCGTTCTGCCGGGAAGGGCCGAGACGACCGGGATCGTGCCGATCGCGGGCGGGATCCCTCACGACCTGACCCTCGAGGACGTCGAGGCGCTACGCCGCCGGGTCTCTGTCCTGTCGTCCGTGGCACCGCTCTCGGTGGGAGGGTTGACGGCCCGCTTCGGCGAACGAAGCCGCGATCTGACGGTGGCCGGCGTAACGGCCGAATGGAAGGACATGCGACGGCTCCGCGTGCGCGAGGGAACCTTCCTGCCGCCGGGGGACCCGGCGAGAGCGCCGCGCGTCTGCGTCGTCGGCGGGAAGGTGGCGGAGGAGCTTTTTCCGGGTCGCTCTCCGCTCGGCGAGATGCTCCGCCTCGGGGAGGAGAGGTTTCGGGTAACGGGTGTCCTGGCCCCGCGCGGAGTCTCTCTCGGCCTCGACCTCGACGAGGTCGTCCTGATCCCGATCGGGCATCACCTGCGGATCTTCGACCGCCGCTCCGTCTTCCGCATCCTCTGCGAGGCACGATCGCCACGAGACCTCGACTCCGCCCGCCGGGGGATCCTGAACGTCCTCCGCGACCGGCACGACGGGGAGGAGGACGTGACGGTCCTGACGCAGGACGCGGTCCTGAAGACGTTCGGACGGGTCCTCGGGATCCTCACCGCGGCGCTGGCGGGGATCGCGGCGGTCTCCCTGACGGTGGCCGGCGTCGGGATCATGAACGTCATGCTCGTCTCCGTGTCGGAACGGACCCGCGAGATCGGGCTCCTGAAGGCCCTCGGTGCAAGCCGGGGCGAGGTGCTGCGCGCCTTCCTCGTCGAGGCGACGCTTCTCTCGACGTCGGGCGGGGTGCTCGGGCTTCTCGCGGGCTGGGCCGGCATCCTCGCGCTGCGCGGGCTCTATCTCGACTTCCCGGTCGCATCCCCGGCATGGGCTGTCGCGGCGGCCGTATTCGTCTCGGTCTCGGTCGGCCTCGTCTCGGGCGTCCTGCCGGCGAGGAAGGCGGCCCGCCTCGACCCCGTCGTGGCTCTCGCGAGGCGGTGACGTGACGGCCGTCGATATCCTCCGTCTCGCGTTCGGCTCCGTGACGGCCCACAGGCTCCGGTCGGCGCTCACCGTTCTCGGGATCGTCATCGGCATCGCCTCGGTCGTCCTCCTGACGTCCCTCGGAGAAGGAACGCGACAATCGATCCTTTTCGAGTTCGCGCAGTTCGGGACGAACACGCTCGTCGTGAAGTCGGGGAAGATCGAGACCCATGGACTCGCCGGGATGGCGGGGGGGACGACCCGGCCGCTGACGCTCGACGACGCCGAGGCGCTCCGCGCAGTGAGGGGCGTCGAGAGGGTCGTGCCGGTCGTCTTCGGTACCGCACGAGTCTCCTCGGGCGAGCGCACGCGCGACACGTTCGTCTACGGCGCCACCGCCGACGGGCCGAAAGTCTGGCGGTTCGAGGTCCGTACCGGGCGCTTCCTCCCGGAGGCAGACATCGAGCGCGCGATGCCCGTCGCCGTCCTCGGGCCGAAGCTGAAGGCGGAGCTCTTCGGCGCCCGTAACGCCCTCGGCCAGAGGGTAAAGGTGGGTGGGCACCGTTTCCTCGTCATCGGGGTCATGGCGCCGGTCGGCCAGTTCATCGGCCTCACCCTCGACGACGCCGTCTACGTCCCTGTCGCTTCGGCCCAGCAGCTCTTCGACCACGCGCACGTCATGGAGATCGACGCCACCTTCGCGCCCGGGGTCTCGCCGAAGAGCGTCGTGGCGGGGGTGAAGAGGGTCCTCTCCTCCCGGCACGGGGGGGAGGAGGATTTCACCGTCATGACGCAGGGGGAGATGCTCGACTCCTTCGGGCGGGTCTTCGCCGTCATCAGCACCGCGGTCGCGGGAATCGGGGCGATCTCGCTCCTCGTCGGAGCGATCGGCATCCTGACGATGATGTGGATCGCCGTCGGGGAGAGGACCGCCGAGATCGGTCTCCTCAAGGCGCTCGGGGCGACGCGAACAGACGTGAGGAACCTCTTCCTCGCCGAGGCGGCGCTCCTCTCCGGGGTGGGTGGGGTGGCCGGACTCGTTGCGGGCGTCGCCCTCGGGGGCCTCGTCCGGTTCGCGCTTCCGGCGGTTCCCTTCTCCACGCCACCGGCCTACGCCGCGGCAGCGCTCGTGACGGCGCTCGTCGTCGGGCTCCTCGCGGGAGTTGCGCCGGCGCAACGGGCCGCCGCGCTCGACCCGGTCGAGAACCTCCGCGCGGAGTAGGGTCCGGGACTAACCCGTTCGGGTGATGCGCAAGCGAGGAGCGATGGTCATAGTGGCTCGCGTTCGGAGCGAAGCAAGGAGCCCGGAGGGCCGGGGCTCCGCGCCGGGAGGGCAGGATGGCGCGCCAGCCGAGACGAGGGGAGGCGGAGGCCGATGGGTCCGACGCGGCCGGCCGCGGGAGCTCCCGCAGTTCAGACCCGGCGGAGAGGGACGCCTGCTCTTCGTGCAACCTCGTGAAGGAGGCGATGGCCGAGAAGGCCCGTCTCGCCGCCTGGCTGGCGCATGAGCTCCGAACGCCCCTGAACTGCGTTCTCGGCTACGCCGAGCTCCTCTGCGACGGACTCTCGGGACCGGTTCCCTCCCCGTTCCTGGCCGACGCGCAGCAGGTTCGGGACCTCGCACTCCATCAGCTCGCCCTTCTCGACGACGTTCTCGATCTCACACGGCTCGAGCACGATCAGGTCCCGCTGAGAACCGAGGCCGTCGATGCGGTGCGGATCCTCGGGGAGGTCGCTGCGGCGACTTTCCCTCTCGTCGAGCGAGGAGGCAACCGACTCTGCCTGGGCATCGAGAGCAAGGGATGGGCCCTCGCCGACGAGACCCGGCTCCGGCAGGTCCTCCTGAACCTCGTCGGCAACGCCTCGAAGTTCACGAGGTCCGGGCTCGTCGCGCTCGGAGCGTCGGCCTCCAACGGGTCCGTGTCGTTCCACGTGCGGGATACCGGATGCGGGATGACGCCCGCCGAGGCAGAGCGGGCCTTCCGCCCTTACCAGCAGGGGAGTGAGTCCGTAGCGGCGACACACGGGGGGACCGGGCTCGGACTGGCCATCTCGAGGGAGCTCTGCGAGCGGATGGGCGGGTCCCTCTCCGTCGAGAGCGTTCCCGGCGAAGGAACGACGTTTACAGTCACCCTTCCCGGCGTCCCGGACGTGGAGGTCGATGCCGGCTGACCCGGTGAAGGACTACAGCTTCTGGGCGACGAGCAGAGTGATGTCGTCGGCGAGGAAGAGCCTCTCGGAGTGGCCAAAGACCCCGGCGCGGAGGGCCTCGATGATTCCGTGGGCCCCCTCGTGCGCCGCGGCGGCGATGGCGTCGCGGACGGGATCGAGGCCCCAGAGCAGGCCTTCGGGGTTTGCGGCCTCGTAGAGTCCGTCGGTCGCCAGGACGACGAGGTCGCCGCGGTCGAGGCGGTCGATCTGATGGGCACGGTAGGTCGACTCGGCGGAGTACCCGATGACGATGTCGGTCTCCTCGAGGGTGTCGAACGTCCCTTTCCGCGACCGATAGACGAGAGGCGGCAGGTGACCGGCGGAAACGTAGCAGGCGTCTCCGGCCGGATCGATCCGGCAGGCGACGAGAGTGACAAAGGCGTCATCGGGGAGGTCGGGGGAGAGGAGGCGGTTGAGCTTCTCGATGAGCTTCTGCGGGTTGCTCTCGACGAGGTGGAGGGCACGCAGGTAAGCCCGGGCGGCCGACATGAGGACGGTCGAGGCGAGCCCGTGCCCGGAGACGTCGCAGACGAGGAGGTCGAGGGAGCCACCCGGCGCCTCCATGACGTCGTAGTAGTCGCCTCCCGTCTTCTCCGCAGTCTCCTGCCAGGCGGCGAGGCTGAGCCACGCCGGCGCAGGGAGCTTTCTCGGACGGAGATTCTCCTGCATGCGGCGCGCGAGCTCGATCTCGCTCTCCATCCGCCTGCGCTCGATCTCACCGTCGAGAAGGCGCTGCGTCTCGAGGGCGACGGCGGCGTGACTGCCGAGAGCCCGGAGGCAATCCTCGTCGTCGGCATCGAAGGCGAGATCCCCCTTCTTGTTCATCGCCTCGATGACGCCGACGACCGCTCCGGACGGAGTCGTGAGGGGGACACAGAGGATGCTTCGGGTCCTGAACCCCGTCTTCAGGTCGACGTCCCGGGAGAATCGGGGATCCTCGTAGGCGTCCGCAATTGTGATCGTCCGGCCGGTCCTGGCCACGATTCCCGCGATGCCGAAGCCGGGGGGGAGCCGGATGTCGGTCGAGTCCTGCGCGACACGCGTCCAGAGGCTCCCGTCCGGCTCCAGGAGAAAGAGGCTCGTCCGGTCGGCGTCGACGAGCCGGGTCGCCGAGGCGACGATGAGCTCGAGGAGAGGCTGCAGCTGCCGCACTCCCGTCATCGCCTGCGCCACCTCGAGGAGGGTGCGGAGGTCCTGGAGCTTCTTCTCGACCGTCGGCGCCATGGTGTCGGGTGACATGTTACTTTCGTTGGCCGGGGGTTTCGACGTGATGATCGAGAAGGTGCGAGACGTGCTGGCGCGGGCCCGGGCAGCCGGACGGAGCGCCCTTCTCGAGCACGAGGCCTACGCGATCCTCGAGGCCGCGGGACTCGACGTCCCGCGCTATGCCTGGTGGGAGGGGGAGCCGGGAGCGGACGTGCCGGTCCAGGTAGCGAAGCTCCTCGAGCTGGTCCACGAAGAGGTCGTCCTGAAGATCGTCTCTCCCGAGATCCTCCACAAGTCCGACGTCGGGGGAGTCGCGGTGTCGAGATCCGAGGCGTCGGCCGTCGGTGTCGCCGCACGACGGGTCTGGGACGACGTGGGCCGGCGAATGCCCGGCGCGGTCCGCTCGGGGATCCTCGTCGTCGAGAAGGTCCCGACGATGGGGGGCTCGCCCGCCGCGGAGACGCTCGTCTCCCTCAAGCAGGACCCCGCATTCGGCCCGGTCCTCGTCCTCGGTCTGGGTGGCGTCCTGACCGAATGGTTCGGCGCGGTCAGCGCCGGGACGTCGACCGCCGTCCTCCAGCCCGGCCGGGTCCGCGAAGGCCTCGAACGTGCGGTCGCGGAGCTTCCCGCGCTCGCCCTCCTTTTCCGGCCGAGCCGTCTGCATGCCACGCCTCCGCTCGACCTCGGCTCGGCAGCCGTGAAGCTCGAGGCGCTGGGAACGATCGCGACGGCGTTCGGTGAAGAGGTCCAGGCGGGAGCGGCCGATCCGCTGACGCTCGAGGAGCTGGAGGTAAACCCGCTCCTCCTCGCTGCCGACGGGCGCTGGATCGCAGTCGACGGGAAAGGCCGGATCGGCCGGTCGACGGCGACGCTTCCGAAGCGGCCTCTCCGGAAGGTGAAGAATCTCCTCGAGCCGAAGAGCGCCGCTGTTCTCGGAGCCTCGGCCACTGCGATGAACCCGGGTCGCATCATCCTGAGGAACCTGAAGGCCTCGGAGGGAATCCGCTACGGGCACCTCTGGGCCGTTCACCCGAAGGAGGAGACGATCGACGGAGTCCCCTGCGTGAAGTCGGTTGCGGACCTTCCGCAGCCGGTCGATCTGGCCGTCGTCGCGATTCCGGCGGAGGGCGCCCGGGACGCGATCCGGTCGCTCGCCGGGAACGGGAAGGCCGAGTCGATCATCCTTATTCCGGGAGGCTTCGCCGAGACGGGGCGGCAGGTGCTCGAGGACGAGATCGTCGAGGCAGTCCGCTCCTCGCGCTCGCGGCCCGACGAAGGGCCGGTGCTCCTCGGCGGAAATTGCCTCGGGGTCGTTTCGAAGCACCAGTACAACACGTTCTTCCTGCCGCAGTACAAGCTCCCGTTCCACGACGCCCCCGGCGATCGTCTCGTGGCGGTCAGCCAGAGCGGCGCCTACCTCGTGTCGCTCACGTCGAACCTGGACGGGATCATCTTCCCGAAGGCGTCGATCTCGTACGGCAACCAGATGGACCTGACGGTCTCGGACTTTCTCGAGGCCCTTCTGCCGGACGAGTCGGTGAAGGTCGTCGCCTGCTACGTGGAAGGGTTCAAGCCGCTCGACGGCGCCCGCTTCGTCGACCTCGCGCGCCGCCTGCGGGCGCAGGGCAGGAGGGTCCTGGCGTTCAAGGCGGGAAAGACCGTTCTCGGTGCGAAGGCGGCGCAGAGCCACACCGCCTCCCTCGCGGGCGACTACGCCGTGGCCCAGGCGCTGATGGAAGGAGCCGGGATCGTCGTCGCCCAGACGCTCGACATGCTCGAGGATTACACCCGGGCGTTCACGATGCTCTACGACCGGCTCCCGCGCGGTAACCGCGTCGCGGTCCTCTCGAACGCCGGGTTCGAGTGCTCCTCGGTCCTCGACAAGCTCTACGGCCTCGTTCCTGCCCGGCTCTCGGACGAGACGAAGGCGAAGCTCGCCGCCTGCCTGCCCAGCATTGCCCACGCGGACAACCCGGTCGACGCGACGCCGATGGCCACGACCCGCCAGTTCGTCGCGGCCGCGGAGGCGATGGCCGGGGACGACGGCGTCGACGTGCTGCTCGTCTCTCCGATCCCGGTAACGCCCGCGCTCGACAACCTGTCTCCGGACCTCGCGGGCGGGACGCACCAGGAGAACATCCACTCGTCCGGCTCGCTCCCGAGCGAGCTTCTCGCTCTGTTTCGCAGGACGGGGAAGCCGATCGCCGTCTCGGTCGACTCGGGGCGCCTCTACGACGACTTCGTCCAGGTCCTCCAGCGCGGCGGCATACCGGTCTGGCGGAAGATCGACCGCGCCTCCCGCGCGCTTTCAGCGCTCGCGACGCTCTGACGGGCGCGACCCGACAGCCTCCGGCCGAGAACGAGAGGGACCCGGAAGGCTCCTCGCCGTCCGGGTCCTGTCTCGCTCGAGGGCGTCGGGCGGACCGTCAGAGGCCGTAGTAGAGCTCGATCTCGTAGGGGTGAGGGCGGTTCCTCACCTCGCAGTCTTCGGCGCGCTTCTTTTTCGTCCAGCGCTCGAGCAGGTCGTCGTTGAAGACGCCGCCCTCCAGGAGGAAGGCGCTGTCGGCTTCGAGGGCCGCCATCGCGCTCTCGAGCGAGGTCGGCAGGGCCTTGATCGTCCCGCGACGTTCGACGTCCCACTTGAAGATGTCGTCGTCGACGGGACCGAATCCGAGCGCGGTCGGGTCGAGGTTCTTCCGTATCCCGTCGATCCCGGCGAGGAGCTGGGCCGCGATGGCGAGGTAGGGGTTCGACGTGGCGTCCGGGGGCCGGAACTCGAAGCGGGCGTTGTCGGGACGGTTCGCGTACTTGGGAATCCGGATCGCCGCACTCCGGTTGCCAAGAGAGAAGACCGCGCTGATGGGCGCCTCGTAACCCGGGATGAGGCGGCGGTAGGAGTTCGTCGAGGGGTTCGTGAAGGCCATGACGGCTCCGCCGTGCTGGAGGAGGCCGGCGATGTACGCGCGGGCCTCCACGCTCGAGGCGCCATAGCCTGCGGCGTCGTAGAAGAGGTTCTTTCCTCCCCTCAGAAGGCGCTGGTGGAAGTGCATCCCGGAGCCGGCCTCGCCGTAGAGCGGTTTCGGCATGAACGTCGCCGTAAGGCCGAGCTGGCTCGCCGTCATCCGCGTGACGTACTTGACGATCATCACGGCGTCGGCCGCCTTCATCATCGGGAGGATCGGGGTTTCGATCTCGCACTGGCCGGGGCCGCCCACCTCGTGGTGGTGGTATTTCACCTCGACGCCCATCTGCGCGAGCAGCTTGCAGACGCGCGTCCGGAAGTTGAAGAGCTGGTCCTGCGGGGGGATCGCGTGGTAGCCGCCGTGCTTCGGGATGGTGTAGCCGCTCCCGGGCTCGCGCGAGTTCCAGTCGGCCTCGGAGGACTGGACGCGGTAGGCGGCGACGTTCATCCCATTCTCGTACGAGACGCTGTTGAAGACGTAGAACTCGAACTCCGGGCCCCAGTGGCTCTCGTCCGCAACGCCGCTGGTGCGGAGGAACTCTTCGGCGCGGCGGGCGATGGAACGGGGGTCGTAGGGGAAGGGCGCCCGGGTGTCGGCCTCGAGCGTCGTGCAGATGAACGAGAGCGTCGGGACCTCCCAGAAGGGGTCGAGAAAGCCCGTCGTGAGGTCGGGGACGAGGACCATGTCGCCCGAGCTCACCGACTTGAAGCCGACACTCGAGCCATCGAACGCGACCCCCTTCTCCATCAGGATCGGCTCGAAGCCGGAAGCCGGGATCGTGACGTGGTGCCACCGGCCCCAGAGGTCGCAGAAATTCATGTCGACCATCTCGACGGACCGCTTCTCGACGAAGGACTTCGCCTCGGTGAAGTCGCTGAACATGACGGGTCTCTCTCCCTTCGGTGCGCCTCGGACGCGAGGGTCCGGCGCGGCCGGATATCGTACCGCTACGGTGACCGGAATGCCTCGTACGGGTGCCGGTGATCCCCGTCGACGGGTTCCGGTCCGGGCGCCCTCAGGGCCGGGCGACCAGGTACCGCATCGTCCCGCTCACCCGGCGAGACGCCTCGTCCAACCGGAACCGGGCGGAGAGGAGCGTCGTCTCCGTGTCGCGGTTCGGCCGGCAGCCCCCCGAAAATCGCGTCCAGATCGGCTGGAAGACGTCCTGCAGGCGGGCATGGAGGCGGCTCGTCGCGCGGACGTGCTCGAGCATCCTGAGAGTGCCGGCGGGCGCGAGGACGCGCCTCACTTCGTCAAATGCCCTGGGCGGCTCGGAGACGGAGCAGAAGACGAGGCCGGAGACGACGGTATCGAAGGTGGCGCCACGGAAGGGAAGCCGCTCGGCCCGACCCAGGACGATCGGAACGCCCGGCCGCCGGCGGCGGGCGGCCTGGAGGGTTTCCATGCACGGATCGAGTCCTATCGGCCGGGTGTCGCTGTCGAAGAGCGGGAGGTTTCGGCCTGTCCCACAACCGAGGTCGAGGACTCGCCCTTTCGCCCCCGACGCGAGCATGAGCCGCCAACGCCCGAGGCCGGTCGCTTCGAGGAGCACGAGGCCGGCGTCGTAGAGGGTCGGGATCTGCTCGATTCCCCTCAACGCACGACCATCCTCGGGTGGGGAACGAAAACGCGGTCACGCCGGCCGGCCGGCGAGGGCACGGGACCGCTCATTGGAGCTTCTCGAAGACTCCGAGATCCCGGTTCTTCCTGACGTCGTCCCAGCTGAAGACCATCCCGTTCATCGCGACGTAGACGCCGTGAGGAAGGACCTGGACGAACGAAAGGGCGCTTCCGAGGTTGAAGAGGCCGTCGGAACTGCCGAAGGCGTACGGGATCATCGCCCCCGTCAGGACGATCGTCTTCGGCAGCGAGGCCTCCCCGAGAATCCTCGCCGTCTCGACCATCGTGTCGGTGCCATGGGTGACGACGATCTGGTCCTCTACGGACTTTTCGCAGACCCCTTTGACGATGTCCCGGTCGGAATCGGTCATCTCGAGGCTGTCGACCATCATGACCGTCCTGACACGAATCTCCAGCCGGCAGCGGCCCAGCTTGAGCATCTCGTGAACATGCGTGTCGTGGAAGTAGAGCTTTCCGGTCAGCTCGTCATAGTCCTTGTCGAAGGTACCGCCGGTGATGAGGAGCCTGATCGCCATGGGAAAGCCTCCGGCCGATGATAGCGGGTGGGGTGCCGGGAACCGGCCGCTCCGGCGAGCTCTCGAGTTCGGCGCGAGAGCGGCGAGATAACAGACCCCGCCGCCGGGCCATCAAGGGGTCATAGGGAGGGCGAGCGGCGCCTCGACGTGAAACGGGAGAGCGGCGAGCTCGACGAGAGCATGGCCGAGTCGCTCCTCGTCCACGGGCTCGAGGGTTACGACGAACGGAAGTGCCGTCTTCCCGCTCCACGGAGTCTGGAACACCGCGTCGACGTTCACGTCGTGACGGGCGAGGACGGACGCGAGCTCGGCGAGGATCCCGGGGCGGTCTTTCACGACGAACCTCAGGTAAAACGGGGCGACGGAGTCGGTGAGCTCCGCTGGCGCGAAAGGCGCAGGCGCCTCGGCCCCGAACGGCGGCACGCCGGAGCTCGGGCCCCGGCGAGCGATCTCCACGAGGTCGGCGAGGACGGCCGTGGCGGTCGGATCCCCACCGGCGCCGCGACCGGAGAAAACGAAGTCGCCCCCGCGGGTCGTCGAGACCTGGACGGCGTTGAACGGACCGTCGACTCGGGCCAGCATCGAGAGGTTCGAGACGAGGTGCGTTCTCACCGAGAGGAGGAGCCGGCCGTCGCCCAGCCGGCGCGCGGTTCCGAGCTGCCGCGGCGTCCGGCCAAGCATCCCGGCGTAGACGAAATCGACGGGTTGCAGTCGGGTGATCCCTTCCGTCCGAACGGCCTCGAGCGGAACCTCCTGCCCGAACGCGAGCCGGGCAAGGAGGGCGAGCTTGCAGGCGGCGTCCGTCCCTTCGACGTCCGCCGCGGGGTCGGCCTCGGCGTACCCGAGCGCCTGGGCTTCAGCGAGGACGTCACCAAAACCACGCGAGGACCGAGCCATCCCGGTCAGGACGAAATTGCTGGTTCCGTTCAGGATTCCGGATACGGAGTCGATCCGGTCACCGGTGAATCCCTCCCGGATGGCACGCAGGATCGGGATGCCACCCGCGACGGAGGCCTCGAACGCGAAGGCGACGTGCCGATCCCGCGCGAGCCGGGCCAGCTCGGAGCCTCGGGCAGCAAGGAGGGCCTTGTTGGCGGTGACGACGCTCTTTCCGGCCTCGAGGGCCGCGACGACCAGCGGGCCCGCCGGATCGAGTCCGCCGAGGAGCTCGACGACGACGTCGACGTCGGGGCTGGAGGCGACGGCGAGGAGGTCGTCCGTGACCCGGGCGCCCTCGGGCAGGCCCTCCGCAGGCTTTCTCCCGAGAGCGCGGCTGGCGACGGCGACGAACCGGAGGTCGACGTCGAGCTGTCGGGCGAGCCTCGGAGCCTCGGCCTGAAGGAGGCGGACGAGCGCCTTTCCCACGGTGCCGAAACCGAGGAGCCCCAGGCGGAGAGGAGCGCTCACGGCGCCTTCGGGCTCCAGGAGTCGTGGTAGCCGGAAAGCTCCAGAGCGAGGCCCTGTTCGGTGACGTGCAGCGGCAGGAAGGCGTCGATCATGACGGCGAGCTCGTCTGTCGATCTCGTGCCGATGGAAGCCTCATACGCACCCGGATGGGGACCGTGGGGGATGCCCGCGGGGTGGAGCGAGACCGCCTGCGGCCCGACGCCGCGCCGGCTCGTGAAGTTTCCGCGGACGTAGTAGATCAGCTCGTCGCAGTCGACCGAGGAGTGCGGGTACGGGCAGGGGATCGATTCCGGGTGGAAGTCGGTGACGCGCGGGACGAAGGAGCAGACGAGGAGCCCGCGGGCGGCGAACGTGGAGTGGATCGTCGGCGGGAGGTGCACGAGGCCGGTCTTCGGCTGGTACGCCAGGATCGGGAAGGCGAAAGGCCAGATCGTGCCATCCCATCCGACGACGTCGAACGGTGATTCCACCGGCACGCGGCGGACGAAACGATCGCCCTTCTTGACGAGGATCTCCGCGGGGCCGGGTCTTGGGCCGCGGAAAACGGGACGCTTGAAGTCCCGGTGGGTATAGGGAGCATCCATCCTGAGCTGTCCGACCGGGTTGCGGAACTGCACTGGAACGTGGAACCCGCCCCGGAGCTCGAACGCGATTCCGGAAAGCTGCTCCGAGATCCGCCAGCGGTGGACGACGCTCCTCGGGACGAGTACGTAGTCCCCTCCTTCGACGTCGAGGTCTCCGAAGGGCGTCTCGAGCGTGGCCCGGCCCGAGTAGACGTAGAGCAGGTCGTCGCCGTCGCCGTTGGCGAAGCCGGCGTCCGCGGTCGCGTCGACGGGAAGCTCGAAGAGCGAGACGACGACGTCGGCGTTGCCGTAGATGGGAGTCCAGCCGGCGGGCGCGTCCTGACCGAGGACGAGCCGGCGGCGAAGCGGTTCCTCCGGCGCGAACCTCGCGGCCTTGCGGTCGAAGGGGCCGGGCTCGGCGGGCCCGATCGCGCGGTCGGCGATCGGCGGGCCTACGTGGTAGAGGATGGAGAATTCGCCATCGAAGCCGGCCCGCGTGACGCATTCCTCGTGGCGGAGGTCTCCGGCGGAAGAACGGAACGCGATGTGCGGCTTCGGCGGCACCTCGCCGAGTTGCATCCGGTCGATCATTTCAGCCGACGACCTCGAGGGGGCTCGGGTCGGTGCGCTGGGCCGATTCGATCGACTCGAAGAGCGCCCTGAAATTCCCGTAGCCGAACCCCTTGTCCCCTTCCCGCTGGATCACCTCGTAGAAGAACGGGCCCGCCCGCTGGTCGCCGTAGAGGGCTCCGGCGTCGAGCATGAAGATCTGGAGCATGTAGCGGTCGTCCTTGCCGTCGACGAGGATGTGATTCTCCCGCAACGCGTCAATCGGCTCCCTCAGGTTCGAGATGCCGGCCGCTTCGAGCCGGGCAGGGAGCCGGTCGTAGTACGCCTTCGGGGCGGTGAGGAACTTCACGCCGCGCTCCCGCAGGCTCTCGACTGCGGGGATGATCTCCTTGACGAGGAACGCGATGTGCTGAATGCCCGCACCGTGGTGGTCCTCGCAGAAACGGTTGATCTGGCTGTCGCGGAAGTAGGGGCGCATCGGTTCGTTCGTCGCGAACTTGATGCCGCTCCCGGGGTCGGCCATGACGATCGAGCGAAGGCCTGATCCGGTCATCTTCCGGCCGCCGTCGACCTCGGAGGTGTGGAACTCGACATCCCAGTAGCGGCTGAAGCCGAGAATGTCCCGGTACCAGTTCACGACCGGGAGCATCGTGTAGGCGTTCGACGTGACGTGGTCGATCGTGGCGAAGCCGTGCGGGTTCTCCCCCGGGATGCCGTCGCCGACGGGCTCGAATTCCGGGGCGAACGGGCTGTAGCTGCCGCGCCGCTCGATGAAGCGAAACGTGACGTCGTCGAGCGGCGTGGCGATGGAGAACGTGCGGAAGTAGCCGTCTCCCTCCTCATGGGTCTGGATGTCGGAGAGAAAGGTGGCCCCGCGAGGCTCGAGGAAGCGCCACGCCGCATCGACATCGCGGACCCGGAAGGCGAGAGAGGAAACCCCGTCCGGGTGGATCCTGAGCCAGCGGGCCGCGCGTGAGTCGGGCCGGGCAGGGGTGGAAACCAGGACGCGGATCTGCCCGGCGCCGAAAACGCTCGCTTCCTCGCCCCCTTTCTTCACCTTCTCGACGGAGGCGCGGGCGACCTCGGTGAAACCGAGGGCCTCGGTGTAGAAGCGACGGCTTCTCTCGAGGTCACCGACGATGAAGTGGAACGAGTCGTACCCGATGATTCCGAGTTCCTGGCTCATGAGAACGATTCTATCCAGAAGAGTCCGGGAACGGCGGCGCGGCGCCGGGCGCCCGTTCGCGGCAACGGGCGCCAGGAGGCCTCCGTAGAATGATCGAGTGGATCCCTCTCCGACCCCACCGCCCCCGAGCGAGTTCTTCCTCCGGGACCTGCCCCTTTTCCTGGACCACCTGTCCGTCGAGAAGGGGCTCGCGGAGAACTCTCTCGAGGCGTACCGGCGCGACCTGACGGCGTTTGGCCGGTACCTCGACGAGGAAGGTCTTTCGGCCAGCGAGGTCGGGAAGGAAGATCTCGTTCGGTGGTTCGGGCTTCGCCGCTCCGGCGGGGCGTCACCCCGGTCGATCGCCCGCGCGACCTCGGCCCTGCGGGGCCTGTACCGGTTCCTCTTCGCCGAAAAGCGCATACGCGCCGATCCGACCTCGGGACTCGAGAATCCCCGGCGCTGGATGACGCTGCCAAAGCTGCTCTCGCGAGAGGATGTCGACCGGCTCCTCGAGGCGCCCGACGTGGAGACGCCGAAGGGTCTCCGGAACAAGGCGATGCTCGAGCTCCTTTATGCGTGCGGGGTTCGGGCCACGGAGCTGGCGACGCTTCGCCTGGGCTCCCTTCACCTCGCGGACGGCTTCCTCATCGTGAAGGGGAAGGGTTCGAAGGAGAGAGTCGTCCCGGTCGCCGATTCCTCGGCGCGCTGGGTGGCACGCTGGATCGCCGGGCCGAGGGCGGCCCGGCGCGGGGCCGCGTCCTCTCCCTGGCTTTTTCCCGGGATCGGGGCGAGGCCTTTGACCCGGCAGACGGTCTTCCTCGTCCTGAAGGCGGCGGCCCGCAAAGCCGGGCTCGATCCGGAGGCGGTCTCACCCCACGTTCTGAGGCACTCGTTCGCCACCCACCTCGTTGACGGCGAGGCGGACCTTCGGGCCGTCCAGATGATGCTGGGGCACGCGAGCATCGCGACGACGGAGATCTACACCCATGTCTCGCGCGCGCGGGTGCGGCGCGTCTACGACCGGAGCCACCCCCGTGCGTGAGCGCCTTCTCGCCACACTGATCGCCCTGTTTCTCGCCTCACGTGGAGAGGCGGCCCTCGTCGTCCTCGAGGAGGGTCGCCACCTGAAGGTCACTGCCTACGCGCTGGTGGGCGAGGAGCGGATCCGCCTGACCCTCTACGGAGGGGGAGAGATCGTCCTTCCGGTGGAGAGGGTCGAGAGGATCGTCGACGACGAGATCGATCCGAAGGACTACCTCGTGCCCCTCGTCCCGGCGGCACCGCCCGTTCGTGCGCGCAGGTCGATCCGGAACTCCTCCGGTCCGCCGCACGCCGCCCCGGCGAAGTGGGCCGGTCTGGTCGAAAACGCCGCAACCACCAACCGTCTCGACCCGGCCTTCGTCGCGGCGCTCATCCGGGTGGAATCGAACTGGCAACCGCGTGCCGTCTCTCCGAAAGGAGCCCGCGGCCTGATGCAGCTGATGCCCGCCACGGCGCGGCGGCTCGGAGTGACGAAGTCGTTCGATCCGGCGCAGAACGTGGGCGCAGGGGCGCTCTACCTCTCCCGTCTCGCAGAACGGTTCGGCGAGCACGAGGTGGAAAAGGTCCTGGCCGCCTACAACGCGGGAGAAGAGGCCGTGGAGACGTACAAAGGGATCCCTCCATACCGCGAGACGCAGGACTACGTTCGGAAGGTGATGGCGCTCTGGACGGGGAGCGTCCCCGGCTCCTGAGCCGCGGCTCCTATACTCTCTCCGTGTTCCGCACCGTCCGCGGTTTCCTCATGCTCGCCCCACCGGCCTACCTGGCGGCGCTCCTGGCGTATCTCTCGGCGAAGCCACGGGCCGTCACATCTTTCACGGTCTACCCCTTTCTCGCCGAGGTGCTCGGAGCGGGGCTGCCGAGGTCGTCCACCGCACGATTCGTCGTCGTGACGACACTCTTCTTCGTCCTCCCCTATCTCGTCGCGGGGGTCGTCCTCTTCCTGGCGGACGCCGGCACATCCGCGGCGGCGGCGCTCTGGAGGAGGGAACGGCGGCCGGCCCTCGCCGTGCCGCGCCCCGCGACGCTGGCGCCAGAGTCGTTCTGGACCCTCGTGGCCACCTCGCTCCTGCTCGCGGCCCTCGCGGGATCACGGCTTCCCGGCGTCGCCCACGGCGGGGAGCTGCCGGGGGGCGTGAACGTCGCTCCCGCGTTCGTCGCGGCGGTGCCATTCGTCGCCGTCGGAGGCGGACTGTTCCTCGCCTTCGTCGCGTCGATCCCGAGGGCGGTCGCACGGTTCGTCCGCCGCCGGACCGGCTCGGAGCGCGGGCTATGATCGCCGCGTGACGCCCTCCTTCGACACCGTCGTCGTCCTCGATTTCGGCTCCCAGTACACGCAGCTCATCGCGCGCCGCATGCGTGAAGCGAGGGTGCGGTCCGTCGTTCTTCCGTTCTCCACGGCGGCCGCCGACGTCGCGGCCTTGGCGCCGAAAGGGATCGTTCTCTCGGGTGGCCCGTCGAGCGTCTACGACGGCAACGCGCCCAGGGGAGACGACGGCATCTTCGACCTCGGCATACCCATCCTCGGCCTTTGCTACGGCATGCAGCTCATGGCTCTCCGTTTCGGCGGGGAGGTCGGACGCGCTCCGGGCCGGGAATACGGGCGGGCGGTGGTCGACGTCTCCGGCGGACGTCTCCTGCGGGCGCTGGGACCGACCGAGACGGTCTGGATGAGCCACGGCGACCACGTCGAGACGGTGCCAGAGGGGTTCACCGTCACGGCGCGGACGACGAATGCTCCCGTCGCCGCGTTCGAGGACGTGGTCCGGGGCCTCTACGGGCTGCAGTTCCACCCCGAGGTTCAGCATACCGAGCACGGGTCCGAGATTCTCGAGTCCTTCCTCTACGACGCCTGTGGCTGCGCGCCTCGTTGGACGATGGCGAGCTTCCGGGAGTCGGCCGTGGCGAAGATCCGCGAGACGGTCACCGACGGGATCGTGCTCGGGGGCCTGTCGGGCGGCGTCGATTCGACGGTCGCCGCGGTGCTCATCCGGGAGGCAGTGGGGGAGCGCTTCCGCGGCGTCTTCGTCGACACCGGGCTCCTCCGGAAGGACGAGGGGCGGCACGTTCTGGCTTCTTTCCGGCACCTCGACCTGCCGGTAACGGGCGTCGACGCCTCCGACCGCTTCTTCGATGCCCTGGCGGGTGTCACCGATCCCGAAAGGAAACGAAAGATCATCGGGGGCCTCTTCATCGACGCGTTTACGGAGAATGCGAAGGCCGTGGACGGGGCGGCCTGGCTCGCCCAGGGCACACTCTACCCGGATGTCATCGAATCGGTCTCGATCCACGGCCCGTCCGCGGTCATCAAGACGCACCACAATGTGGGCGGTCTTCCGGAGAAGCTGGGCTTCAAGCTCATCGAGCCGCTCCGGGAGCTTTTCAAGGACGAAGTCCGGCGCCTCGGCGAGGAGCTCGGGATTCCCCGGGACATGCTCTACCGCCACCCGTTCCCGGGACCCGGGCTCGCGGTGAGGATTCCGGGGGACATCACGCGCGAGAGAGTGCATGTCCTCCAGGAGGCGGACGCGATCTTCATCGAGGAGTTGCGCATTTCGGGGGACTACGACCGGACGTCGCAGGCCTTCGCCGTTCTCCTCCCGGTCCGATCGGTCGGCGTCATGGGGGACGGGCGGACCTACGAGAACGTCGTGGCGCTGAGGGCGGTGACGACCGTCGACTACATGACTGCCGACTGGGCGCGCCTGCCCCACGACCTCCTCGACCGTGTGGCGAGGCGCATCGTGGGCGAGGTCCGGGGTGTGAACCGGGTCGTCTACGATGTCACTTCGAAGCCTCCGGCGACGATCGAGTGGGAGTAGACCACGGCCCGAAGGACGCGACGCCAGGACAGGTTCCGGAACTCGCGTGCGGCGCCGCCACGCAAGACCGGATATTGACTTCCGCCCGAAGCCATGTTGTGCTGAAAAGGATCCGTTCCGACTCCGACCGGCGGTGAGGACGGTGACGAGACGTTCCCCGTCGGCTCGATTCCGCGCCGACCTTTTCGCAACGCTCGCCTCGGCGCGCAATGACCAAGGATCCAGAGAAAGAGAATGAAGCTTTACGTTGGGAATCTCCCCTACACCGCTGACGACAGCACACTCCGCGGCCTCTTCGAGGCCTTTGGCGAGGTCCACTCGGCCCGCGTCGTGTCCGACCGCGACTCCGGCCAGTCGAAGGGTTTCGGCTTCGTCGAGATGAATGACAGCGATGCCCAGAGTGCCATGAGCGCCCTCAACGGCCAAGAGCAGGGCGGCCGGGCGCTCCGCGTGAACGAGGCCCGTCCCCAGGAGGCCCGTACCGGAGGTGGTGGCGGTGGCCGTGGTGGTTACGGGGGCGGCGGCGGCTACGGGGGCGGTGGTTACGGCGGCGGCGGCGGCCGTTACTAGCACCCCTTTCGCAAACCGGTAAACTTCCTTCTGCCGGGCGGGTCGGCCCAGCAACGGCTCGTCCCGGCGGAAGGGGGTCCTATGAGACTCGGGCGAATGGCGACCTCGGCAGCCTCTCTCGCGCTCGCGGCACTTCTCGCCGCGGTCCTGGCCCCGAATCCGGCGGCCGGACAGAGCAGGGAGTCTCTACAAGACCAGCAGGGCCCGACGAAGGCGGACTGCGTCTTCTCCCATCCGGCCTTTTCCGGCAAGTGCACCGAAACCGTGGAAGTAGCGGCCGGGTCGACGGCGAAGGATGCCTGCTCCGTCGTCCTCGAGTGTCTCAACGACATCCGTTGCACGAAGACGTTCTGTAGCGCGACGACCCTGCGCGGGGGATGGAAGCTCGACTCGGCCGGCTCGAGGAGCGAGCCGTCGAAATAGGGGCGCGAGCGGCGTGGGATCCCGGCCGAATCCGTGTAGGCACCCCTAGAATCCAGCTGGCATGCCGTCAGACTTCGTCCATCTTCATCTCCACACCCAGTACTCGCTCCTCGACGGCGCGAACCGGACGAAGGACCTGATCAAGCACGTCCTGAAGAACGGAATGACCTCCGTGGCGGTGACGGACCACGGAAATATGTTCGGTGCGTTCGAAATCCAGTCGGAAGCGCTCGAGCACGGCCTGAAGCCGATCCTCGGAGTCGAGGCCTACGTCGCGCCGGGCTCTCGCCACGATCGCGAGGCGGTGAAGACGGTGGACGGGGAGGGTCGGAACTACCACCTCACGCTTCTCGCCGAGACGCCGGAGGGCTATCGCAACCTCTCGTACCTGGTGAGCGAGGCGTTCCTGACGGGCTTCTACTACAAGCCGCGTATGGACTGGGAGCTTCTCGAGAAACACCACGACGGCCTGATCGCTCTTTCGGGCTGCGTGAAGTCCGAGGTGTCCCAGAGACTTCTCGCGGGGGACTTTTCCGGGGCGAAGGGGACGGCGGTCCGCTACCAGACCCTCTTCGGAAAGGACCGCTACTTCATCGAGCTGATGGACCACGGTCTCCCGATGCAGCGGCAGCTCATGCCCGACCTCCTCCGCCTCTCCCGCGAGACCGGCATTCCCGTCGTCGCAACGAACGACGCCCATTACCTTCAGAGAGACGACGCGGAAGCGCAGGACGTCCTCCTGTGCATCGGCATGGGAAAGACCGTCAACGACACCCGGCGGATGAAGTTCTACAACTCGGAGTTCTACGTGAAGGACCCCGGGGAGATGACGGACACGTTTCGACCCTGGTCCCTCGAGGCGGTGAAGAACTCGGTCGCCATCGCGGACCGGGTCGCGCCGAAGGTCATCATCGACACCGCCCTCAAGCTCCCGACGTTTCCCCTTCCCCAGGAAGCGGGCGGCCCCGACGAGTACCTCGAGAACCTCGCGGGGGACGGCCTCGAGCGGCGCCTCGCACCGATCGCCGAGCTCCTCGCAG
The DNA here is from genome assembly GCA_002414905.1 of Holophagales bacterium UBA5066. GTDB lineage: Bacteria > Acidobacteriota > Thermoanaerobaculia > UBA5066 > UBA5066 > UBA5066. Next base: position 7,291 of record DIAY01000084.1, on the reverse strand, counting down.
CCGGGCGGACCCGGCATCCTCGCAAAGCGTACGACGACCGGCTCGCGTGGGAGCTCTCCGTCATCAGGAAGATGGGGCTCTCGGCCTACTTCCTCATCGTCTGGGACTTCATCAAGTTCGCCAAGGACAGCGGGATCCCCGTCGGGCCCGGGCGAGGGAGCGCCGCCGGGTCCCTCGTCGCCTGGACGCTCGGGATCACCGAGGTCGACCCGCTTCGCTACGACCTGCTCTTTGAGAGGTTCCTCAACCCCGACCGGATCTCGATGCCCGACATCGACGTCGACCTCTGCGAGCGCCGGCGCGGCGAGGTCATCGAGTACGTCCGGAAGAAGTACGGCAAGGACAACGTCGGCCAGATCATCACGTTCAACTCCATGAAGGCGCGGGCCGTCATTCGCGACGTGGGCCGTGCCCTGGACGTGCCTCTCGCCGAGGTGAACCGCCTCTGCGCCATGATCCCGTCGAGCCCGGGCAAGCCGGTGATGCTGGCCGAGGCGAGGCACAGCGTGAAGGAGCTCGCCGACGCGCTCGCCGGGAACGAGGGCTACCGCAAGCTCTTCGACCTGGGCGAGCGGCTCGAGGGCGTTTCGCGGCACGCGGGTGTTCACGCGGCGGGAGTCCTCATCGCGCCGCGGCCTCTCGTCGAGTACCTCCCGCTCTACAAAAACAACAACGACGAGATCACGACGCAGTTCGAGATGAAGGCCGTCGACAAGATGGGCCTTCTGAAGATGGACTTCCTCGGGCTCATCACCTTGACGATCCTCGACGACGCGGTGAAGTCGGCCGCGAAGCGGACCGGCAGAAAGATCGACCTCTCCACGATTCCCCTGAACGATCCGGAGGCCTTCCGGCTTTTCTCGGAAGGACGGACCGACGGCATCTTCCAGTTCGAGTCATCGGGGATGCGGGATCTCCTGCGGCGCGTCCAGCCGAGCGTCTTCAGCGATCTGGCGGCGCTGAACGCTCTCTATCGGCCCGGGGCGCTCGACGCCGGGACGGTCGAGGTCTACATCGAGAGGCGTCGCGGGAAGAAGTACGAATATCCGCTCCCGCAGCTCGAACCCTTGCTCAAGGAGACGCACGGCGTCCTGGTCTACCAGGAGCAGGTCATGCTCGCCGCTCGGGTCGTCGCCGGTTACACCCCCGGGGAGGCGGACAAGCTCCGCAAGGCGATCGGCAAGAAGGACGAGGCCCTCCTGAAGGCCGAAGGCGAGAAGTTCATCAAGAAGTCCGTGGCGAACGGCGTTCAGAAGAAGAAGGCCGAGGAGCTCTGGGAGCTGATCCTCCCCTTTGGTCGCTACGGGTTCAACAAATCGCACTCGGTCGTCTACGCGCTCCTCGCCTATCAGACCGCGTGGATGAAGGTCCACTTTCCGGTGGATTTCATGGCGGCGACCCTGACCGCGGCCTCCGGGAAATCCGAGGACGTCGTGAAGTACGTCAACGCGTGTCGGGAGATGAAGATCCCGGTATTGCCCCCCGACGTGAACACGTCCCAGCTCTCGTTCTCTCCCGATGGTGAGGCCATACGATTCGGCCTCGGCGCCGTGAAGGGCGTCGGCGAGGGCGCCGTGAATTCGGTTCTCCAGGCGCGGTCGGCGGATGGCCCGTTCGCCGGCCTCACCGACTTCTGCTGCCGGGTCAACGTGAGGCTGAACAACCGCAAGGTCATCGAGGCGCTGATCCGCTCGGGGTCTTTCGACTCGCTCGGGAGGAACCGGGCGTCGCTCACCGCCGGGGTCGACTCCGCCATGGACGTCGCCGCGGCCGAGCGAAAGGCGAACGACTCGGGCCAGACGGGGCTCTTCGGAGAGGAGGCGTGCCACGATCACGCCGATCGCTTCCCGGACCTGCCGGAATGGTCTCCCGACGAACGGATCCGTTACGAGAAGGAGACGCTCGGCTTCTACATCACCGGACACCCGCTCGCCCGCTTCGAGGAGGAGATCAGCCTCTTCGGAGACGTGACGGCCGAAGGCGCACCGGCGAAGGCCGACCAGAACGTGAAGATCGTCGCCCTCCTCGCCTCCCTCAAGAAGACGCAGATCAAGAAGGGGCAGAACGAGGGGAAGATGATGGCCAAGGGAGTGCTCGAGGACCTGACGGGCTCGGTCCCGGTCACGATCTTCGCGGCTCTCCTCGAGAGGGTCGGTTCCTGGCTGGCGGAGGGACGGCCCGTTCTCGTTTCGGGAATCGTCCGATCGTCCTCCGCGCCGGGAGCCGCGGACGCCGAGGAGGGAGGCGGGGTCGTTCCGGTCGAGATCATTGCCAGGGAAATTCAGGCGCTCGATGGAATGCGTGAGGCTGCGGCGTGTGCCGTCCGGCTCACGACCCCGTTGCCTGGGACCCTCGACGAGACCTTCCTCTCCGTCCGCGAGATCCTCGAGTCGTTTCCGGGCTCCGTGCCGGTCTCGCTGACCGTACGCCGTGCCGGGCACTGGGAAGTCACGGTACGGACCGCCGGACGGCTCGCGGTTCGACCCGCGCCGGAGATGACGAAGGCTCTGGAGACGATTCTCGGACCAGGCTCGGTCCGCTACGTCTACGACCACTCGTGAGCGTGCGGGAGGCCGGCTCGATTGCGCCCCTCCTCGGACAGGTCGGGGGAGCCGCCCGGACGGCAGGGCGGCACGCGTATCTCGTGGGTGGGGCCGTGCGCGACCTTCTGCTCCGCCGGCCGACCGCAGATGTGGACATCGCGCTCGAGGGAACGGCGAGTGAAGCGTCGTCGTTCGTTACGGTGCTCTGCGCCGAGGCGGGGTGGAGCATAGAGGCCCGCCACGGCCGTTTCGGAACGGCGACCCTGCACGGACCGGACGGCTGGAGGATCGACGTCGCCGCGACCCGGGAGGAACACTATCCCCACCCGGGAGCGCTTCCCGTCGTGAGGGCCGGCGTGCCGATTGCCAGGGACCTCGCCCGGAGGGACTTCACTATTCACGCGATGGCCTTCCGGATCTCCGACGAGGGAATAGAGGGAGCCCTCATCGACCCATCTGGCGGCGAGAGGGACCTCGAACGACAGAACCTCCGGTTGCTTCACGAGGGATCACTGTCGGACGATCCGACCCGGATCTTCCGGGCCGTGCGCTATGCGGCTCGGCTCGGCTTCGGGCTCGATCCGGGCTTCGTCGTGGCGTTGCGCCGCGCAGTGGAGGCCGGCGCCTTCCTGCGGATATCCGGCGATCGGCTTCGGCGCGCGATCCAGGAGGTGCTCTCGGAGGAGAATCGAAGCATGGCCGTGGAACTCCTCGGGCGTCTCGGTGTCCTGAATGCCGTAGTAGAGGGCTGGACGGTCTCTCTTCCCGTCGCAGGGAACCTCGCCGGTACCTCGGGTCCGGACGAGGCCTGGGCCAGGCTGCTCGCGCCGGCGAGGCCGGCGCTCCGTGCCCGTATCGCATCCCGCCTCAACTTCTCCCGAGCCCTGCGGCGGGCGACGGAATGCCCGCGGTGATGAGCTTTCTCGTGCTGGCACTGGCCCTGGCCCTCGACCCGGTGCCCGCCGCTCAGGCCAGGGCCGTCTCGGCCGAGCCGCCCCGGGGCGAGATGGTCGAGACGACCGCAACGGCGCTCCCGACACCACCCCGTCCGGAGGACAAGACCCTCGTAGCCTCTCTCGACGTCGAGCAGGGAGCGGGAAAAGACCGGCTCTCAGTCTACCGGGACGGCACCCTCGTTCTCGTGAAGACCTACGAGGACGTCCGCAAGGTGAAGAAGAAAGTCCTCTCGGAGGAAGAGGTGGGGATCATACGGAAGGTCTGCTTCGAGGCGATGTCCCTCGATGTCAGCGAGTACCACGTCGACGTCCTCGCGAGCGCCAAGAAGCGCCGCTTTCGTATCGAGGTCGGACGGGCGGGCGACCTTCCGCGAGTCTTCCAGTTCGATGAGCTGGCGCGAATCCCGCTCGTCCTCGGCCGGGCGCGGGGGGCGCTCGAAGACCTTCTCGGTCGCTTCGACGAGACGACGGTTTCCCAGGACGACCTCTGGGACCCCTCCGGATTGCGCAGGGGAGACGTCCTGACGCATCGGAAAGACGGCATGCGATACCGGATCGATCGCGACGACACGTTCGTGCGGAGTCTCGAGATGGTCGAGATCGTCCGGTCGCTTCAGCGGCTCATCATCCTGCGGGAGGATGTGCCGAAGCTCTTCCTGAACCCCACCTCCGATTTGGGAGCGGGAACTCGACGATGATCCGGATCGTGTCGGGGGAGTTCCGAGGCCGGCGTCTGGCCGTCGCTCCTGACGTGAGGCCGACGACGGAAAGGGCACGGGAGGCCCTTTTCAGCATTCTCGGGGAAGGGGTGCGTGGGGCAAAGGTTCTCGATGCGGCGGCAGGGTCGGGGGCGCTCGGGTTCGAGGCCCTCTCGCGGGGAGCGCGGGAGATCGTCTTCGTCGAGGCGAACCGTCGGACGGCGGCGGTTCTCGAGGCGAATGCCGCCGCCGTCGGACGGACGGACCGCGTTCGGGTTCTCACGCGAACGGTGGCGAGCTTCCTTCGGCTCGACCGCCCGGAAGGTTTCGACCTCGTCTTCTTCGACCCGCCTTGGTCCGATCCGGTCGCCGGCGAACTGGTCGGCCTCTGGAAGGCACTCGCTCCCGGAGGGACGTTCATCGTGGAGCGGGGAAGTGCGGAGAACCCATGGCCCGGCGCTCCCGTCGTGCCGATCGTCCGGCGCTACGGGACGACCGCGCTCCACATCTTCCGGAATGATGCTCCCGCCTCGACGGAGGCGAGCGACTCTCCGAGTGGCATTGACCCGATCGTCGACTGCTCATAAACTAAAATATTTGACGCCTCTCCGAGAGGGGCGATTCAGGGAGAAAACCAGACATGGCGGTCCCGCGAACGCTCTTTACGTCTGAGTCAGTCACCGAGGGGCACCCGGACAAGATTGCCGACCAGATCTCCGACGGGGTCCTCGACGCTATTCTCACTGACGACCCCGATGGGCGTGTCGCCTGCGAGACCCTCGTGACCACCGGAACAGCCTTCATAGCCGGCGAGATCACGACGAAGACCTACATCGACATTCCGAAGGTCGTCCGCGAGACGATCCGAGACGTCGGCTATACCCGCGCCAAGTACGGCTTCGACTACCAGACCTGCGCCGTCCTCTCCTCGATCGACAAGCAGTCGCCCGACATCGCGAGGGGTGTCGACCCGGGAGGCGCCGGAGACCAGGGGCTCATGTTCGGCTTCGCGGTGCGCGAGACCGAGGAGCTGATGCCGCTCCCGATCACCCTCGCACACAAGCTCACGCTCCGGCTCGCCGAGGCTCGGAAGTCGCACGACCTGGAGTGGTTGCGGCCGGACGGGAAGAGCCAGGTGACCGTGGAATACGAAGGGAGCCGCCCGATACGGGTCGACGCCGTCGTCGTCTCGACCCAGCACGCCGAGACGGTCCCCATCCTCGAGCTGCGCGAAGCCATCCGCGAGGAGGTCATCAGGCGGGTCATTCCCGCAGCACTCCTGGATGATCGAACGAAGTTCCACATCAACCCGACGGGCCGTTTCGTCATTGGCGGACCGCAGGGCGACACCGGCTTGACCGGCCGGAAGATCATCGTCGACACGTACGGCGGCATGGGCCGGCACGGCGGCGGGGCCTTCTCCGGGAAGGACGCGACGAAGGTCGACCGCTCTGCGTCCTACATGGCCCGCTACATTGCGAAGAACCTCGTTGCGGCCGGACTCGCCGACCGGGTCGAGGTTCAGCTCGCCTACGCCATCGGCGTGGCGGATCCCGTTTCGGTATACGTCGAGACTTTCGGAACGGAAAAGGTCGATCCGGCGCTCCTTCCGGGGCTCGTCCGGGAACACTTCAAGCTGACGCCGAAGGAGATCATCGAGGTCCTCGACCTGAAGCGGCCGATCTTCCGGAAGACGGCGGCCTACGGCCACTTCGGTCGAAACCTCCCGGAGTTCACGTGGGAGCGAACCGATCTCGCCACGCCTCTGGCCAGAGCGGCGGGCCTGGCGGTTCCGGCCGGAGCCTGATCGGTCAGGTCCGGATTCCGAGAAGTCCCCACCCGGCGCCGAGGGCGAAGAAGAGATTGGCTCCCCAGGCCGCGAGGAGCGGCGGCAGGGAGCCGGTCTCGCCCCCCTTGACGAGCACAGCGCCAAGGACGAGATAGGCGAGACCGAGGAGCAGGGCGATTCCGATTCCTGCGACTGCTCCTTTCTTCCCGTGCCGGAAAGCGAAGGGAAGGCCGACGAGCGTCAGGAGCAGGGGAGCCAGTGCGACGGAGCTCTTCTGGTAGAGGCCCGTCGAGATCGCCGAAACATCGGCGCCAGCCTTCCGGCGCACCTCGATGAAGCGGGCCAGCTCCAGACTGTTCATCTGCCGAGGGTCGGCACGTCCCGCGAGGAAAGTTCGGGCCGCCTCGGGCGCCTCTATGAACGATGTTCCGGTCTGTTTGAGGAAAAGAGACTCTCCGTCCTCGCCGAACGTCCGCGTCCAACCGTCGGTCAGGACGATACCCTTCTCAGGCACGAGCCGGCCGCTGGTGCCCCAGGACTTGCGAGTGAGACGAAAGGAAGCCGGATCCACCTGAAAGACCGTGACCCCGGTGACGGCTGAAGACTGGATATCGCACGTTTCCGCCGAATAGAAGCGGCCCGATTCACCCCGCAGGAAGGACCTCCAGGCGTCGGAGACCGCCGCCGCGGGCTTGCCGAGGAGCACGTTTCGAAGCCGCTCTGCCTCGGCTGCGGACTTCGGAACGACAATTTCGGAGAACGCCATGAGTCCTCCTCCCGCGAGGAGCGCGAGGAGAAGGATGGACGCCGTTGATCGCAGCAGGGAGATTCCATGCGCGAGCAACGCAGTCGTTTCTGAGGAGCGGACGAGCCCCGCCATAGCAATCAACGCCGCCGCTGCGAAAGCCAGTGGAACGACGTCGACGACGATCGGTCCCAGCTTCGCCTGGAAGTACCCGAAGATCGTCGACATCGGCGGTTGGACCCTGGCGATGTCGTTCGAGATCTCGAGGTATTCGATGAGGATGTATAGCGACAGGATCGAGGCGAGGACGAGTGCGAAGAGCTGGAGGAAGAGCGTCGCAACGTAACGATCGACGAGCCATGCTCTCGTGACGCTCCTCACGGCGGACCGTCCGCCCTCACCCATCCCGTAGGCGGAAGCGTCTGATTCCGGGTCCGCCAGACGGCGGGGGAGGAACCGGTCCAGGAGAGCCTTCGCGCTGCCGAGGATCGAACCGTCGAAGAGGGTCCGGTCGTGCCGTATCCGCCCGATGGAATAGGCGCCCAGGATCAGAAGGAGGA
>DIAY01000251.1 GCA_002414905.1 Holophagales bacterium UBA5066 | reverse complement strand
CACCCCGACGAACTTCAGCCGGTCGGCGACGACCTGGAGGAGGACCCCCACCGTGGCGGAGACGACCGCCCACATGAGGATCGCGCCCACGTTCGCGTTTGCCGCGCGGAAGCCGTCCGCGACGACCGGGTCGCCGCCCTCGAGGCGGATCCGGGCGCACGCGATCGTGGCGACGTTGAAGTAGAGGGTGATCGTCCAGGTGACGACGTACCAGACGAAGAGCAGGACGTAGCCGAGCCCGGGCACCCGTTCCACGTCTCCACCGGCGAGCCCGGCGAAGACACCGAGTGCGAGGCCGCCGAACACCATGGAGGCCAGCGCGACGAGACCCACGATCCCGGAGAGGGCCGGGAAGAGGAGGATCTCCTTGTCCTGCCTCAGGACGGCGACGGATTCCTTGAAGAGCTTGAAGCTTCTGCCGAGGCGTTCGAACATGAGGGTCTCCTTCTCTCACAGAGAACGACGGCGGTGTCGTTCCGATCGTCAAGGTCAGTACAAGGGCAAATTCGAGTGAGTCTACGCCGGCATGCGGCCCGGTACCGGCCCCAACGTCGTCCGCGGCAAGCTGAAGAAGCGTGCCCAGGCCCGGGCGACAGAGCCGTACGCATCGGAACAAGGTGCCGGCTCGCGGAAGCCAATCAGGCTTCGGTGTGAGCCGATGTAGAGTCAAGCGGACGGTGGTCGACCCGTCTCCAGGAGGACATCTCTTGTTCGAATCGTGGGTGACAAAGCTGGAGCGCGTACACGAAGCGAAGACCCGCGAGGAGCGCGATGCCGTGTACGCCTTCCGGTACAAGGTCTACGTCGAGGAGCTCGGTCGCGAGCTGGGCGGTGCAGATCACGTCCGCAAGATCGTCTGCGACGAAGACGACGAGCAGGACTACTCCACTCAGCTCTACACGGGCCCGCTGGAGGACATCAGCGGCACGGTGCGCCTGCGCATCTGGCAGCCCGGCCGGATCCCGAAGCACGAATTCGAGATGCTCTCGATGTCGTCATTTCCCGATATCGAGAGCAGGTCGATCTCCGAGCTCGGCCGCCTGATGATCCGGCCGACCCTGCGCGGCAAGCTGCTCCTCCCGTCGCTCGTGCGTTCGGTCTACGAGCGCGGCGTGAAGGCGGGGGTCGACCTCGGCTTCTGCTACTGCGCGCCCGGCCTCGTGCAGCACTACCGCAAGCTCGGCTTCCGCCCCTATGCGGCGCCGCTGGTGCCGACCGTCGACGGCCTTCACGTGCCGCTCGTCGGAATCGCGTCGGACGCGAAGTATCTCAGGCAGATGGGTTCGCCCGTGGCGTCGCTGGTTTCGCGTTACTACGGAACGGGGCCGGGCAAGCGCCCCCCGTTCGACCTCTCGACCCTGGGCGACCTGCTCGACCCCGTCGCTTCAGCGATCGAGCTCGGGCGCGACCAGGTCTGGCGTGAGGTGCAGGACGGGCTCCTGCACGACGCCGCCCCGAGCTCGATCCTCGACGGACTGAGCGAGGCGGCTGTCAGGAAGCTGACCACGAAGGGTTTCATGCTCGACGTCGGGCGCGAAACGCTGGTCACCAGGTCCGGCTACGGCGAGCGCGAAATGTACATCGTCCTTGACGGAACGCTCGAGGTCTTCTCCGCCGCGGGTCAGAGACTCACGGTGCTGGGGCGTGGCGACCTGTTCGGCGAGCTGGCGTTCTTCCGCGACGAGGGCAAGCGAACCGCATCGGTCAGGGCGGCGAGCGACTGCCACCTGCTCGTGCTGCGGCGGCACTTCCTGTCCGAGCTCGGCAAGTCCGATCCGGACGTCGCGCTCCAGCTCCACTTCAACCTCGGTCGCATCCTGTCCGAGCGGCTGATCCGGGTCGAGCGCAGGGCGGCCGTCGGGTAGGCCTCGATACCCGCTGATGGACGAACGCGACAGGCGAGAGGTCGACGCGCTGCTGGCCGGATCGGCGATCTTCGGTTCGCTCGATGAGGCGTTGCGCATTCGGCTGGCCTGCGCCATGACTCGAAGGACAGTGGCCCCGGGAGAGGCGCTGCTTCGCCAGGGCGAGGACGGCGACGCGCTCTTCATCGTGGCCGCCGGGCTCTTCGAGATTCGACTGAAGCGCCCGGATGTCCCCGAGGCTGCCATCGATACGATCGGCCCCGGGGGCTCCATCGGAGAGATGCAGCTCGTCGTGGGAGGGCTCGCCTCGGCCACGGTGGTGGCGGTCGGCGAGGCACAGGTGTTCCGCTTGCAGCGGCGGGCCTTTGACGAGATCTGCAACGAATCGCCCGAACTGCTCGAGACGGTCGCCCGGGTCGCGGGAAGGCGCGTGCGCCGTCACCGGTTGCTGCAGGTCCTGCCGTCTCTTCTCGGGCCGCTCGACGGCGGCGCACTGGCGGCCATCGAACGACAGGTCACCTGGCTCACGCTGCGCAGCGGTGAGGTGCTGTTCCAGCAGGGGGATCCCGGCGATGCGTGGTACGTGGTGACGAGCGGCCGCCTGGCGGTCGTCGAGCCGGCACGCGATGGCCAGGCCGACCGGCTTCTCGCCGAGGTCGGGCAGGGCGAAGGCCTCGGCGAGCTGGCCCTGCTCACCGGTGAGCCCCGTTCTGCGACTGTCTACGCACTGCGCGACGCCGAGCTCGTTCGCTTTCCGATGAGCCATTTCGCCGAGCTGGTCGAGGCGTGGCCGCAGGTCGCGAACGCCATCCTGCGCACGCTTGCCAGACGCCTCGTGAAGCGAGATCACGGGCCGCGCCGAACGAATTCGAGTGGCCTCACCCTCGCCCTGGTGCCGGCCTCGCCCGGCGTGGCCGTTGCCGCGCTCGCGAACCGCCTCGTGGCGGCTCTCGCCCGGTTCGGCCCGACCCTCCAGATGACGAGCGCCCGCCTCGACGAGGTCGGCATCGCGCGCGCGACGGCGAGCCTCCCCCCCTCACACCCGGCCTGGATCCGCGTCGGAGCCTGGCTCGACGAGCAGGGCGCCTCTCACGACTTCATGGTGCTGGTGGCCGACGCACTGCCCAACGCCTGGAGCGAGCGGGTCGTCGGCCACGCCGACCATGTGATCCTCGTCGGCGATGCGGACGGCAACCCGGACCGGAGCGCGCTGGAGCGTTCGCTCCTGCCTTCGGGGCCGGCCCGGCGCCAGCCACGGCGGCTGCTGGCGCTTCTGCACCGCGACGGCTCAAACCCGCCGCGCGGCACGGCGCGCTGGCTCGACGCACGGACCGTCGAGGAGCACATTCACATTCGACTCGACCG
>DIAY01000258.1 GCA_002414905.1 Holophagales bacterium UBA5066 | reverse complement strand
TGGAGCGGGCGACGAGGGTTGAACTCGCGACATCCAGCTTGGGAAGCTGGCGCTCTACCAACTGAGCTACGCCCGCTCGAGGCGTGGGACGGACCTTTTACCGTTTCCACACTTCCCCGTCAAGACGACATTCGCGAGAAGTCAGGTCCCCGGGATAACCCTGACGGCCGGAAGCGAACGACCCCGGGGTCAGGCTCCGGGTGGGCCTGGTGGTGCTGCGCTTCCGCCGCGCCCTGTCGCCGCCGGCGGGGAGCTGCTGGCCCGGGCGACGGCCGTGGATGCCCGAAAGACGTAGTGAATACCGGAGGCGATGGTGAGGAGCGCCGTCACGGGGAAGCAGACGTCCGCGACCCAGGCCGGCATCCGGTCGATGTTGTTCATCAGGATCGCCACGACGGTCGAGATCTCGGCGAACGTGTTGGCCTTGCCGAGAAACGTGGGAGGAAACGACTTGATCCCCAGGCTCAGGGCCATGACGAGGGCGACGACCACGATCAGAACGTCGCGGCCTACCGTCATGAAGACGAGCCAGAGCGGAATGTGGATATTCGTCGGAGTCGACTTCATCGCGAAGACGATGAACGTCGACACGAGAAAGAGCTTGTCGGCGATCGGGTCCAGCAAAGCGCCGAGGGGCGAGGCCATGTTGAAGTGCCGGGCCAGGAACCCGTCCACGAAATCGCTGACCGCCGCCGCGAAGAAGATCGCGAAGGCCTGCAGGTGCTCGCCTTCGACGATCGCGTTGATGAGGAACGGCAGGGCGACGAGCCGGGCGAACGTCAGGAGGTTCGGCAGCGTCCAGGGGCGAAGCTCCATCGCGCCTCAGCCGCCGGCGGCCGGATCTCCCTCGAGGCGAACGTAGATCGCCTTTCCCTTCGGAACGATCAGGTTCTCCTTCGCCAGCTGGGACATCGTCCGGGAGACCGTCTCCCGGCTCGACCCGATCGTGTCGGCGATCTCGCGCTGCGAAGGACGGACGACGACGGTCCAGCCCCCCCCGGCCTTCCGGCCCCGCTCGTCGGCGAGATCGCGGAAATAGCGGGCGAGACGTCCCTTCACGTCGAGCGAGGCGAGCCCCTCGATCGTGGCGTTCGCATGACGGAGCCGACGCGAGAACGTCGACAGGAGCGCGCGGCTCAGGACGAAGTTCCCCTTCAGGAGCTCGAAGAACGCCTCCCGGGTCAGTACGGCCAGCTCCGAACGCTCGGCCGCCGTCACCGTCGCCGAACGCGGAGCGTCGTCCAGGAGGGCCATCTCGCCGAAATGGTCTCCCGCAGAAAGCGTCGACAGGACGACCTCGCGGCCCTCCGGCGAGAGGATCGACACGGCAACCCGGCCTCTCGTGAGGACGAAGAAGGAGTCTCCGGGCTGGCCCTGGGTGACGATCCTCTCCCCTCGCCGATAGGTTCGCGTCGTCGACGCTCTGGAGATCGCGGAGCGATCGGCCGGAGAGAGCCCCTCGAACAGGGCCACCTTCGAGAAGAGATCCGGAACGTTCATCTCGATACTCCCTCGCGCCCGAGGCGAGCGGCCTTCTCGAGAGCCCGGAGGGCTTCTCGACCGGTCACGTTTCGGGACGGCGTTTCGCTGAGTATCCCGCATTCGGAAAGGAGTGCGGGCTGCGGGGGGTCGGGAGCGAGGCATCCTTTGAGAGGCCGGCCGCGACCCGCCAGGATCGCGACCCTCCGGAGGGCCGAGGCCAGGTCGCCGCGAGAGATGGCGACCTCGGCTCCGACCCGGTGGGTTTCCGGCGAGACGGTGAGGAAGCCGAGACCGATGGCCCGGACGAGCGCTCCCCGGTCCGGGCGGTCCACGACGTCGACCGCGATCTCGACGCCAGGCGGCACGAGAGCGTCGCGAACTTCGGGGATCGTCCACCAGAGGAGCGAGGCGAGCTGCGCCCGGGTCAGCTTCGCCGACTCCGCCGCACGGCGTGCCGCCTCCGGCAGGTTCTGTACCTTGAACTCGACCCGGGCTTCTTCAGCCTTCGGCACGAAGGCCGGGTCGGTCGCGGCGAGGCCATCGTAGAGGCTGGCGGCCTCGGCCCAGCGCCCGGTCTTCGACGCGGCTTGGGCGGCGAAGGCCGTAACGGCAGGGTCCGCCGGAGCGCGCTTCCGCGCTTCCTTCGCCCAGGTCCAGGCGTCGTCGTCCCGCCCCCCGGCCGCGGCGGCGCGAGCGAGGAGAACGAGACCCGCCGGTGACGACGGCTCGAGCTGGAGGAGGGAATGGGCCGCGCGCCGGGCGGCGTCGAGGTCACCCGAGGCCAGCGCCGCCTCCGCCTCCTGCCGCTTCGCCGTCGCGACCGAGATCCGAAGGGCCTCGATGCGCCGCTGCGTCCGCTGGTCGTGAGGTGCGAGGCGGCCGAGAGTCCGATAGCGCTCCAGGGCCTCGGCGCTGCGCCCTTCGAGCGCGGCGAGATCCGCCCCGGCCTCGATCGCAGCGATCCAGGTCGGTTGGGCCGCCGTCAGGGAGGCCAGCATCGCCTTCGCTCCCTCCAGGTTTCCATCCGCGAGGTCCGCGTACGCCGCGAGGAGCCTCAGGGCCGGTGGCGCAGATTCCCTTCGCCGCTTCCCCTCGAGCGCCCTCGCCGCTGCGGCGCCATCGCCCCGCCGGAGCGCCGCGACGGCCGTCTCGAGGGCCTTCGCATCACGCGAGTCCAACGGTGGCGGTGGCGCACCCACCCTCGGGTCGCGGTACGCGAAGGGTCCTTCGGCAGTCCGGGAGGGCTCCGGCGCCGGGGGCGGCGCGGTCGAGCATCCGCCCGCGAGCGTGGCGAGAAGCGCGAGGGTCGAGGCGGCGAATCGTGCTGCCGAAAGTCCTCGGCACCCGGAAGAAGAGGCTGAAGAGGGCAAGCCGACCGCGGGCCTCAGGCTCCCGGTACGGGCACCGGAGCCGGAGCGGCCGGCGTGGCGGGACGGGCGACCGGAGTGGGGCTGACCGACGCGATGGCGTGCTTGTAGATCATCTCCTCGCGTCCGTCGACTTCGAGCACCAGCGCGTACTTGTCGAATCGCTTGATCCGTCCGAGCAGCTTCCGTTCGGAGAGGAGAACCACGTCGACGAGCGTGTTCTCCTTTCGCAGCTGGTAGAAAAACCCGTCCTGGACGTTGATCGGAGGCTTGTTGATCATCGAAATCTCCCTTCGAAAAAATCAGGAGAAAAGCGGGATCGACGCGTTGACGACCTCGTCGACGAGGCCCGGGGCGTCGGCCCGGAAAGAATGAAGATCCGGCTCGGACCGGAACCAGGTTTCCTGCCTCTTGGCATAGCGTCGTGTCTGGCGGATGACGGTCTCGACCCAATTGGCGGCCGGCATGCGACCTTCCAGCAGTTCGACGGTTTCACGGTAGCCGATAGCCGCCATGGCCGGGGCCGTGGGCGGCACACCCGCCTCGAGGAGGCGCCTGACCTCGTCGGGGAGCCGGGTCATGATGGACTCTCGAAACCTCCGTTCAATTCTTCCATAGAGCACCGCGCGCGGCAACGTGAGCGCGACCTTCACGGAGGGACCGTCCCAGCGCTCGCCCGGCCTCTCCCGAAAGAGCTCCGACGGCCGACGCCCGGTCGAGAAGGCGATCTCGAGGTAGCGAATGGCACGCGCACCGTCACCCTGCGAAATCCGTGCCCCGCTTTCGGGATCGATGAGCCCGACCGCGCGGACGAGCCACGCAGCCCCGTGCCGGTCCTGGACGCTGCGCAGGGCTGCGCGGAGCGTCTCGTCCCGCGGGGGACCGACGAACAGTCCCTCGAAGAAAGCCCGGACGTAGAAGCCGGTCCCGCCGCAGAGGATGGGAAGCTTTCCTCGCGAGAGAATTTCCCGCGAGGCGGCTCTCGCCAGGCGCGCGAACTCTCCGGCACTGAAGGGTTCGACCGGGTCCTTGAGGTCGACGAGGTGGTGCGGTACGCCCCGGCGCTCCTCGACGGTCGGCTTGGCCGTTCCGGCGTCGATGCCCCGGTAGGCGGTGAAAGCGTCGGCGGAGATGATCTCGCCGTCCAGGCGAAGCGCCACCTCGACCGCCAGGGCCGACTTCCCCGTCGCCGTCGGGCCGACGACGGCAAGCACCCCCCGCGGCGCGCTCACGGAAGCCCTCCAGGAAGTCCTGCGAATGGCCGGGAGGGGAAAATCCGCCCCTCCCGGAACAGGAGCGCGACGTCGCCGTGGCGGTCGGTCCGGAAGACCCTGGCACCGGTCGACACGAGCCGGTCGATGACCACCGCGCCCGGGTGTCCGAACCGGTTCCGCCGTCCGACGCTGACGAGGGCGAGGCGCGGGGCGACCCGTTCTAGAAACGCGGGCGTCGAGGAGGTCCGGCTTCCGTGGTGAGGGACTTTCAGCACGTCGGCCGAGAGGTCGTATCCGCGGGAGACGAGGTCTTCCTCGGCAGCCGCCTCGATGTCCCCCGTCAGGAGGACCCTGCGCGTGCCGAGGCGCAGGAGCAGGACGAGGGAGCCGTTGTTCTCCGGGGCGCGGGCGTAGGTGCCGGGGCCGGGGTGCAGGACCTCGAAGTCCGCCCCACCCGCGACGAAACGGTCTCCGGCCTCGAGCGCCTCCACCGGGACGCTCCCGTTCGCAGCGGCGCCGAGAGCCTCGTCGAGGAAGAGGTTCCGCGGCGCCCCTCGCGGAATGAAGACGCGGCCGACCGGCAGGAGCTTCAGCGCCGCGAGGAGACCTCGCGAGTGGTCGGGATGGGGATGCGTGAGGACGATGGCGTCGAACGAGACGGCCCCGAGAGCCGCGAGACGCGGCAGGAGGCGCGTCCGGCCGAAATCGTACGAGGCGTCGAACGTCCCGCCGCCGTCCACCAGGACGCGCCCCCGGTCGGTGACGACGAGGAACGAGTCTCCCTGCCCCACGTCGAGCGCGACGAGTCTTGCCTCGCCCGCACGCTCGGCGCTGGAAGGGCGGGCCGATGCGAGGAAAACGAGCGCCAGAGCCGCGGCCAGCGCGGCGCGCCTGGGCCGGCGCGCCCGCAGCGTCCCGGCGGCGGCCAGAAGGAGGGTGAGCAGGGCGGCCTCGGCGAACAGCGGTGTCGGTACGACGCGAACAGCCCCGAGTGCGTCGAGGAGCCGGAGGAGCGAGGAGATCGCCTCGGAGAGGAGAGTGAGCGGCCCGAGCGCGATCGCGGCCGGGAGGGGTCCTGCCAGGAGGAGAGGCGCCAGGAGGGCGGCCGCGAAGAGGAATGCGCTGGCGACCGGAACGACGACCAGGTTCGAGACGAGCGCGACGAACGGGACGACGTGAAAGACGGTGGCCTGGATCGGAAAGACGCAGAGCTCGGCGCCCAGCGTGGCGGCAATCCCGTCGGCGAGGGGAGCCGGGAGACGTCTCCTCAGCGGCGCCGCGAACGAGGGCGCGACGGCGGCGATGCCGAACACGGCCGCGTAGCTCAGAAGGAAGCCGACATCGAAAAGAGCCGCCGGGTCCGCCGCGAGCAGGACGAGCGCGGACAGCGCCATGACGTGCGCCGGCGAGGTGGGCCGTCCGAGGAGCCGGGCCGCGAGGTAGAGGCCGATCATCAGGGCCGCCCGCAGGACCGGTGCGCGGCCGCCCGTGAAGGCGGCGAAGGCGAGCGTCGACACGAGGACGAGACCGTCGCGCACCCGAACCCCCGGGTGCAGGCGCCGGAGCGCGAACGTCAGGCCGAGCGCCAGGAGGCCGACATGAAGGCCCGAGATGGCCAGGACGTGGGCCACGCCGCCGTCGCGAAACGCCGAGACCGTCTCGGGCGCCAGCTCGGCCGTCTCCCCGAGAAGGAGCGCCTTTGCGAGAGCCGCGGCCTGGAGCTCCGGCGGGGATGCCCCCTCGAGGTTCGCCGCGAGGCGCGCGCTCGCGGCCCGGTGGAAGCGGACGAAGAAGCCGAGCCCTCCCCGGGGCCCTTCGACGACTTCGATCTGCTCCGCGCCCTTCTGGGGAAACCGCGGCTCGGGCGCGAGGACGATCGGACCCGCCGGAAGCGCGCCCGGATCCGGAAGCCGCAGCGGTCCGCGGAGACGCACGAGGTCGCCGAACCCGGCGAGAGGCGCCGGATTCGTCCTGCCCGCGACGCTCACGACGACCCGGCCCGGAAGCCTGACGGCCGTTCCGTTACGCGTCGCCGTGTCGACATCGAGGCGGGCGGACCAGAGTGAACCGCTGCGGGTCCACCAGGACACGAGCCGCCCCCGGACCTCGAAGACGTCGTCGTCGCCCGAGTCCGCCGCGACGCGTCGTGCCGCCTCCCGGTCGTCCACGAGCGGCCGGCGCGCGCGGACGTAGCCGGCGCCCAGAACGAGAAGGAGAGCCCCGGCGGTGGCGAGGCGGCGGTCGCCGCGAAGGCCGGCCAGGACCGCTGCGACGGCGGAGACTGCGAGCAGGACCGCGAGCGCGGACGAGAGAGGCACGGGAAGGATGACGGCCAGAAGGATTCCGGTGGCGAAGGCGAGCGCCGCGGGGACGGCCGGCGCCGGAGCCCTCAGCGACCACGAGCGCCTCACAGCCGGCGTTCCAGATCGGCAATCGTCTCCACGTGGTGCGTTCCGGGGAAGAGATCGAGAAGCACGAGCCCTCGGACGCGAAAGCGCGGAAGTAGGGCGGCAAGGTCGCGCGAGAAGGTGGCCGGATCGCAGGAGACGAGGAGGAGGTTTCTCGGCCGGATCCTGAGCAGCGCCTGCCGAACGACGGGAGAGAGCCCCTCGCGCGGCGGATCTGCGAAGACGAGGTCGAACGGCTCGCGCATCCGCGAGATGTGCGCTTCGACGTCCGTCGCCACGGCGCGGCCGCGTCCGGGCAGTCCTTCGGTCCGCCAGATGGCGAGGTTCGAGGTGAGGTCGGCCGAGGAGGACGGGTCCGACTCGACCGCGTCCGTGTCGAAGCCCGCCTCCAGAAGAGGACGCGTCAGGAAGCCGGCCCCGGCGTAGAGGTCGAGCGCCCCCCGGGAAGTCCCGCCGACGGCGGCCGCCCGGGCCACGGCACGCGCCTCGTCGAGAAAGGCGTCGAGAAGGAAACGGTTTGCCTGGAAAAACGACGAGACCGACACGCGGAAGCGCGCCCCGCCCGCCTCGATCTCGAGCGCGGAGGGGCCCCGCGAGGCCGCGAGGCGGCCCGCCACGACGATACGGACGCCGTCCAGCGGACCGTGAAGCGCCGCGGCGATCCGGTCGGGTCCGGGAACCCGCCGCTCGAACCGCAGCTCGCCGAGCAGCGGGCCGCCGGAGGGTCCTTCGAGCGTCTGCAGCTCGCACGCGGGTACGTTGGCCCCGGCGAGCGCCAGCCTCACGGCAGGAAGCCTCGACAGGAGCGATTCCGAGACGACCTCGCACGAGACGAGATCCGAGACCGCGGACGACGCTCGCCCGACGAATCCGAGAGATCCGCTCCCATCCCAGCGGAGCCGGCTCCGCAGCCGGTAGTTCCGGGGCGAAGAGACGAATCGCACGGCGGGCACTTCGGCATCCGGAACGCGGCCGATACGTCGAAGCGCGTCGCGGAGCAGATCCTCCTTCAGGGTTCCGTGCGCCTCGAGGCGCAGCGCCGGCCAGTCGCACCCGCCACAGGAGCCATCCCGGGCCCGCGGGCAGACGTCTTCCTCCGGGCGGCGGTATGGGCCGGGCTCGATCACGGAGAGGACCTCCGCCCGGATGAGCCGGGGCCCGTCGGGGTGCGGATCGACCAGGAGCCGGTCGCCGGGAAGGCCGCCGGAGACGAGCGTCACGACACCGTCGAGCCGGCCGAGGCCGCTTCCCCCCGGGACGACACGCTCGATCGTCAGCTCGCGCGACATCGGCGTCAGTCCCCGAGGAGGGTCAGCGGGGACAGGCCGAACCTGCGCCGCACGGCGCGCCGCCTGATCGCGGAGTGAATCCGGCGTTGGGTCTCCTTCGTCAGTGTCGACACGTCGCCGGCTTCCTCTTCCACGGCTCGGTCCAGGCTCTCCTTCTCCGCCTCGCCGAGCGTCTTCTCGAGCTTCTTCACGAGCGCTTTCTCCGTCTTCGCCAGCGCCTCTTCGAGCGACTCGAGGTCATCGGCCGGGTCGAGCGCCTCGACGGCCTCGCGCGCCGCCCGGATGGCCTCTCCCGCCGCGGGGGCCTCGCCGGCCGCTGGAGCGGCCGCTTCCGCTTCGCCGAGCGCTTCCGCCAGCTCGCGCAGCTTCGGCGCGCCGTCGAAGGGCGACCTCTCCGGAGCGGGACGTGCGACGTGAGCACCGACGAGCCCGCGCCGTTCCATCTCCCAGAGAACCTCCACCGGATTGGCACAGTAGGAGAGGCTCGAGATCTTCGAGGCGTCGCCTCGCGCGCGTCTCTTCTCGAACGCCTCGCGAACGGCGCGGATCACCGTCTCGGCGGGAATGCCGCCCTCGCGCCAGGCCTGGATCAGCTGCCAGTCCTTCGGGAGGAGGAAGAAGGGCGTCCCCCGCTCCTCGATGAAGACTTCCTCGACACGGGTGCCGTACGAGGCTTCGTCCTCGAGCGGCTCAGGCGCGCCGGGGAGGGCGTCCGTCGGCATTCCGGTCATGGAGGATCTTCAATCCGCGCAGGGTGAGGTCGGAGTCGACGAGGGCGAGCTCGGGAGACGCCGTCGAGAAAAGCGGGGCGAGGCCTCCCGTGACGACGACTTTCATCTTCGGCTCGCCGAGCTCGGCACG
>DIAY01000214.1 GCA_002414905.1 Holophagales bacterium UBA5066 | reverse complement strand
GACGTCGGCTACGGCAAGACCGAGGTCGCGATGCGCGCCGTCTTCAAGTGCGTTCTGGACGGCAAACAGGCCGCCATTCTCGCTCCGACGACGATCCTCGCCGACCAGCACCACCGGACGCTCCGCCGCCGCTTCGCCGCCTTTCCGGTGACGATCGACCTCCTCTCCCGCTTCCGGAGCTCGGACGAGCAGAAGGAGGTCGTAAGGCGCCTCGCCGGTGGGACGCTCGACGTCGTCGTCGGGACCCACCGGATCCTCTCGAAGGACGTCTCCTTCAAGGACCTCGGCCTCGTGGTCATCGACGAGGAGCAGCGCTTCGGCGTCGCGCAGAAAGAGAAGCTGAAGGATCTGCGCACGTCGGTCGAGGTCCTCTCGATGTCGGCGACACCGATTCCGCGATCTCTGAACCTGGCGCTCGGCGGGATCCGCGACCTCTCGGTCATCGAGACGCCCCCGAAGGACCGCCTCGCCATCGCGACGCACGTCGTGCCGCAGGGGGACGAGGTCGTGAAGGAGGCGATCCGCGCCGAGCTCGACCGGGGAGGCCAGGTCTACCTCGTCCACAACCGGATCGAGGGGCTCGGCGCCTGGCGCGAGCGGCTCGCCGAGCTCGTTCCCGAGTGCCGCGTCGTCGTCGGGCACGGCCAGATGTCCGAGGGAGAGCTGGAGAGGACGATGCGCGCCTTCACGACCCGTGCGGCCGACCTCCTGCTGGCCACGACGATCGTCGAGAACGGCCTCGACATCCCGTCGGCGAACACGATGATCATCGATCGGGCCGACCTCTACGGTCTCTCACAGCTCTACCAGCTTCGCGGACGGGTCGGACGGAGCGACAAGCCCGCCTCCTGCTGGCTCCTCGTCAAGCCGGGGATGGCCCTCACCGACGACGCACGGCGGCGCCTGCGCGCCATCCAGGAGTTCTCGGATCTCGGCGCGGGCTTTCGCATCGCCGCCAAGGACCTCGAGATCCGCGGTGCGGGCAACGTCCTCGGAGGGGAGCAGTCGGGACACATCGACGCCGTCGGCTTCGAGACGTACGTCTCGCTCCTGGAGGAGGCGATCGGCGAGCTGCGGGGCGAGCCGGTGGCCGAGAAGCGCGAGGTGACCCTCCA
Source organism: Holophagales bacterium UBA5066 (assembly GCA_002414905.1). Taxonomy (GTDB): domain Bacteria; phylum Acidobacteriota; class Thermoanaerobaculia; order UBA5066; family UBA5066; genus UBA5066. Next base: position 9,551 of record DIAY01000214.1, on the reverse strand, counting down.
GCTCGGCCTTCCCCTCGGCCTGCCGGCGAAGTGGATCGGAGAGGAGAGCCTGAGGATGGCGCTCTACAAGAGGCTCGCGACCGCCGACGACATCGAGGCCCTCGACCTCCTCGCGAAGGAGGCCGGGGACCGCTACGGAACCCCGCCCCCCGAGTTCGCGCGCCTTCTCGGCCTCTCGCGGCTGCGCCTCCTCGCCCTCGACCTCGGTGTCCGGACGATCCAGCGGCGCGGTGCCGAGCTGGCCGTCACGCTCGAGAAGGGGCACCGCCTCGACCCCGACCGGTTCCTCACGGCGCTCAGGGGCAGGCAGCTGACGGCGACCGGGCCGGACGCATTCCGCGTTCCGGAGCTCTTCCGCGGCCTCCCGCCCGACGCGGAGGAGGTCTGCGGCGTGGCGGGCCGGTTCCTCGAGTCCCTTGCGCGCCCGGGCTCTCTCACGGCGCCCGGGCTCCTGGCCGCGTTGTGAGGAGGGCGGTCGTGAAGCGTCTCGTCCCGCTCCTCCTCTGCGCTCTCCTCGTGGTGCCGGCCTGCTCCCGAAAGGGATCGAGTGCCGCCCGGAGCGCATCAGTCATCGCTCTGATCGGAGACGAGCCGGTGGAGGAGGAAGGTTTTGGAACCTACGTCCATTCGGCGGCCGGAGCTCCTCTCGTGGAGGTCTCTCCCCAGGTCGCCTCGAGCCTCCTGGACCAGTACCTCGAAGAACGGCTCCTCCAGAAGGCCGTCGACTCCGCCAACCCGGCGCCGAAGGGGAAGACCGCCGCCGAGCGGCGCCGGGAGGTCCTCGCAAGGGCCGCGCGTCTCGAATCCATCAACGAGGCCGACCTGAGGGCTGAGTACGCGCGGCAACCGGTACGCTGGAGCCACCCTCCGATCGTGAAGCTGTCCCAGATGATTCTCCCGACCCGGGAAGCGGCCGAAGCGGCCCGCAAGAGGGTCCTGTCCGGCGCGGACTGGATATCCGTCTCGAGGGAGGTGAGCCGCGCTCCGAATGCCGCTACTGGCGGCGGGCTCGGGTGGCTCGAACGCACCGACCTGCCGGGAGAGTTCGAGAAGGCGGTGTGGGGCCTGGCGCCGGGCGGCGTCAGCCCGGTTTTGCCCGCGGGGCACGGGGTCCACCTCTTCCGCGTGGAGGAACGGGCCGACGGGCGGGTCGTCCCGTTCGAGGAGGCGCGTCCGGCTCTCCACCTGGCTCTGGCCGAGAGGCGGAGCTCGGAAGCGGTCGTCTCGCTCCTGGCAGCCGCGAGGCTCCGCTGGCCGGTGGCGGTGGTCGAGGAACACCTGCCGTTTCCCTATGTCGGGGAAGCGGCCCGGTTTTCGCTAGACTCCGCCCCGTGACGACGCTCCGACGCCTCATCGGCACCGCCATCCTCGCCCCGCTCGCCTTCTCGGTCCTCCCTGCGGCCGCCGAGGTCATCGACCGGATCCTCGTCCACGTCAACGCCCGCATCGTCACGCAGAGCCAGCTCGACGAGAGGACGGAAGTCGCCCTTCACGAGGCCCCGCCGGATCTCGACGTCGCCCGCAGGGACGACGTTCGGAAGGCCGTCCTGCGGGAGCTCGTGAACGAGGCTCTCCTCGAGGACCGCGCGCGTGAGCTCGACATCGTCGCGACCGACGCCGAGGTCGAGGAGCAGATCAAGCGCCTCAAGGAGCAGAACAAGGTCGCCTCCGAGGAGGATTTCAAAAAGGCGCTCGAGGCCTCGAACCTCACGCCCGGCAAGCTCCGCGACCAGCTGAAACGGTCGACGACCATCCAGCGCGTCGTCGGGCGCGAGGTCAACAGCAAGGTCGACCTTTCCGACGATGCCCTCCGCCTCGCCTACGAGCGCGAGAAGGAGACCTGGGCCGTTCCCGAGAAAGTACGGGTCGCCGAAATCCTGATCAACCCGGGACCCGAGGCCGAGGAGAAGGCCCGGGAGGCCGCCACCGTTGCGAAGGGCGGGGCGAAATTCGAGGATGTCGTCCTGCGGTTCTCCGACAGTCCGACCCGATCGAAGGGGGGCGACATGGGGACCGTCGGAAAGGGCGAGCTCGCGGCGCCCCTCGACGCGGCGGCCTTCTCGCTGCCCGTCGGCGCGATCTCCGACCCGATCCAGACCCGGACGGGCTGGCACGTCCTGAAAATCGTCGAGAAGATGCCTGCGACCTACAGGCCGTACACCGAGGTGAAGGCCGAGATCCTCAAGAAGGAGCAGGAAACCCAGTTCCAGAAGAAGCTCGCGGAGTACATCGAGAAGCTCGAGCGGGAGGCCATCATCAAGGTCTCCACCGAAGCGAAGCCCTGGATGTGAGCGGCGTCGGGTCGCCGAGCCCCGCGATCTCCCTCGAGTAGCGCTACCGGCGGCTCGCCGGGGTCTCGAAGGTCCCGCGCGCGATCTGCGAACCCGGGGAGTTGATCGACGCGCCGGACCCGGGCGGTTCAGCGCGCGCCCTTGCCGCTGAGGACCGTGGGGATCGTCCGGAGGAGGATCTTGAAGTCGAGGGTGAGCGACCAGTTGTCGATGTAGGCGAGGTCGAGCTCCATCCACTGGTCGAAGCTCGGCAGGTCGCTGCGTCCCGAGACCTGCCAGAGACCCGTCAGCCCCGGTTTCATCGAGAGGCGACGGCGCTGCCATTTCTCGTAGCGCGCGACCTCCTCGGGGAGCGGTGGTCGCGGGCCGACGAGGGACATCTCCCCCTTCAGGACGTTCCACAGCTGCGGGATCTCGTCGAGGGAGAAGCGGCGGAGGAAATGGCCAAAGGCGGTGACGCGGGGGTCGTGCGCCGACTTGAAGACCGGCCCCTCGTGCTCGTTCAGGTGCGCCACCTTCGGGAGCAGCCCTTCGGCGCCGTTGACCATCGTTCGGAGCTTGTAGAACGTGAACGGGCGCCCGTTCAGGCCGCAGCGGACCTGTCGGAAGAGGACCGGACCATTCGAGGAGACGCGGATGAGGAGCGCCAGGAGCGCGGTGAACGGGAGGCCGACGAGGCCGGCCGTGGCGGCGATCCCGACGTCGAGGACCCGTTTGGCCAGGAGGCCGCCGGTCTCCGTCGGAGTCGTCGAGAACGTCAGGAGCGGCGTCCCGTCGAACTCCTCGAGCTCGACCTTGGCGAAGACGTGCGGGAAGAAGTCGAGGATGAGCCGCGTCTTGACCCCCATCTCCTCGCACATCAGGAAGACGTCCTCGAGCGTCTCGATGTCACCCCGATCGACGGCGAGGATCACCTCGTCGACCGGCAGCGAGGTCAGGATCGTGGGGAAGTCCTCGAGTGACCCGAGGACCGGGAGCCCCCCGGCCGTCGTCCCCGCTTCCGACGACGCGGGGCGCTCCCTCACGAGACCGAGGAGGCGGAGCCCCCACCACGGGTGGTCGTGGATGAGGCGGGCCATGGAGCGGGCGCGGGGCGTGTCGCCGACGAGAACGACCGTCCGGTAGTTGTAGCCGCGCATCCGGACCTTGCGCGCGACGATCCGGACCGCGAGCCGCTCGATGATGAGAAACAGGGTGTTGAAGAACGCGAAGAGCGGCAGGAAGGGACGGGAGATGAAATCGAGACGGAGGCCGTAGACGAGGATCGTCAGGAGGACCGTTCCCCCGAGAACGATCTTGGCGATGAGGAGCGTCTCGTCCTTGAGCCCCGACGTCCTCCGGCTCCGGTAGGCGCCCGAAAGGAAAAGGAGGCCGGTCCAGATGACGACGATCGGCCCGACCAGGACGAGGTAGACCGTGAACGGGTAGAGGGCCGTCAGCCGGTCCGGGAAGAGGCGAGGCAGGATCTCGCTCCTGACGAGATACGCCGCGGCGAGGGCGCCGAGCGTCGAGGCGAGGTCAGCGGCGTAGAGCGAGGCGGCGACCGTCCGGGCCTGCTGCTTCAGCATTCTTTCCCCGATGGTAGCCCGCCAGGCACAAGGCCCCCAAGGAGCGCCTCGTAGGCGGTGGTCACGTCGTTCCAGCGGTAGCGCTCCTGCGCCCTCCGGCGCGCCGAGTCCCCGAGGGCCTCACGGCGGGCGGCGTCGGGCAGGAGGCCGCCCAGGAGGCGGGTCAGGGTCGCCGGGTCCCGGGCGTCCCACCAGAGGGCGGCGCCGCCGGCCACTTCGCGGTTCTCGGGCGTGTCGTGGACGAGGACCGGCCTGCCGAACCCCATGGCCTCTATGAGGGCGGGGTGCGTCCCGCCGACCTCGGTTGCGTGAACGTAGGCTGAGGCGTGCGCGAGGAGCGCCCGGTACCCCTCGCCGTAGATCGCTCCCGGCAGCAGGACGCGGGGGTCTTTCGCGGCGTCCTCCTTCAGGCGTGCGATGAGCTCCCCGGCGTACGGGGCCGAGCCGACGAGGACGAGGCGCTGGTCGGAGGGAACGTCGCGATAGGCCCTCAGGACCGCGTCGGGGTTGTTCTCGGGCTCGAAGCGCGAGACGTAGAGGACGTAGCCGCCGCTCTCGAGGCCCAGACGGTCGAGGGTCGAGAGGTCTCCGGGTGCCGGGAGGTCGGAGCCGTAGGGGACGTAGGCCGATACCTGTCCGTAGCGCTCGAGGTAGTAGCGACGGATCTCCCTGGCGTCGGTGACGACGACGTCGGGGAGGACGCACGAGAGCCGTTCGGACAGGGCGTAGACGGCCCTGCCCGCCCGGTTCCACTTCCGCCGGTTCCTCTCGAGCCCGTCGACGTTCAGGACGATGCGCGTTCCGGCGCCGAGGAGCCGCGGCAGGCGGCAGGAGAGGGCGTTGGCCCCGTTACAGACGAGGACGGCGTCGTAACCCTCGGTCGCCGCGTGCAAACCCGACGTCACGCCGTGGACGACCGTCTCGAGGTACTTGTGCCTCACCGTCGGCGCGAAGACGACCCGGACGCCGTCGAAGGACGCGAGCTCCTCCCTCACGCAGCCGCGCCGGGCGTAGACGGTCACGTCATGGCCCCGCCGGGCCAGCCGCACGGAGAGCTCTTCGGCGAGCGTCTCGAAGCCGCCGTAGGCCGCGGGGATGCCGCGGGTCCCGAGGATGGCGACCCTCACGCGTCGAGGTCCGGAATCCGGGCGCCGCCCGGGTCGGGGCCGAACCAGCGCAGGAGGGCGCGGTCGGAGACCGTGCGCCGTTCGAGGATCTCGCGCCGTTTCGCCAGGAGGCGCGACCGGTTGCGCGCGAGCCAGCGGAGCGCTTCGAGGGAAGTCCTCTCGGCGGTGAGGCAGCTTCCGACGACGGCGAGGTCCCGCGCGAAGGTGAGCGGGAAAGTCGCCCGCATATGGTCGGAGCCGGCGTTGTTGACGCGGAGGAGGAAGCGGTTCTTGACCGAGTGGAGGTTTGCGAGGTCGGACATCGCCCGGCGCCGCTCGGGAAGGTTGCGCCGCCGGTGCCAGGCCACCGCGGCCGGCTGGCAGCGAGCGGACCAGCCGCGTCCTCGAAGACGCCAGGCGAGATCGACATCCTCGCGGTAGACGAAGAAGTCGTCGTCGAACCAGCCGGTCGAGACCTTCACGTCCTCGAGCGCCGCGACCCTGTAGAGCGCGATGCACCCCGAAACGCCGAACACCTCGGCCGGGCGGTCCCACCGCCCGGTGTCGGGCTCGCTCGAGCCGACGTCGAAGTGCCGTCCGCTCCGCGTCATGCGGATGCCGGCGGTATCGATCACGTTCGTCGGGTCGAGCCCGGGCCCTTCGGCCCGCAGGATCTTTCCCGACATGGCGCCGACCCACTCGGACCCGGGGCGGCCCGCGTCGGCCAGGAGCTTCTCGAGGTAGTCGGGGGCGAGGACCACGTCGGCGTTCAGGACGAGGACCCACTCGGCTCCCCGTTCGACGGCTCTGCCGATTCCGACGTTGTGCCCCCCGGTGAAACCGAGGTTCTCTCGCGAGGCGACGATTTCCATCGGCACCGGGGCGAGCTTCTTCGCCGCGGCGAGGGACGCGCGCGTGCCGTCTTCGGAGCGGTTATCGACGGCGACGAGCTCGAAGTCCCGGAAGGTCTGGGCGAAGAGCGTGGGCAGGAGCCGCTCGGCGTCGCGGGACTCGTCGTGCGTGACGAGGGAGACGAGGACGCGCGCCACTCAGGTCTTCCCCTGCAGGAGCGCGCTCGTGAAGCCGAGGCCGAGGAGGCCCTTCAGGACGCGGACGTAGGCACGAGCGGCCTCGGGACGCGCGTGGTCTCCCCGGGTGAACGGCAGCAGGGCGAGGCGCAGCAGCGCACCGGCGGCGAGGACGGCCCGGGCGCCGGCACGGACCGGGAGCCCCTCGTGCCGCTTCAGGTAGCAGAGGAGGTTCCGCGTGTAGAGCGGGAGGTAGTCGTCGTAGGGGAGCGCGCGCATCGTTGTGCCGCCGACGTGGCTCGCGCGAGCCGCGGGGACGAAGCGAATACGGTACCCCGATTCGAGGATCTTCGCGCAGAGGTCGACGTCCTCGAACCAGGCGGGGGCGTAGGCCGGGTCGAACCCCCCGACCTCGGCGAAAACCGAGGCCCGGACCAGGAGCACGGCGGCCGCCGGCTGCTCCACGTCGAACGGGACGGAGCGGTCGCGGTCGAGGTAGCGCTCGCGGAGGAATCCGGGGTTTTGCGGCAGGAGACGGTTCACGAGGAAGGCCTCCCGGGCAAGCGACTTGAGGGACGGCAGACGCCGGAGCTGGAACTGCGCCTGGCCGTCTCCCTCGAGCGCCGGGGCGACGGCGGCGACGCGGAGGTCGCCGTCGAGCGCAGCGAGGAGGGCCGCCAGCGCGGCGGGACCGTCGAGGAGGGCGGCGTCGGGGTTGAGGAAGAGGAGCATCTCCGCGGGCGGGAGGCCGGCGAGCGGGCCGGCGCCGACGTTGCAGGCCGGGCCGAATCCCCGGTTCTCGCCGAGCCTCACGACGACGGCCCCGGCCCGTTCGGCCTCGGACGCCGAGCCGTCCTTCGAGGCGTTGTCGACGACGACGACCCGGGCGGGAGCGGGTACCGACACGGCCGCCCGGCCGACGAACGTCTGCGAATTCCAGGAGACGACGACGGCCCTCACGCGGGAGAGGTCGACGCTCATTCGGGGAGCCTCGGCAGGAGCGGAAGCTCCCGGCGCGCGGCCCGGTCCTCGGCGAGGCTGGCGAACGCGCCCAGGACGGCTCCGGCCACGGCCCCCAGCGCCCGCGGCAGGCCGAGGTCGAGGACGACGTTCCTCAGGGCCGTGAGCGGCAGCGGGTGAAGCAGGAGCGTCCCGAGTCGTGCCGGAGTGGAGAGGTTGCGCCGGACCGTGCGGATGCGGTTCTGGAGCAGGAGCCGCCATTTCAGGACGGGCGTGCGCCGGCCGGTGGCCGACCCGGCATGCCGCGCTCGTGCGGCCGGGACGCAGGCGAAACGCCTGCCGGCGCGCCGGAGGCGCAAGGCCAGGTCAGCGTCTTCGTACCAGGCGAAAAACGACCCGGCGAAGCCCCCGATCCGTTCGAAGTCGGCCCGCCGGAAGACCGGGGCCGTGCCGGAGACGCCCGCCACCGGAATGGACTGTGGGGCTGCCGGAGGAGGCGCCGCGCCGTGACCGAGCTGGATCGCCTCACGGCGGCGGTTCCAGCCGATGCCGAGGCCGTCGACGAACGTCCCTTCGGCGTCGAGGATGACCCCCTGGACGGCGGAGAGGCCAGGGTCGGCCTCGAGCGCCGCGATGCAGGCGGCGAGGTAGCCTGGCTCGAGGACGGCGTCGTTGTTGACGAAGGCGACGTAGGGGAACGCCTTCATCCGGGCATCGACGGCCCCGGCGTTCGAGGCGGACGCGAAGCCACGGTTTCTACCGAGAGGCAGGACGTAGACACCGTCCCGGGCGGCGAGCCGCCGCAGCTCTGCCGGCTCGGATCCGTTGTCGACGACGAGGACCCTCGAGGCCCCCTGCCCGTCGAGAGCGTCGAGACAGGAATCCAGGAGCGCCCCTCCGTTCCAGTTCACGACGACGACTCCGACGGGAAGCCTCTCCATCCGGCGGATTATCGGGGCCGCCGTAGAATTCGGGTCCCATGCTGGCTCGAGAATTCCTCCGCACGCACTTCGCCGAGATGCCCCACCTCCTGCGCAACAGGACGTTCGACCCCGGGTCCCTGGCGCGCTGGGGCGAGCTGGACGCCGAACGCCGGCGGGTCCTGACTGCCGTGGAGGCCATGAAGGCCGAGCGGAACACCCTGTCGGCCGAGGTCGGCCGCAAGAAAAAGGTGAAGGAAGACGCCACGGTCGAGATGGAGCGGGCGAAGGAGCTCGGCATCTCCGTCGCGACCCGGGAAAAGAGGGTCGAGGAGATCGAGGGGGAGTTCTTCGCGATCGAGCAGGCCCTCCCGAACGTCCCGCACGAAAGCGTTCCCGAGGGGGAGGACGAGACCGGCAACGCCGTCCTGCGGACGTGGGGCGAGCCGGGGGCCTTCTCCTTCGCGCCGAAACCCCACTGGGAGATCGGTCCCGACCTCGGGATCCTCGATTTCGAACGGGCCGCCAAGGTGACGGGTGCGCGCTTTGCCGTTCTCTCGGGCGAGGCGTCGCTCCTCTCCCGCGCTCTGATCGCCTTCATGCTCGACCTGCACACCCGTGAGCACGGCTACCGGGAGGTCCTGCCGCCGTTCATCGTGAACGCGGCGTCGCTCTTCGGGACCGGCCAGCTTCCGAAGTTCGAGGCGGACCTCTTCCGCCTGCAGGGGACCGATTGGTACCTCGCACCGACGGCCGAGGTCCCCGTCACGAACCTCCACCGCGACGAGGTCCTTCGGGACGAGCAGCTTCCGATTTCCTACTGCGCCTACACCCCCTGTTTCCGGGCCGAGGCCGGAGCGGCCGGGAAGGACACGCGAGGCCTCATTCGTCAGCACCAGTTCGACAAGGTCGAGCTCGTGAAGTTCACCCGGGCCGAGGACTCCCCCGAGGCTCACGAGAAGCTGACGCGGGATGCGGAGACCGTCCTGGAGCGACTCGGGCTGCCGTATCGCCGCGTCGTTCTCTGCCGGGGCGACATGGGGTTCGCCTCGGCGAAGACCTACGACCTCGAGGTCTGGCTCCCGGGACAGAACGCCTATCGGGAGATCTCCTCCTGCTCGAACTTCGAGGCGTTCCAGGCCCGGCGGGCCGCCATTCGGGTGAAGCGGTCGGGGCCGGACGGCAAGACCCGCAACGAGTACGTCCACACGCTCAACGGGTCGGGCCTGGCGGTCGGCAGGACTCTCGTCGCAATTCTCGAGAATTTCCAGCGGGAGGACGGATCGGTCGCGATCCCGCCCGCCCTCCGGCCGTACTGCGGAGGGCTCTCCGAGATCCGCCGGCCCGGCTGAGGTAACATCCGCGGCCCGCGGAAAGCGGACAGGTGGGAGAGTGGCTTAATCCAACGGTTTGCTAAACCGTCGTAGGCCTTAAAAGCCTACCGGGGGTTCGAATCCCCCCCTGTCCGCCAGTTCCTCCGACGGAGGAGTGGCCGAGTGGTTTAAGGCGGCGGTCTTGAAAACCGTTGAGCTGCAAGGCTCCGGGGGTTCGAATCCCTCCTCCTCCGCCACCCGGCCCCGTGGCAAGATTCGATCGCAGCCGTGACCGAGCTCCGCCCCCGCGTCCTCATCGTCGACGACGATCCCCTGTCGAGGAGAATCCTCGAGCAGGCGCTGGG
>DIAY01000273.1:8889-13113 GCA_002414905.1 Holophagales bacterium UBA5066 | reverse complement strand
TCTCCACGAAGAGGGGCGTGTCCGTCTCCGACCGCACGTACCGGAGGCCGAGCTTCCACTCCTCGAACGTGATCGGGTCGATGACGGTCGCGGTCGCGCGCGGGTTCTCCTCGAGGTTGCGGCTCGTCTTGTTGAAGAACTGCCTCGAGATGGCGACATGCCGGTCGTCGACCTGGCGGATCTGGCTCAGGTAGGTGACGTTCGGCGTCCCGTCGAGGCCGCACGTCGCGAGCGCCCCGGGGATGATCCCCTGGAAGCAGCGCGTGAGGGCGGGGAGCTTCCCGATCACGTTGCGCCCCCTTCCACGATCGGTTCGCCCGCACGCGGACCCGGCGTCTGCTCGTACGCCTCGGCGACGACGAACGTCGCCGCGTGGCAGGGCCACTTCGTCCGGCGCCTCACGACGGCGGGAGGGAGGCCGATCACCTCCACCTCCGTATCGAACGCCGCCGCCATCCTCTCCACCCCGGCCCGCTCCTCCTCGCGCGCGGGCCGGAGCGTCTCAACCCTTCCCTTCAGCTGGACCGTCCGGTGCGTCAGCGGCTGCGAGAGGACGACCGCGATCGCTCCGTTACCGCGCAGGTTCGCCAGGCTGGTCTCCGACGTCGCGACGGGCAGGTACACGGTCAGGCTTCGGCCGTCGGCCGAGGGCAGGGCGGCGGCGGCCATCACCTCGTCGGGAACGAACGCGGCGTCGCGCGTGGCCACGTGCACCGCGACGAGCCCCTCGACCAGAGCCGCCAGGTTTTCCGGAACTTTCACGGTGGCCGGAGGTTACCGCAGCCCCCGTCGGTTAGTGAATTCTTAGGGAGCGTTAGTCAGTTCTTAGGTGGCCGCTGGCGGAAGGGCGCCACACCTTTCGGAGCACAAAGGAGATCGCTCATGGCCGCCACCTTCCACACCGCCGACGCCGTCCGCCGCATCGCCCTCGCCGCTGCCGCGGCCACCCTCGCCGCCTCGGCCGTCGCCCTCGCCGGTGAAACGCCGAAGAAGCCCCTCACGTTCGGCGCCTCGCCCGAGGTCTCGCGCGGCAAGTACCTCGTCGCCGTCTTGGGCTGCGACGACTGCCACACGCCGATGAAGATGGGCGCCCGCGGCCCCGAGCCCGACATGACCCGCCGCCTCTCCGGCCACCCTCAGGAGCTGAAGGTTCCGAGCGCTCCCCCCGTCGACGGGAAAGGCTGGGTCTGGGCCGGAAACGCCACGAACACGGCCTTCGCGGGCCCCTGGGGCATCACCTACGCCGTGAACCTCACCTCCGACGCCACCGGCATCGGCGCGTGGACGGAAGCGAACTTCGTCCGCGCCATCAAGGACGGCAAGCACCTCGGCGTGGGGCGGCCGATCAACCCGCCGATGCCCTGGCCCGCCTACCGCCAGGCGACAGAGGAAGACCTCAGGGCCGTCTACGCCTACCTGAAGACCGTGCCGCCCGTGAAGAACGCCGCGCCCGAGTACCAGCCGCCGCGGATGGCGAAGAAGTGACCCGGTCGTGACGCGGAACGCCCCGGCGCGGTGAGCTCCCCGCGCCGGGCATTTCCGTCTCGACGCCCCCGGTCCGCTCTGCCAAGATCCCGCGCCAAACGCGCGGTCGCCCCGGCGCGGGGCGGAAGGGGCCGACGGAATGACCGGATTCGAGCGGACCTCGGAAAAATTGGTCGGGGCGGGCGGATTTGAACCGCCGACCTGTTGCTCCCAAAGCAACTGCGCTACCCCTGCGCTACGCCCCGGCGCGCCGGATTTTCAGCCTGCGGCGTGGGGATGTCCACTCGCGGCGGCGGCCCGCCCCGGGACCGGGACGTGAGCCGCACCGTCCTTCTCCTGCACGGCCTCGGCGGCTCGGCGGAAGACTGGGCCGCGGTGGCGGCAGCATTTCCGAAGAGCCTGGCGCCCCTGGCTCTCGACTTTCCCGGCTCGGGCAAGGACACCCGCCCGCACGACAGCTACGACCCCGCCTCGCTCGCACGCTGGGTCCTCGGCGAGCTGGACGATCGCGGCGTGGAGACGGCCGTCGTCGTGGGGCACTCGCTCGGCGGCCGCATCGCCGGCGAGCTCGCGGTCCTGGCACCCGGGAGAGTCCTGGCCCTCGGGCTCGTCTCGCCTCTCGGCGCCGTCTCCTACGGCTTCACGGACACGCTCAAGTGGAAAGCGATGTCCCGCTCCGCGCTCGTCGGCGCGGCGCCGGAGACCTCGCTCAGGAACGCCCTCGGCTACGGCTTCGCCGTCGACGGCGCCAGGAAGAAGGAGTTCGTGACTCGCGGGATGGAGGCGCGGACGGGCCCGCACGCGAAGGCCGCGCTCCGGGCCCTCGAACGCTCGGTGGACGGGCTCCTCTCCGCCCCGCCCCTCTCGAAACGGCTCGCCGGGACGAGGGTGCCCCTCCTCCTCGTAACCGGCACGGAAGATCCGCTCGCACCGCCGAAGGACGTCGAGGCGATTCTCGGCACGCGGGCCGACGCGAAATACACGAGCCTCACCGGTGTCGGCCACTACGCCCCGATCGAGGTGCCGAAGGACGTGGCCAGGCTCCTCGCCCTGCTGGCGAAGACGGCCTGAAGCCCGGCTACGCCGGCGGGAGCCAGTCCTCGGGGACCCGCCCTTCGAGCGCCTTGCGCTGGGCCCGGAAGAGGCGCCGGCACCCCCGCTTGGCCACCGTGAGCATCTCCCGGAGGCGCTTGTCGTCGAACGGCTCGCGCTCGGCCGTGCCCTGCACCTCGACGTAACGGCCGGTGGAGGTTCCGACGACATTCAGGTCGACGTGGGCGGTAGAGTCTTCGGAGTAGTCGAGGTCGAGCGCGACGACCCCCTCGGGGCGCTCCCGGTCGGGCAGGATGCCGACCGAGATCGCCGCGACCGCCTCGCGGAACGGGCGCTTCTTCAGTCCGCCCCTCTTGCGGAGCGTCTCGAGGGCGAGCGCGAGGGCGACCCAGGCACCCGTCACCGAGGCGCAGCGCGTGCCGGCGTCGGCGACGAGAACGTCGCAGTCGAGCGTCACCGTCCACTCCGGAAAGGTGCTCCGGTCGGCCACGCCGCGCAGCGCGCGTCCGATGAGACGCTGGATCTCGAGCGAACGTCCCGTCTGTTTTCCCTTCGCGCTTTCGCGGGGCGAACGCTCGAGCGTCGCGCGGGGGAGCATCCCGTACTCGGCGGTGACCCATCCCTCACCGGCGTCACGCAGGAACGGAGGGATCTTCTGCTCCAGGGTCGCGACGACGAGGACCTTCGTCTTTCCCTGGACGATGAGGCACGAGCCCTCGGCGTGCGGAACGACGCCGCACTCGAGGGACATGGGGCGGAGCTGGAGCGGGGAACGTCCGTCGGAGCGAGCCATCGCTCCGGAGCTTACGGCAGGTCGACGAGCTCGAGGGCCGCCGCCTCGCGACCGAGGAAACGCCCGGCCACGCGGCGAAGGCGCTCGGAGGCGTCGGTGACGAGGAGGTGCGTCTCTCCCGACCCGCCCTCGCGGCGCGCGCTCCGGCCGAGGAGGATCTCGACCTCGACGGCCGTGGAGGCCGCCGAGTCGATGAGGAGCGTTCCCTCGGGCAGGGTGGCGGAAATCGTCGCGGAGAGAAGCGGATAGTGCGTGCAGCCGAGGACGACGACGCGCGCCCTCGCAGCGACGACGGGCGCGAGGTAGAGCCGGGCGGCGGCGCGGGCGACCTCGTTCTCCGTCCAGCCCTCCTCGGCAAGCGGGACGAAGAGCGGGCAGGCGACGTTCATCACCGTCCGGAACGGGTCGAGCGAGCGGAGCGCACGACCGTAGGCATCGGAGGCAACCGTCGCCTCCGTCGCCAGGATGGCGATCGGCGCCTCGGCGGCGGGGCCGCTCAGGCCTCGGGCCAGCGCGAGCGCGGCGCGAGCTCCCGGCTCGACGACGCCCACGACGGGGATGTCGCCAGCCTCCTCGACGATGGTGTCGAGCGCGAGGGCCGAGGCGGTGTTGCACGCCACGACGAGCGCCTTGACGCCGCGCGAGAGGAGGAGCGAGACGGCGCGGCGGGCGTAGCGGCGCACGGTCTCGACCGACTTCGTGCCGTACGGGAGCCTTGCCGTGTCTCCGAGGTAGAGGAGGTTCTCCGAGGGAAGGCGGCGGGCAACGGCGTCGAGGACGGTGAGTCCTCCGACCCCGGAATCGAACAGGCCGATGGGGCGGTCGTCGGTCATGTGCGGTAGACGTCTCTCGGGGGAACTCTGGTGGGGCGCACCGTGGGAGACGGCGCGGCC
>DIAY01000273.1:8248-8619 GCA_002414905.1 Holophagales bacterium UBA5066 | reverse complement strand
GCGGCCTTTCCCGGCGGTCCCGTGGGCGAAGGCTCGGGGACCGGTGTGGCTGACGAAGGCGGCGCAGGCGGGGCGAGGTCGAGGACGGCGAGGCCGTCGGCGAGGCGGAAGGCGGCGCGGAGCGTCCAGCCGTCCGGGAAGGGCTTCAGCAGCGCGGGGTGGCGCGGCCCCTCGAGAACGGCCGCGCCGAGGCTCCGGAGGAAGGCGACGTCATCGACCGCAGCCGGGACCTCGCGCGCCTCGGGGTGAAAGCGGCCGTCCTCGGCCGACTCGAACCAGATCGAGACGAGCCGCGCGGGGATCGGCGTCGGGGGAGGCGGAATCGTGCGGGTCGGTGTCGGCCTCGCAGCGACCTGCCGCCTCTGTCTCGC
>DIAY01000273.1:0-8058 GCA_002414905.1 Holophagales bacterium UBA5066 | reverse complement strand
GCGACCTCGTCGGCCGCGACCCGGAAGAAGTTGTCGAGAGACCCCGCGAGCGTCTCGGCCACCGCCCTGCGGAACTCCTCGGAAGCGATCTTCTGCTCCTCCTCGGGGTTCGAGATGAACGCGACCTCGACGAGGACGGCCGGCGCGTTGACGCCGATCAGCACGCGGAAGGGCGCCTGCTTGACGCCCCGGGTCGTGATGCCGAGGAGGCGGTTGAAGTCCCCCTGGATGATCTCGGCCAGGCGGCTCGACGCCGTGAGGTGCTGGTTCTGGGCGAGGTCCCAGAGGATCAGGTCGAGGTCGCGCAGCGCGGCATTCGTCTCGGCGGAGGGCGTCGCCTTCGGCTCGGCCTGGTTCTCGGCCTCCGCGAGCGCGGCTGCGGCGCGGTCGGAGGCGTCGAGCGAGAGGTAGTAGACCTCGGTCCCGTGCGCCGAGGCGGCACGCGAGGCGTTCATGTGGAGCGACAGGAAGACGTCGGCCTTCGCCGCGTTGGAGGTCGCCGTCCGGTCCTGCAGGCCGACGGAGGCGTCGCTGTCCCGCGTCGTCACGACCCGGTAGCCGCGGGCCGTGAGGACTTCGCGCACCGTCCGCGACAGTGCGAGGACGACGTCCTTCTCGAGGAGACCGTCCGGTCCCCTTGCCCCTTCCTCGGTCCCGCCGTGACCGGGATCGATCACCACGACGCGCGGCCCGGGCCGCGGCGTGGGCGCCGGAAGGACGAGAGCGCCCGGAACCGGGCTCGCGGCAGGGGCGGGAGCGAGAGACACCGGCGGCTGCGGCGCGGCGTGCGTCACGTCCACGACGAGGCGCGGCGGGTCGGCCAGAGGGTAGACGTTGGTGGAAAAGTCCTTTCCTTTAAGGACGACCGCCAGCTCGGCCGGACGCAGGAAGAGCCGGGCGACCCGCGCGTCGTCCACCGTCATCTCGGGGACCGCCGGAACGAGCCGGACACCCGGGAACCTCAGGACGACCTGCTCGTCCCCCTTCTCCACCCGGAACGTCGGCGGCCGCGTGAAGCGGAAGACGACCTTCGTCGTCCCCTCGAACGCCGAGACCGTCGCCTCGACGCCGATCTCGGTTGTCTCCACGCGCCGCGCGACGAGCGCGCGCCCGCCCTTGTCCCAGATGAACGTGACACCGAACAGGGGGGTGAGGACGCGGGAGAAGAAGTCAGGGTCGGCGAAGGCGGTGGAGCCCTCACCGCGGATGGGCGTGGTGAGCTGGACGAGCTTCGTGTCGACGACGGCGAGGGCCGTCTCCGTTCCGAAGACCGCCACGTGCGGCCCGACCTTCAGCTCGTAGGAGGAGGTGCCCGCCTCGTACGACATCGTCCCGCCCAGCGCCGTCGAGACGTCGCCCACGGATATGAACGTCTTTCCGTCGGCATCCATCGCCCGGACCAGGAGCGACGAGCCCGCGGGCTCGACGAACGTCGCCGGCGGCGCAGAGGCACCGAAACCGGGCCTGACGGCGACCAGGACGGCCAGAAGGGCAAGGCGAAAAAGGAGGGTGGACCGGGTCACTCGCCCGGATTATGAACGCGGGGGCCCGCCGGAGGTCGTTCCCTTCGGGCGGCGAACGGAGCGCCGATCAGTTGCCGTCGCTCTCGCCCCACGGGAATCCCATCGCGGCGATCCGGCGAACGACATCGCCGGAGTCGATCGGCGGGCCTGCAAAGCTCTCCTGGCAGCGCGTCAGAACAACGCCGAGGATGGCCTTCGCAAGCGTCTCCAGTTCCCTCGCGCCGAGGATACCCACCTTGCCGTCGGTCCCGATGACGGCTCGGCCGAGGCTGTTCGATCCCTTTTCCCGGTCGCCGGCCCGTTTCGTCTGTAGGATGACCGGGACGGATTCAGAACGGTGTGGCAACCAAGCACATCGCTCCACCGCACGACACGAGGAGGACTTCATGGGATTTTTCAGCTCGATTCTCGCCAAGCTCGGCATCGGCGACAAGCCTGCCGCTCCTGCCCCGGCTCCCGCACCCAGTGTCACGCCCGCGAGCCCTGCCACGGTTCCTGCCGTGCCGGCGGCGCCCGCACCCGTGGCCGTCGTCGACGTCGTCGCGCAGCTGGAGCAGCGCGCCGCGGCGAACCCGCAGAAGCTGAACTGGAAGGTCTCCATCGTCGACCTGCTGAAGCTCCTCGACATCGACAGCAGCTTCGGCGCCCGCAAGGAGCTCGCCGTCGAGCTGGGCTGCCCGGCCGATCTGATGGGCGACTCGGCGAAGATGAACGTCTGGCTCCACAAGACCGTCCTTGCCCGCATCGCCGAGAACGGCGGGAACGTCCCCAAGGAACTGCTGGACTGAGGCAGCCCCCCACCGACGGAACAGAGGAGCGAAAAACGTGCAGATCACCGACATCCTCTCCCAGGTGGGCGGCCTGAAGTCGATGGCCCGGGAGCTGGGAATCAGCGAATCGCAGGCGGCAAGCGGCGCCGCGGCGCTCCTCCCGGCAATCCTCGGCGGATTCAAGAAGCAGGCTCAGGCGCAGCCCACGGGCCTCGAAGGCCTCGGCGGCCTTCTCGGGCAGCTCGGCGGCGGCGGCCTTCTCGACAACGTGCTGTCACCGGAGCCGACGGACGTGAACCAGGGCAACGACGTCCTCGGCTCGATCTTCGGCTCCAGGGCCGTGAGCCGCACGGTCGCGCAGAATGCCTCTTTGCAGACGGGTCTCGACTCGTCGCTGCTCAAGAAGATGCTGCCGATCCTGGCGATGGCGGTCGCCGGCTTCATGGCGAAGCAGAGCGGCGCCGGCGCGCCGGCGCAGGCCGCCCCGGCGGGTGGCGGGCTCGGCGATCTCCTCGGAGGCCTCTTTGGAGGCGGAGGCGGAAACGCCGGGGTCGTAGGCGCGGCGCCCGCTGGGGCGGGCGGCGGGTTGGCGGGGCTCGGGTCGCTCATCGACATGAACGGCGACGGGAACCCGCTGGACGACATCCTGCGGATGGCCGGCAAGGCGCTCGGCTAAGGGCGGTACGCGAGGCGCCAGATCGCGATGGCGCCGAAGAGCACCGTGTATCCGGTCAGCGCGGCGATCGTCAGCTGCAGCGGGACGAACTGGAACTTCTCGATCCCGGCCGCGTACATCGCGAGCTGGTTGACGTGAAACTGCGGCCAGAGCGGGACCTGCCAGTGCATCGACGCGGGCAACGGAAAGAACAGCCCCGAGAGGTAGCAGCCGGGCAGGTAGATGAGATTCGCGTAGCCGGGTGCCGCCGAGCCGCTCACCAGGGTCCCGAGCATCAGTCCGAGGGCGCCGAACGGGATCGCCCCGCTGATGAGAGCCGCACTCATCGCGAGCAGCTGGCCGAAACCGAGCGTGAGCTTGCCCGTCGCGAGGGCGGCGGCGAGGACGGGAAGATAGGCCAGCACGCTGAACGCCAGGCTGCTTGCGGTCTTGGCGACCAGCCAGGCTCCAGCCGGAGCGGGCTGGACGCGCCGGAGTCGCATCACGCCCGACTCACGATCCACCGCGAGGGAGGTGCAGATCGGAAACAGGGCCGGCATGGTCACGGCCAACACCGCGAACCCGACGAAGAGGAAGACACCGACAGCCGGATCGGCAGCGATCGCCTTCCCGGCGATGGCCACCGCAAACAGCAGGTAGAGCGCGGCCGGCAACAGGAGCAACGGCAGGAAGAGCGCCGGAGTTCGCCGGATGCGCCGGAACTCGAAGCGCGTCTCGGCCCAGTAGGCGCCGACGAGCCGGCCGACCGGAAGGACAGCGGATTCGGGATTCAGGGTCGCAGCGCCGAAAACCGTGTCGTTCACGCGGCCTCCTTCGTGAGCTCGGAAAACGCTTCGGCCAGCCCCGCTTCGCGCACTTCGAGGTGTCGAAGCTCCGGGTCGCTCGCCAGCAGACAGCGGACGACGCCCTCGGCGTCGGTCGCGGTGATCGAGAGGCGCCCGCGCTCGCGGGTCGCGTCCGTGACCCCCTCCCAGCGGCGCACCTCCTCGACCTCGACCCTGGTTTCGCAACGGATCTGTCGTCGCGACACCAGGGCACGCATCTCCTCGACACTGCCGGTCGCGACGAGGCGTCCTCGGGCGAGAATGGCAACGCGTGTTGCCAGTGCCTCGGCCTCCTCGAGATTGTGCGTTGTGAGAACGATCGAACAGCCGTCGGCCAGGAGAGCGCGAATGTTGGACCACAGCGCCTCGCGCGCCTGAAGATCGAGACCGACAGTGGGTTCGTCGAGAAAGAGCAGTCGTGGCCTGCCGCAGATCGCGAGGGCGAACTGCACCTGCCGCTTCTGTCCGCCGGAGAGCTTGCCGTAGAGCCGGTCGGCGATCGGCGCGATGCCGGTGACGTCGAGCGTCCTTTCGACCGTCAGCGGATCGGCGTAGCCGGCCGACACCTGAGCGATCAGCTCGCGAACGCGAAGCTCCCTGGCGAGCTCGACGTCCTGCATCATTACGCCGAGCACCCGCCGGCGACCGAGGTCGTGCGGCGAGCCGCCGAAAAGCGACACTTCGCCCTCGTCCGGCTCCAGGAGCCCGAGCCAGAGGGCGATCGCGGTCGACTTGCCGGCGCCGTTCGGTCCGAGCACGGCGAGGAGCTCTCCACGCCGCACCTCGAGATCGATGCCGTCGAGCGCAGTCGTGGTGCCGTAGCGCTTGACCACTCCGCGCAGCTCGGCAACGGCCGTTCGAGGAGCGCCGGAACGCTCCTGCTGAAACGACCCGGACATGCGGGTCACCGATGAGGGTATTTCTCCCGCCGACGCCACCAAACGACCTCCGCGCCTTACCCGGCGACCATTCAGGAGCAGGCCGATGAACGTCGGACGGACGAGGAAGTGGTAGCTCGTAAACAGGATGAGGAGCCCCACGACGAGGATGAACGAAAACTTGAGGCTCCAGTGCCACGACCAGCCGCCCACCCAGACTTGCAGTGCCGCAATGACAGGCAGATGGACGAGATAGATCCAGTAGGAGGCGTCGGCGACGTAGCGGCGAGTGGCGCTGAAGCCGGAAAGAAAGCGCAGCGCCGCGCCGGTGAGCCCGAGGACCCAGCCCCAGACTGCGACCCCGTAGACGGCGGCGAAGACGAGTTTCGTTCGGCCCGGTTCGGAGACGACCTCGGCGTGTACGACGTGGAGAAGCCAGGCTGTTGCGACGAGACCCATCAGGAGATGCGGTATCCAACGCTTCTCGATTACCGTGAGCGTGTCGCTCGCATCGTGCGCGTCTGGCGTCCGTCGCGCGCGATGAATCAGCCAGCCGAACACGAACGCCGTGCCGAAGCCTACCGTCGCCGGGACCTGGGGAATGAGCGACTGATCGGGGGTCGGAATCCCCTGCCAGTAGTACCAGACCGGCACTGCGGCGAGGGCGACCGCGAGGGGCGCTCCGAGCACAATGGGCGCCGTGCAGGTGCGCACGGAGGCGGCGACCGCCACGTCCACGAGGCGGCGGAGCTTCTCCTCACCGTCGAACCGCACGATGATCGCGCGCAGCGCGAGGACCACCGCGTAGAGCAGCAGCAGCTGGTAGAGGAACCAGAGGTGAGTGAGCGGGAAAGCTCCGGCCACCTCGGGAATCGGACTGGTCGTTACCGACGCCTTCAATGCCGCCGCGGCCGGCTTCGCCGCCAGCGGGCCGCCGAACATCTTCGCAAAGCCCTTCGACCAGACGAAGACGATGCTGGGGAAAAGGATGACCCAGCCGATGACCATGGGGACCAGGATTCTCTTCAGCCGGCTGGACCAGAAGCCGCGCGCACCGAGCTTCCGGTACAACAGGCGGGCGACGAAGCCGGCGAGGAAGAAGAAGAGCGACATCCGGAAGACGTGCATGACGAACGCCGCGTCGCTCAGGAACGGGCTCGGCGAGTTGTCGTTCATCGCCCAGAGCCCGATCGGCCAACCGGGCATGAACGACAGCGTGGCGTGGAACGCGACGCCCAGCAGAAGGGCGAAGCCGCGCGTGGCGTCGAGCGCGTGAAGGCGCTCTGTCGATGAGCTTTGCATGATCGTCTTCTCTCAGATGAAATCGCGACGACGCGCCGCGATGAAGCCAGGCAGGCTGAACGCCAGCGCCAGGACCGCGACCTCGACCGTCAGGATGATCCAGACGGTGGAGTTCCAGACCGCCACCGGACCTCGAAGGTGAGCCTGCAGCCCGGGAAGGCCACCGATGACGAACATGTAGAGGCTGACCGCCATGTTAGTGACGAGAATGGCAACGGCGACCGCCCCTTCCGAGCTCTTGTGCAGCACGGCGCAGAGGAGCACGGCGAAGTTGGTCAGCAGAAAGACGCAGAGCAAGACCGTGTACGGCAACATGCCGTCGGGAATGCCGGCGCTGAGGAGAATGAGAAGGATCGCCGAGACGCTCGAAAGTGCCCAGGGGATGCTGAAGGCGAGCGTCAGGCCCAGCTGCTTGGCGCGAACGTATTCGCCGGTCGAAAGCGGCAGGCTGAGGACGAACAGCAACGAGTGCTCCTTGCGCTCGTTGATCACCCCGTAGAGCGCGAGCATGGCGCCCGTGGCGATGATTGCGGTGAGCCAGGTCAGGGCGCCGACGTAGAAGGCGACCTCGCCGAACGCGGCGACCAGCATCGAGAGGGTGCCCGCGATCGAGCCTCCGAGGATGAGCCACCGGTAGAGGTAGAGCTCCTTGGCGATGAGCCTCTGCGCCACGGTGTTCATCGACTCCCCCCCTCGCGGTGATGCATGACATTGGCGACGAAGATCTCCTCGAGGTTCATTCGCTGCACTTCTCGCACGCCCGCACCGAGGCCCTGGACGAGCTCTTCCGAGAAGCGATTCGTCGTAACGGTGACGAACTGACCGTCTTCGAGCCGGCTCACCTGACCCGCGATCGGGGGCAGACTCTCTCCGGGGGGCAGCTGGAGCCGGATCCGGCGCCAGCGCTCGAGGAAGCTCTCCTTGTCTCCCTGGTCGACGATCCGTCCGCGGTCGAGAAAGACGATGCGATCGGAGATGCGCTCGACATCCACCGTGTTATGCGACGAGAAGAGAATCGACCGGTTCTCGTCGCGGAGCACTTCCATCAGCTCGCTCGTGACTTCGTGGCGTGCGACCGGATCCAGCCCCGTCGTCGGTTCGTCGAGGATCAGGAGCTTCGGCCGGCGCGCGAGAGCGAGAAGCAACGCGGCCTTCACGTGCTCGCCCTGCGAGAGGCTGCGCACGCTCTGCTCGGTGCGCAGTCCGAAGCGCTCGACGAGGGCGCTCGCGTACCCCTCGTCCCACCCCGCGTAGATCGAGGCGACGAAGCGCAGGTGCCAGCCGAGAGTCGCCTGCGGCAGGAGTCGCATCTCGGCGGCGACGTAGCCGATGTCGCGCTTGGCCGCTGCCTGCTCTTCGGGCATCGCCCGCCCGAGCACCCGGACCTCGCCGGCGTCCGGGGAGATGAAGCCCATCGCGAGGCGGATGCAGGTGCTCTTCCCCGCTCCGTTCGGCCCGACCAGTCCCAGAATCTGGCCGGGCTCGACTTCGAGCGAGACGTCGTCGAGAGTGAAGAACCGGTAGCTCTTGCGCACGTGGCGGAGCTCGATCGCCTTCTGCGCATTCATCGTCTGGCCGTCATTTCGAGGGTCTTTCATTTCTGGTCCCCAGATCGGGTAGCGCTGCGGAGGCGTGCCACCAGGTTCTCTTCGGAAAGGCCGAGTCGTCTTCCGGTCGCGACCGCGGCGGTCAGGTGCGACTCGAGCGCCGCCTCCTGGAGCTCGTCGGCGAGGCCGCTCGACTCCACCACGAACGAGCCCTTGCCGTGGCGGGTGACGATCACGCCGTCGCTTTCGAGATCGAGGTAGGCGCGCTTCACCGTGATGACGCTGACGCGCAGATCGGCCGCAAGCCCCCGGATCGACGGCAACTCGCGGCCCGGAGCCCAGTCGCCCGCGGCGATGCGCTCACGGATCTGCTCGATGATCTGGAGATACATCGGCCGCGAGTCCGTCTGGGAGATATCAAGGCCACTGTGCATAGTGCATATATACAGTATGCACTCTCACGGGAAAATGCAAGCTCGCTGGAAGACCCAGGGCTCACAGACCCGGGCCCCTTGCTGGTAACCGTTTCTACACATCT
>DIAY01000036.1 GCA_002414905.1 Holophagales bacterium UBA5066 | reverse complement strand
AGATGTGTACGCGTGCTGGCGCTTCCCGTCGCCATCTCGCTCGCGCTCCTCGGCGCCGGGCTCTATCCGCGCCTTCGCCCGAACCACTTCGTCGAGGTCGATGCGGAAGCCGGGACGGCGTCGTTCGTCGAGCGCGGCACCGCGACGATTCAGGTCTCGGTTGCCGACATCGGTCCGCTCGAGCACGTCATCGAAACGCGCAGGGTCCGCAGCGGGAAGTCCTACCGAACCGCCACGTTCCACGTTGCGCGCTCGAGACCCTTCAGCGAGCTGCGGTTCTTCGAGTCCGAGAAGGAGCTGACGACGAGACGGGCGCTCGAGGGCTTTGCGAAGGCGTGGAAGGTCCCGTATGTGAAGCCATCCGGGGAGACGAGGAGCCCGGAAGACCTGGACGTCCCGCTCTTCCAGAGGCTGGGAGGCGACGAGGAAGCGAAGCAGCCGCTCGCCCGGCAGGCCGACTCGAAGCTCTTCGTCGCGTGGAAGGACGACGGCTACGAGATCACGACCTCGTACCAGCCGAAGCTCGATCGCCCCAAGCTCGCCGCGGCGTTCGCGATCCCGCTGATCGTGCTCTGGTGGCCCCTGCGGACCGTTCTGCGAGGCTGGATCGCGGAGGGGTTTGCAACGCCCTACCCCTGGCTTACCGCGGCCCTCGTCGTTCTCGCCCTGCTGCCCGGCACCGTCCTGGCGGCGAGGTTGTGGCTGCGCTCCCACCGTCCGCCGTTTATCCGCGTCTCGGCGGAGGGGGTCCGCTTCCGGGGCCGATCGCTGCCCCTCCGGTCGATCGAGGAGATCGAGCGCCCGGGGGACGACGCACCCCGCCTCGTTTGCGACACCCGCCTCTTGCAGATCGACGCGAACTTCTGCGAGGCGTCCGAGTACGACTGGCTGCTCCACGAGATCCAGCGCCTCGTCGTCGAGGTCGGCCAGCGGTTGCCGACGACCTGACGCGGCCCGCTCCCGACGGGAGGCTCCTGGGGCTCTTCTCAGCCCATCCGCATCGTCCCCGTCCGAAGGAGGTTCCGATGCCAGGCAAAGGCTTCGTCGAGGAGGTGGGGTGTGTGCTTGCCGGGCGAGGCCGAGGCGGCGCGGCGGACGTAGTCGCGAAGGGCGGGGCGGTAGTCGGGGTGGGCGCACTTCTCGATCACGCGCTCGGCCCGCTGCTTCGGCGAGAGGCCCCGCAGGTCCGCGAGCCCCTGCTCGGTGACGAGGACGTGGACGTCGTGCTCCGTGTGGTCGACGTGCGTCACCATCGGGACGATGCAGGAGACGGCGCCCTTCTTGGCCGTGGACGGGGTCATGAAGAAGGAGATGTAGGCGTTCCTCGCGAAGTCACCCGAGCCGCCGATGCCGTTCATGATCGCGGAGCCGTTCACGTGGGTCGAGTTGACGTTGCCGTATATGTCGGCCTCTATCATTCCGTTCATCGCGAGGCAGCCGAGCCGGCGGATCAGCTCGGGGTGGTTCGAGATCTCCTGGGGCCTGAGGATGAGGTTGTCGCGGTACCGGTCCATCTGCGCGTTCAGCTCTTCGACCTTATCCGGGCTGAGCGAGAAGGCTGTCGCCGAGGCGAACCGCAGCTTTCCGGACGCGATCAGCGCGAGCATTCCGTCCTGGAGGACCTCCGTGAAGGCGGTGAGGCCGGTGAACGGTCCGTCCTCGAGGCCGAAAAGGACGGCGTTCGCGATGTTCCCGACGCCCGACTGGAGCGGCAGGAGCTCCTTCGGGAGGCGGCCCTTCTTCACCTCGTCGCCGAGGAACTCGAGGATGTTTCCCGCGATCCTCTTCGACGCCTCGTCGGGGGCAGAGAAGGGGGCGTTGCGGTCGGGCGCATTCGTTTCGACGATCGCGACGATCTTCTCGATCGGGCACTGGAGATAGGGTGTGCCGATCCGGTCCGACGGACCGACGAGCGGGATCGGCTTGCGGTTCGGCGGGAGCGCGAACCCCTGGTACACGTCGTGGACGCCCTCGAGCCGCTCCGACTGCCAGGAGTTGACCTCGAGGATGACGCGCTCGGCCGAGTCGAGCCACACCTTGTTGTTCCCGATGGAGGAGGACGGGATGAGCGCACCGTCCTCGCGGATGCCGGTCACCTCGACGAGCGCGACGTCGAGCTTGCCGAGGAAGCCCTGCCGGACGAACGCCCCGACGTGCGAGAGGTGGATGTCGAGGTACTCCATGTCGCCCGCGTTGATCTTCTTCCGGCAGATCGGATCGGACTGGTAGGGCAGGCGCAGCTCCACGCCGTCGACCATTGCGAGGGCGCCGTCGAGCTCGGGGGCAGTCGACGCGCCGGTCCAGATGGCGACGCGGAACTTCTCGCCGCGCAGGCTCGCGTCCATGATCTGCTTGGCGAGCGCGATCGGGACCGTCTTCGGATAGCCGGCTCCCGTGAAGCCGCTCATCCCGACGGTGTTGCCGGGGCGGATCATGGCGGCGGCCTCCTCGGCCGACACCAGCCTGTCGCGCAGGGCACGGTTTCGGATGCGTGTCGTCATTGAGTCTTCCCTCCTTCAGATCGGACGGGCGGGATCCTCAGGCGTTCGTGAGCCAGGCGACGAGCTGGGCGCTCGGGACGAGCCCGGGCTGCTGAACGACCACCCGGCCGCCCGACAAGACGACGAAGTTCGGGATGGACTGGACGCGATAGCGGGCCGCGAGGTCCGGGTGGGCTTCGGTGTCGACTTTCAGGACGACGGCCCTCCCCGCGGTCTCGGCAGCGGCGCTGGCCACCTCGGGCGCGGCGCTGCGGCACGGGGCGCACCAGCCCGCCCAGAAGTCGACGAGGACCGGTACCGGCGACTCGCCGACGACCTCGTCGAAAAGGGCCGTGTCGGCCTCGATCGGCTCGGAGGGGGGAGGGAGCTCGTGCCGGCACTTGCCGCAGCGGGTGAGAGAAACGACGTGGCGGGCGGCAACGCGGTTCTTCTGGTGGCAGCTCGGGCAGACACGGATCATGATGCAATTCTAACGACAGTTCTTCCCCTGG
>DIAY01000039.1 GCA_002414905.1 Holophagales bacterium UBA5066 | reverse complement strand
GGTTTACCGACGCCCTGCGCCGTCCCAATGGACCACGCCACGACGACGGACACGATGCAGACGAGACCGAGAACCCCGAGAACGAGAGCTACGGAGCCCAAGGCCCTCAGCTGCGCCTCGGTCTTCAGATAGACCCTCTTCAGATAGAACCTCTCTCGCTGCCTTCTCATGGAACGAATTCTAGGCTCCGGGGTGTACAGGACGCACGTGTTCCCGGTATCGAGGGCGGCGAGCAGAGACGAGAACGGAGCCGGTCGGAACCCTCCGGCCGGCGTCGATGATGAAGGCGCGGGCCCGCTTCTCGAGGTGCACGGCGGAGCGCAGGAGCGCGCGGACCTGACGGCTAGAGAACGAAGTCCTTCGGCACGACGACGATGTGATCGGTGCTGCCGGTGATGGCGACCGTCGTCAGGCCTCGGCGCTCGTCCTCGGCGCGGTCGTAGCCGATGGACGTGTTCTCGGGCAGGTGGACGTTCTTGTCGATGATTGCGTTGCGGACCCGGCAGCGCCGGCCGATGCTCGTCTCGGTCAGGGTGCCGCCCCGGATCGCCCCGCCGAGAAGCACGGACTTCTCGATGAGCGCCCAGCTGTGGACGTAGACGCCGCTCCCGAGGACCGACTCCCGCACCGTCGCGCCGCTCACGATCACGCCGTCGGCGACGATGGAGTTCACCGCGATCCCCGTTCGACCCGGCATCTCGTGGACGAACTTCGCGGGCGGGAAGTGCCCCGGGGCCGCATAGAGAGGGAAGTGCTCGCCGTAGACGTTGAACCGCGGGTGCGGCTGGACGAGGTCGAGGTTCGCGAGCCAGTACTGCTCGAGCGTCCCGACGTCGCGCCAGTAGTCGGAATCGCTCGCCCTCGGCACCAGCTCCTTCTGCCTCACCCCCTCGTGCTTGATGAACTCCCACTCGGGGATCGCGTTGCGCGTCGTGAAGTCGTACGCGTAGACCGGAGTCTCCTGGCGGATGAGCATCGGGATGATGTCCCTGCCGAAGTCGAGGTGGTCGTTGTCGAGCGCGCTCCTGAGGCAGTCGGTGTCGAAGAGGTAGATCCCCATCGAGGCGAGGCAGTCGGACGTGCCCGGGATCGTTTTCGGCTCCTTCGGCTTCTCCTCGAAGCCGACGATCCGGCCCGCCTCGTCCACCTCCATCACGCCGAAGTTTCCGGCGGCCTCCGCGGCCGGCAGGCGCACGCAAGCCACGGTGAGAGCGGCCCCCCTCTCGTCGTGGAAAGCCCGCAGAAGCCGATAGTCCATCTTGTAGACGTGGTCGCCCGAGAGGATCAGGACGAGGCGCGGCCGCTTGTTCTCGACGAAGTTCGCGTTCTGGCGGATCGCGTCGGCCGTCCCCTGGTACCAGCTGCTCCCGAGCTGCTGTTGCGCCGGGACCTCGTCGATGAACTGGTCGAGGCGCGGGCTGAACATGTTCCAGCCCGTTTTGAGGTGGTTCGAAAGGGAGTACGACTTGTACTGCGTGAGAACGTAGATTCGCCGCAACCCGGAATTGACGCAGTTCGCAAGGGTGAAGTCGATGATGCGGAAGATCCCGCCGAAGGGGACCGCCGGCTTCGTCCTGACGTCGGTGAGCGGCCGGAGGCGCTCGCCCTGGCCACCTGCCATCACGAAAGTCAGCGTGTCGTTCATCGTGCTCTCCTCTCGCGAGGGGGCGCTCCCCGGACCCGCATCGGCTAGCTTAGCGCCGAATGAGCTCGAAACGCGATGCGAAGGTCTGGTACGCCGGGGGTCCGGTACGCCGGGACGCCCGTCCGCGAAGGAGGGATAATCCGCGCGCTCCTGAGGAGCGAACCGCCACGATGAAGACGTTCCCGTACAAGGCCACGGTGATCCTGGCCCTCGCCCTCCTCGCGGCGTCCTGCGGGTCGACATCTGCGGGCGGTGCGGCGCGGACGGACACGCGCGTCGCTCTCGGTCCGTACGTCGCCTCCGTCTCTCCCCATGGCTTCCGGATCGCCTGGGAGACGGAGGACCCCGTTCCGACGCGCCTCTACTGGGGAACGGACGCGAGCACGCCCTCTCTGGTCGGGAATGCCGAGCCCTCCACGCGCCACGAGGCGCTCGTCGCTGGCCTGGAGCCGGGTACGACCTACTGGTACCGGCTCGGGCAGAACGCGGACCCTCGCGGGGCGATTCCCGTGTCGACCCGACCCGACCCGGTCCGAAGCCTGCGCGTCGCCGTCGTCAGCGATACGCACAGCACGGGAGGCGTCCACTCACGCATCGTCCGAGAGATCGTGGCAGAGAAGCCCGACCTCCTCCTCCACCTCGGCGACCTCTCGCTGCGCAGGGGAAAGAAGGAGGGGGGCGACGAGGTCGACTTCTTCCGCGTGGAAGGACCCCTTCTGCGCTCCCTACTGATCGTTCCCGTCCTCGGCAACCACGACGGGGGCGGGCCGCGCTTCATCGACCTCTTCGTGCGGCCGCGCGGGGCCGGCGAAGAGGCTTATTCCCTCTTCGTCGAGGGACCGCTCGCCCTCGTCACGCTCGACACGAACGAATCGCTCGGCGCCAGCAGCGTTCAGTGGCACTGGCTCGAGGAGACGCTGCGGTCCCTCCAGCGAGATTCCGGCATCCTCTTCCGCGTCGTCGCGATGCACTGGGGACCGTACAGTTCCGGGTCGGGGCACGGCTCGAACATCGAGGCTCGCTACTCCCTCGTGCCGCTTTTCGAGCGCTACGGCGTCGACGTCGTCTTTTCCGGTCACGATCACGTCTACGAGCGGAGCACCGTAAACGGAATTCGCTACGTCGTGACGGGTGGGGGAGGAGGCGGAGGCCGAAAGCCCCACGACGTGCTGGGCGACCCGCTCACCCAGGTCTCCGCCTCGACACCCCATCACGGGCTCCTTACGATCGACGGACGGACCCTCTCGTTCACGGCGAAAGAAGCCAGTAGCGGCCGCCTCCTCGACTCGGTCCGGATCGAGAAGCCTGCGCCCTGATACGGGGCCTTCCTCTCCCCTCAGTCACCCGGTTCGTCGTCGCCTTCGTGAGCGAAATGAGAAGGCTCGCCGTCGAGAACGATGATGTGGGGCCGCGCCTTTCGCTCCGGCACGTCGTAGTCGAGGCGCGGATCGGCGAGGAGCTTCTGCCTCACCGCGGGGGGCGCGTAGTCGAGGAGGTAGAAGACCGGCCCCCACGACGCCTTGCCCGGGTCGACGACCTCCCGGATGAGCCGGGCCGCCTCGACGAGCTGCTCAGGCGTCCGGTCGGCGTTGTGCTTCGTGTATCGCCCCGACTTGTTGTTGATCGTGAACGAGCGCGAGTCGGCGTCCCAGAGGATCTCGCCCCCGATGCGCCCCGGCGCTCCCCCGAGAGCCGAGACGTGCCCGTAGGTCTCGATGTACCCCGGCTCGCGGTCCGAGTCGTCCTCGGGCCGGCGGAAGCCGTCCGGGTAGGTGCGGCCGAGCGGATGGGGCACCTCGCGGAGAATCGCGACCCGCCCCGCGACGTCGATGACCCATTTGTACGTGCCGTCCCCCGGTTCGAGAACCGCCGGGAAGTCTGGCGTCGCCACCTGGAGGTAGGGGTTCAGAAGGACGATCCCGCTCGCGTCCGCCTCGTACTGCTTTACGTAGGCGGGCCGGACGGCGACGCCGTACTTGCGGTCCAGCGGGTTGACGGGAGGCGCTGAGACCGCCGACGCCGCGACGACCAGGAGAAGAGCGCCCGCTGCCGGAAGGGCCCGATGACCCATCTCACCCTCCCCGGGGCACGGACACGCATACGCCCGGCCCGCCGGCACGAGTCTACAGGCCGGTCCGCCGCACCCGGGTCGTGGACCTCCTGACGCGCGGAGACCCGCACTCGGGCGCGCGGAAACCCGCACGACGAAGTGCGCCAGCACTCTCACCTTTACGGACAAGTTACTGAGGCAGAATCGGTTCGTCCCACTTTCGGGAATCGGCACGATGCTTGCCTTCCGGAGCGTCGTGGACCCCGTAATGGGTTCCATGATCAGCAATCGGTCCAGAAAGATGAAAGGGAGGAACCCCCACCATGGCACAGGAGATCGAACGGAAGTTTCTCGTCGCCGGCTCGTTTCGGGAGCACGCGACCAAGCAGACCCGCATCGTTCAGGGGTACCTCTCCTCGGTCCCGGAGCGGACCGTGCGGGTGAGGATCAAGGGCGACAAGGGGTTCCTGACCATCAAGGGGATCGGGAACGCGTCCGGAGCCGCCCGGTACGAGTGGGAGCAGGAGATCCCGATCGCCGACACCGAGCAGCTCCTGGCGATCTGCGAGCCCGGCGTCATCGACAAGGTCCGTTTCCTGGTCCCGGCCGGTCCTCACACCTTCGAGGTGGACGAGTTCCACGGTGAGAACGAGGGCCTGACCGTGGCCGAGGTGGAGCTCGGCGCCGAGGACGAGAAGTTCGACCGGCCGGCGTGGCTGGGCACCGAGGTCACCGGCGACACCCGCTACTTCAACAGCATGCTCATGAAGACTCCCTACACGCGCTGGGAGCGCCCCGCGGGCGCATGAGCCAGGAGGACCGGCCAGCGGAGGCGCCGGGACCGGCGGAGGTGCCCGTATCGGCGGAGACCGGCACCTCCGGTGCCGCGATGGCCCTCGATCCGCTGGACATGCGGAACTATGGCCTCGAGAAGCTGCAGGAGATCAAACCCGGCCGGTGGATGGCCCGAGCGAAGCTGGTCGGGTTCCCTCTCGGAATCCTGTCCTTCCTCTTCTTCCATTTCCGCTGGTGCGGCCCGATCGGCTTCTTCGAGGCGGCCACGGGCGTCGCCAACATCGGCCACCTCTATACCGTTACGGGCCTGTTCGTCTTCTCGCTCATCCTCTGGATGACCGAGGCGATCCCGAGCTACCTCACCTCGTTCATCGTCATCGTCTCGACCATCCTCTTCGGCGTCCTGAAGATGCGGCCGACGTTCGCCTACCTCGGCGAGCCGGTGATGGTACTGAACATCGCGAGCTTCATCCTGGCGAGCGCGCTCGTGGCCAGCGGCCTCGCCAAGCGGATCGCACTCCTGCTCGTGACGAAGTGGGGAAACCACATCACAGGGATCTTCTGGGCCTTCATCGCCCTGAACCTCCTGCTGGGCGCATTCATCAGCGCGACCTCCGCCAAGACCGCGGTGCTGCTGCCGCTCTTCATGGTGATCGCCGCGATGTACGGCGCCGTCAGCGGCGTGTCGCGCAACAACGTCGGACGCAACCTCGTCCTGCAGAACCTCCTCGCCAACAACGTCTCGGCCAGCGCCTTCATCACCGGCTCGGCCGCCAACCTGCTCGCCGCCCAGCTGCTCGAGAAGGCCGGCCACAAGGTGATGTATTCCGAATGGCTCATGGCGCTCCTGCCGCTGGCGATCATCCAGTGCGGGATCGGCTGGTTCACCGGTACGAAGCTGATCTTCCCGATCAGCAAAACCGACGCGCAGCCCAAGGTCGAAGGCGGCATGGACCGCCTCCGGGCCGAGCTGAAGGCGCTCGGCCGGATGAACTTCCGCGAGGCCCGCGCCGCCGTGGTGTTCGTCGCGGTCCTCGCGCTCTGGTCCACGGAGCCCCTCCACGGCATCCGCGCGGAGGTCGTCGCGATGTGCGGCGCCATCCTCGTCCTGCTGCCTCCGTTCTCGGGCCTTCCACGCTTCGGCGTGATGACCTGGAACGAAGCGGACATTCCGTGGCACATGCTCATGTTCAGCTGGGGCGCCTACGTCCTCGGCGGCATCATGGAGTCCACCCGGATCGTCGACCTCGCCGTGGAGGAGATGTTCGGGCACCTCGGAATCACGGCCTCCACGCCGAAGGTCGCGGTGTTCCTCGTCCTGGCGTGCCTGTTCACGTTCACGACGCTCATCAACGAGAGCAAGACGGCCAGGACGATCATCCTCTTCCCGGTCATGATCGCCACGGCGACCAAGTTCGGCTGGGACGTCGTCGGCTTCTGTCTCCCGATGGCCTTCCTGATCAACCAGGTCTACGTCCTCTATTTCAACTCCAAGCCGGCCAACATCAGTTATCTCTCGAACATGTACTCGACGGGTGAGTCGTTCAAGTTCGGGATGACCCAGATGATCATCATCCTCGTCCTCCTCACGCTCTGGACCCAGTACGTCATGCCCCTGATGGGCTTCCAGAGCCGCCTCTGGTGAACCCGGCCTGAATCCGGCTTCGCGGCCGAGCCCTCTCCCCGAAAGGGGAGAGGGCTCGGCTTTGCGGCCCGGCGGCTGGCCGGGGACCGGGAATGGCTGGTCACGGGGACGCCTGACGGACTCCTCCCGGTCGGCATCGCTCTGCCTCCTCCTCTGCGTTGCCTTCGTTGTCCGCAACTCGGTGGTACGTAGAGGCTCTGGAACGATGCTCTCGCTTCTACCCGCCTCCGGACGAGGATTCCCGGCTGAGTTCTTCGGCCCTTGCCGGAGGGGGCGCGAGAATGTTCCCTGAGCGGATACCCGCACGGAGTGTGCGGGATACCGCGCACGGGGGCGGCGCCGGGAGGCGGGGCGGGGCGGGAAACCATTGAAGGACAAGCCTTTGCTGCGACGCCGCGGATGGCCCAGCCGTTGCAGTACGTCCGCGAGACCCGGAGACTCCGGGCCGGGACGTACCCGGCACCGCGAGGGTCCGGGTCACCCGGACATCCGGGACAGAGCCGCGAGGAGGAAAAGGAATGCACAGGAAAGTCGTCTCGAGCTTGGTGCTGCTGACGGTACTTCTTGGGAGCGCCGGCATCGCCGCCGCCGCCCAGGAGGCCAAGCCGCTCTACGTCCAGACCATCGACAAGTATCCGCCCCCGGCGCTCACGAGCGCTGCCGGGCGCGAGTACAAGTTCCTGATCGACCCGACGAAGGTGAAGTCGGGCCCGGATGCCGCGTTCAAGGATATCTGGAAGAAGGTCCGTGCCGCCGCCACCAAGAACGGGTTCGTCGTCACCGAGAAGGACAAGAACCCCTTCAAGATCGAGCTCGCGACGAAGGAGTACTTCGACACGGCCGAGCAGGATCTCTGGAAGGCCGGTTTCCAGATCCGCATCACGAACAAGTACGAGGACGGCAAGCCCGGGACGTCCGTCACGCTCAACGTGAAGTCCGTCAATCCGGATGGCCGCGTCGCGCTCGCGGCGCCGCTCGATTCCAAGGGCGGCACGAAGGTCAAGATCGAAGCCGAGGGGAACGTCGGCATCGGCCCCGGCGGCACGCTGAGGGAGTACATCGAGAAGGGGACGACCCTCACGGTCGACCTCTCCGCCCTCGGCCAGATGACGTTCGCGGACTTCGTAAAGTTCGTGCCCGAGCTTCAGTACGTCGGCGTTCCCCTGACCGCCCAGCTCGTCAGCAAGAAGGCCTACTCGTACCGGGTGAAGCCCGGGTCGGTCGACCTGCCGGGCACCGAGCCGTGCGGGGTCTCCATGGAAGGCTTCGCTGACAAGGAAGGGGGCGCCCCCTACCTGTACGACTTCTCGTACGGCTACTCCGACCTCTACTTTTACGACAGCGCCAAGGTCCACGAGGCCGGAGAGCAGTTCCTTCTGAAGGTGCTCCACGGCGACCTCGCGGCGATCGCGATGCCGGAGAGCGAGAAGTGGGGTGGCTCGAAGGTCCGCTTCATTATGAAGAGGGCACTCACGGCCGACACGGGACGCCCGGTCGACCCGCTCGACCTCCTGTACGGCATGGCGTCCCCGCCGGCCTACATCAAGCACTATGAGGCCGACCTGGACGGCAACATCCTCCTCAGCCCCTATTTGCAGGTGGCGACGAAGGGGGACCCCGCGATCCTCGACCTGAAGCTGGCGCCCTACAACTGGGTTATCGACGCCCTGGGCCGGGTGACGATCGTCCCCGAGCAGGCCCACCCGCTCGGCCGCACCTACGAGAAGGGCTTCTTCCGCCCCGAAGACCAGTCGGAGAGGAAGCCGGGAACCCGTGAGAACTTCGGTCATGTGACCTCCCTCGCCGGAGGCCCGGGCCGGATCAGCGGCGAGATCATCTACGACAAGGGAACGAAGAGCTGGGTCCTCAACAACAAGTCGGGCCGCTACAGCAAGCACAACCCCGACCGGACGCCCCAGCAGTTCATCAACGCCGTCGGTCTCATTCGCTCGGTCGTCGACCCGGGCGGAGTGGCATGGGGCCCGGCGATCTACCTGCTCGAGTACTCACCGAAGCCGATCCGGGAAGAGCTGATGAAGTCCCCCGACCTCGCCTACGACGACGTGGCGAAGAAGAAGCGCCCGCAAGTCCAGCTGGTGGGAGGTGCCGTCTCCAAGCTCAACACCGACCCGCCCTTCGTCCTCGCGACCTGCTCGGACGTCACGACGGCGGCGCAGCCCGCCGCTCCCGCCGCCCCCGCGGCCGCCGCCCCCGCCACGACGAAGAAGGTCAAGGCGGCGCACAACGACGATCCGTCCTGACCAGGCGATGAGTGACGACAGGACAAGGAGCCGATAAGTCATGAAGAAGACTCTCTCCGCCACCCTCGGGCTTGCGCTGGCCCTCGCTTTCGGGACCGCCACCATCGCCCCGCCTCTCGCCGCCGACGGGCTCGTGATTCCCCAGGTTTCGGTGCTCAAGGGCGAGAAGAACTTCCTCTCCGGGTACGAGCCGATCAACCTCGACGGGACGATCAACGCCGTGGTCGAGATCCCGGCGGGGACGCTGGCCAAGTACGAGGTCGATAAAGACACCGGGATGATGGCCATCGAGCAGAAGAACGGAAAGCCGCGTTACGTCCAGTATCTGGGCTACCCGGCCAACTACGGGATGGTTCCCCGCACGCTCCTTCCGAAGAGCAAGGGGGGCGACGGCGACCCGCTCGACGTTTTCATCCTCGGACCGTCGGTGCCGTCCGGCACCGTCGTCAAGGCCAGGGCGATCGGATCCATCATCCTTCTCGACGCAGGCGAGATCGACGACAAGCTCATCCTCGTGATGGAAGACGGGCCGTTCGCGAACGTTTCGAGCCTCTCCGACATGGAAAAGCGTTTCCCGGGTGCGCTCGGAATCCTCCAGACCTGGCTGACGCACTACAAGGGCTACGACAAGAACGGGAAGCTGGTCCTCAGCTCGCCGGGCTTCAACGGCCGCGCCGCCACGATCAAGACGATTGGCGACGCCGTCCTCGACTACTACAAGGAGCACGTTACCGACGCCGACCGGCGCCCGCTGGACGAGAAGGGCAACCCGTACCTCTATCGCTGGCCCGGCTCGAAGAACGTCGCCGAGTAAGCACCGAGCCCGCCCCGGCCGACGGCCCAGGGCCGGACCGGGGCGGGCCTTGATTTCCCTCCGGCGAAAACCGGCAGATCTGGCCTGAAGAGATGACAAGGAGAGGAAGATGAAGAAATACCTCGCAGCCCCGCTGCTCGTCGCGCTGCTGGCCGTTCCGGTCGGCGCCCAGGCGCAATCGGACGCGCAAAGGATTACCGATCTCGAGAAGAAGGTCCTGGAGCTCCAGAAGAAGGAGAACGCGAAAAAGCCCAAGGGCGTCGAGCTCTACTCCGTCAGCGACAAGGGCAAGCTCGC
>DIAY01000020.1 GCA_002414905.1 Holophagales bacterium UBA5066 | reverse complement strand
TCCGAGAAGAGCCTTACCGGAGGCGGGAGCGGAGGCTCGCCGGCGAGAGGCGTCACCGTCGCGGTCTTCAGGCGTGTGACCGGGAGGCCCTTTGGCAGGGCGAACTCCTCGACCCGGCCGGAGACGGAGACCGCCTGGCCGGGAGAGAGCGAAGCCGCGCCGGAGAAGAGGACGAAGAGCCCCTCGGACGTGGCCGGGTCGCCGTCGGGCCGGGAGGACTCGATCCAGAAGCCGGGGCTGCGTGGGTCGCGGTCGATCGCCGTCACGACACCGGGCACGCCGAAGACCCAGCTTCCTTCGAGCGGTGAACGGTGTCTCGCGCCCTGGATGCGGGCAATGGTCATCGGGCCTCTCTCGATTGCGAAGACCAGGAAGGTCGTCGGATTCTGGGCAGGATTGAAGTTGTCGTCGCTGACGAGGACGAGCGTGCTCCGCCCGTCGGGCAGCGAAGGCCCGAAGGACATCCCCTCGAAATTCTCGAGAGGGATTCCCGCGTCGGCCAGGTCGAGCAGAAGCGCCTTCTTCACGGGGACGAACGACGCGCCCTGGAGCGACTCGAGAGTGGAGACGTCGGTCGCGCCCTCGAGCGACACGGCGTAGATCCGAACGGTGTTCCCTCCGCCCTCCACGAACTGTCTCT
Organism: Holophagales bacterium UBA5066; assembly: GCA_002414905.1. Classification (GTDB taxonomy): domain Bacteria; phylum Acidobacteriota; class Thermoanaerobaculia; order UBA5066; family UBA5066; genus UBA5066. The sequence continues at coordinate 7,622 of DIAY01000020.1, read as the reverse complement.
CGAGGACGAGAATCCGGCTGTCGTCGAGCGGCAGGAGGTCGGAGATGCCGTTGTCGCGATAGGCGTTGTCGCCCGGGGGAGGCGGCGCCACCGCTTCCACCTGGTAGACGAACTCCGCGGGAGGGCCTCCCTTCTCGCGGTCGAACCGCAGGAGGCGAGCGGGGCTCGTGACGCCGACGTCAGCGACGGGACCGTCCTGGACGAGGGCGTTCTCGATTCCGGCGAAGAGATACCGGCCGTCACAGGTCAGGCCGAGGCCCTCGAAGCCGAGGTTGTCCCGGAGACCGTGGCCGGGAGTGGTGTGGTAGCGGGCCGGGAGCGGAAGCTCTCGGCGCAGTCGGCCGTCCGGCCCGTACTCACCGATCACCGCCTGCACGCCCTGGCGGACGATCGGCTCCGTGGAGACGAGGAACCCGCCGGGGACGAGCGCGATCCCTTCCGTGTCGATCGAAGTGGGTGCGAACGGCTTTCCCGTCGCGTCACTCAGCGTGAGCATCGCGTCCACGGTCATGGTCGGAGGCGTCGAGAGGCCGGCGGAACCGAAGTCGATGCGGACACGGTAGGTGCGGGAAGGGCCGTGACGCCCACGGTCGTCCGAGATCGCCCGGAAGCTCTTCGACGCCTCGTCCCACGCGAGACCCGACAGCCCGCCGACACGCGTTCCCTCGAACTCGAGGTCCCGCGGGAGGACGGCCCGGCCCACCATGGAGAGCGCCGTCACGGAGGCGTCCCGGGGGGCGGAGGCCGTCGCAGGGAAGGCGAAAGCGGTGGCGAGGACGGTCAGGACGAGAAGGGGGGCCGGGCCGCGCGAGAAAGCGCTGGTATTCATAGGAGGGAGCGAGGATAGGGGGATCGCTCCGGTGCTGCAACGACAACCGGACCTCACAACGCTCGCGGACCGCGGAGGGCGCCGCGGGCCCCGGAAGCCACGGAGTAGCATGCGCCGCGTGAAGAAGAACCAGAAGAAGACGACGCGCGGGAGCAGGGCATCGGGAGTCGTTGCGAGGGCCCTTGTCCCGTTCGGAATCCTGGCGGCGCTCGGAGGGCCGGCTCTCGCCCAGGCTCCCGTGGAGATGCCCCGGGTGACGGGTTCCGCGGAGCTGTCTCTCGTGAACCTCGACGTCGTCGTGACGGGAAAGGACGGAAAGCCGGTCGAGGGACTGACGGCTGCGGACTTCACGGTCCTGCACGGGAAAAAGCCGGTCACGATCACGAACTTCCGTGAGGAGAAGCCGGCGGTCGCCGCCTCCGCGGTATCTCCCGCCGCGGAGACGCCCCGAAAGGAGCCCGGTCCTGCGCCGGCTCCCGAGGGCCTGGAGGAGGAGCACCGGGTTCGCCGCCACGTCGCGGTCTTCATCGACCACCTCGCGCTTCCGGATCTCAGGGAACGCGAGCAGGTCTTCGGGTCCCTGAAAACGCTCCTTCGGGAGACGCTGCAACCCGGAGACGCCGCGATGATCGCTTCGTGGCGGGGAGGGGTCCAGGTGGTCTACCCGTTCACGAGTGACGTCGGACTTCTCGAGCGACAGCTCGACCTCGTCGCGAGCGGGGCGGTCCGCCTGGGACGGGAGTCGGAGGAGGAGCTCGACCGGCTCGCCGGGGATGACTGGGCGTACGCCTGGGCCGGTGTCGGCGACTCGTCGCTGTCGAGGAACCTCAATGTCCAGCAGGCCTTCTCCGAGGTCAAGGGGAAGGCGGCGGCGCTGAAGGGGCTCATCGCGACGATGGCCGGGATGGAGGGGAAGAAGGTGCTCGTTTTCGTCTCCCGGAGCTTCTCGAGGAAGCCCGGGGCGGAGTTCTTCGGCACCACGATGGACACGGGGAGTCTGATCGACTCGGTCGCCGAGAAGGCGAATGCTGCCGGGGTGACGATTCACTCCCTCTACGCCGCCGCGTGGCAATCGGAGGCGCCGAACGTCTCCAACTCCCCGCTGTCCGATCCGCGGGCCGTAGGGAGGGCTGGCCTCACCCGCTCTGAGGCGAAGAAGGTGAACGAGGTGGCCAGTCTCGAGACCCTTGCGGACCAGACCGGCGGAGTCGTCGTGACCACCACGATGGAGTCGCGGGTCTTCGCCGGTCTCGTAGCGTCCGATCTGCGGCACTGGTACTCCCTCGGCTACCCGGGGCCGGACGGCACGACCGGGGCGAGCGAGGTCTCGGTGCGGGTGAGCAGGCCGGGGGTGACCGTCCGGTCGCGTCGTTCCGTCGCCGAGCGCAGACCCGCGGAGCGGATCGAAGATCGGGTCCTGGCGAACCTCTTCCGGATGGACGAGAACGCCCGGCTTCCCGTCGCCGTCTCGACGGGGACGGCGAAGAAGGAGAAAAAGGACCGCTTCCTGATTCCCGCCCTCGTCCGGGTCCCGGTCCGCCATCTCGTCCTCCTCCCCACAGCGACGGGAACGCTGAGAGGCGCGGTGTCGATCTTCACCGTCTCGGCGGGGCCGGGAGGGGAGTTCTCCGACGTCCGCCGGGAAAGGCACGAGGTCGAAATTCCGGCAGCGTCTGCCGGACCGGCATCGACGATGGTGCTGAGCTACGACGTCGAGATTCCGGCCAGCGATCCGGCGGCCCGGATCTCGATCGGAGTCTGGGACGAAACCGGCGGCGAGGCGGGCTTCCGGGTCATCCGGCCCGGGTCCCGCTGACCGGGCCGAATGGCGTGATCGGACGACGTCAGCTGCGGTCCCGGAGGATGGCGTCGAGCCGGTTCTCGACGACGTCTTCGACGGAAAAGTCGAAGACCTGGAGGTAGTGCCGGGCGGAATCGAGGAGCGCCTGCTGTGGCACGAGCCCGATCATCTCCACCCGGCTCACCCCTGCGCCGAAGCGGCGCAGCTCGGTCTTCACCCCCTCGAGGATCCGGTAGAGCGGCGTCGACTGGAAGTTGCCGACCGTGATGTTCAGGAGCGCCGCGTTCCGGGTGCGGTCGAGTGCAGGGTAGAAGTGGACGCCGCTGAATCCCGTCGCAGGGTCCGAGAGGACCTTTGCGACCCACTCGGCGGCCTCCTCGTTCGGAGTCGTCAGGTAGGCCTTGAAGTTCACGAGCGGAAGGCGCGCGCCAATGATCGTCGCCCCCTTGTCGGGCGGGAAGCGGTCGGGGCCGAAATCAGGTTTCCAGGACGGGTCGTCCATCTTCGCGGCGAAGCCCTCGTACTCGCCCTCGCGGATGTGCTCGATGTCGCGGCGGGCCATCGTCCGGGCCGACTCGGCGAAGAGGTAGACCGGGATCTCGAACCGCTTCGCGACCTCTTCGGCGAACTGCATCGACCACGAGACGGCCGTCGCGATCGGGGCGTCGCGCAGGGCGACGAACGGGAAGACGTCGACGGCCCCGATGCGCGGGTACTCGCCCTGGTGGCTGCGCATGTCGATGTGGCCGAGGGCGGCGTCGTAGAGGAGGTACCCTCCTTCGAAGATCGCCTCCTTTCGCCCTGTGAACGAGAAGATCGTCCGGTTGCGGGTCTGGTCCATCGAGACGTCCAGGACGACGAGGCCGGGGACGGCCTCGAGCTTCTCCTTCACGGACTCGATGAAGGCCTCGTCGCGACCCTCGCAGATGTTCGGAACGACGGAGATGACCTGGGACATCGTGTCCTCCTCAGGGAAGTGCCGCTCAGCGCGGCGCTCGAGGCTCGTGGTACGCGGTAGGCGTGCTCATGTCAGAAGAGGCCCAGGAAAACACCGGCTGCCAGAGCGGAGCCGATGACGCCGGCGACGTTCGGCCCCATGGCGTGCTGGAGGAGGAAGTTCCCCGGGTCCTCGGCCTGCCCCACCATGTGGGCGACCCGCGCCGAGTCGGGGACCGCGGAGACGCCTGCAGCGCCGATGAGCGGGTTCACCTTCTCCTTCGCGACGAGGTTCATCAGCTTGGCGAACAGGACGCCGCCGGCCGTTGCCGTCCCGAATGCCACGCAGCCGAGGACGAAGATGAGGACCGACTGTTTCGTGATGAAGACTCCGGCCGAGGTCGAGGCGCCCACCGCGATGCCGAGGAGGATCGTGCAGATGTCGAGAAGGGCGCTCGAGGCCGTCTTGGCGAGCCGGCCGGTGACGCCCGATTCCTTCAGAAGGTTCCCGAAGAAGAGCATCCCGAGGAGCGGAAGGCCGCCCGGCGCCAGGAGCGTCGTCACGAGGAGGCCCATGATGGGGAATGCGATCTTCTCGAGGCGCGAGACCTTGCGGCCCGGCTTCATCCGGATGAGGCGTTCCTCGCGGGTCGTCAGGAGCTTCATGATGGGCGGCTGGATGATCGGGACCATCGCCATGTAGCTGTAGGCGGAGATCGCGATCGGACCGATGAGGGCGGGCGCGAGCCGGCTCGCGGTGAAGATCGCCGTCGGGCCGTCGGCGCCTCCGATGATGCCGATCGACGCGGCGCTCTGGGGCGAGAAGTCGAGCCAGAGGGCGCCGAGGAAGGTCAGGAAGATGCCGATCTGGGCAGCGGCGCCGAGGAGAAGGCTCTTGGGGTTCGACAGGAGCGCGGAGAAGTCGGTCAGGGCACCGATGCCGAGGAAGATCAGGGGAGGGAAGACGCCGGCGCGCACGCCGTAGTAGATGATTCCGAGGACGGAATTCCCGCCCGTGTTGAAGACGTACTCGTGCGAGACGGGGTCGATCATGTACAGCGAGACGCTGTTGAAGATCGAGAGCGGCATCGGGATGTTCCCGACGAGGATCCCGAAGCCGATCGGCACGAGCAGGAGCGGCTCGTAGTCCTTCGCGATCGCGAGGTAGATGAACAGGAGCCCGATGAGGACCATGACGACGTTGCCGATCGTCAGGTTCGCGATGCCGCTCCCCTGGACGACCTGGTCGAAGTACCCGGTGATGTCACCCTTCGTCACGTCCTTGGCGAAGAAGCCCTGCTCGAACTGGGTGACGGTGCCGAGGCTCTCCGTCTTCCCGACGGTGACCACGGAGTAGATCGCGGCGAGGCGGCCCTCCCCGTCGTAGAGCCGTCCCTTGGCGGCGCGCTTCAGCTTGTGGGTGGCGACGTTGTCGTGTCCCTTGTCGATCCGGAAGTAGGTGCCCGCGGGCTCGACCTTGAAGGGCAGGAACCCGATCTTCAGGTCGGGGATCGCCAGGTGGTCGACGTCGGAGAGCGACCTGCCGGCGGCGTACGACGTGACCTGGACGATCGTCTCGAAGTCGTCCGCATGGACCGTGACGAAGGACCCGACCTGCCGCTCGAGCGCGTCCCCCAGGACGCCCGTGGTCGCCCCTGGGCCCATGTAGTCGTTCTTCAGGTCGTCCTGCGTCCCCTTGTGGATTCGCAGGTAGGTCGTGCGGGGCTCGAACGTGACGCCGAACGAGGGCCGTTCGGCCGCAGACGCGCCCCGGCCGGCGAGAATCAGGAGGGCGATCGCGAGGAGTCGGAGCTGCTTCAACGTCCGGTCCTCAGAGCGTCGTCATCTTCGGCCGCGCCACCTCGACCAGCAGATCGCCCTCGCCGATGGAATCACCCTCGCGAACGTAGACCTTCGCCACCGTTCCCGCGTAGGGTGAAGAAATGGCGTTCTCCATCTTCATCGCTTCCATGACGAGGAGGGTCTGGCCCGCTGCGACGACGTCCCCTTCCTTCGCCCGGATCGTCAGGACGAGCCCGGGCATCGGCGCGACGATCCCTCCCTCGCCACGCGCCACCGGAGAGGACCTCACGCCGCTTGCCGACGGTGCGGACGGCGTGACGGCAGGCGTCTGCCCGGCGGTGGGGGCTACCGTGGCCGGTGCGGCGGCGAGGGGCGCCTCCACCGTGATCTTCCGCCGCCCCAGCTGGACGATCTCGACGACGTAGTCCTTGCCGTCGACGATGACCGTGGCGTGCTCGGCGGTGAGCTCCTTGACCTCTGCCCGGTACTCCCGGCCTCCGATTCGAAGGACGTGCTGGCTCATGGAATCCTCATTCCTGGTGGGGCTTACGAATGGGGCGCGGAGCGCCGGATGGTGACGCGTGAGCCGGGGCTGTTCAGGTAGAGCTTGCGCTCCACCTGAAGGACCGCGGCGATCACGGCGAGGACGTCGGCGGGCACCGGCTCGGACGGGGGAAGGTCGGGAGTCGCCGCCGGACCGGGCTCGACGGGAGCGCCGTGACCGTGCCCCTCCTCGCCCCACCTGATGTTCCGGGAGAGCCGGCTGACGAGCTGGATGAACACGATGCACGCCACCAGACCGATGAAGACGACCGCCATGCCGAGAGCTGTGACGGTCCACGCTTCCCACTGCGACATCAGCTCACCTCACAGGGGGATGTTCGTGTGCCGGCGGGCGGGATTGCTGTCCTTCTTGTTCGCCAGCATTTCCAAAGCCTGGATGATCCGGAAGCGGGTCCTCGCCGGCTTGATGACATCGTCGATGTAGCCCTTCCTCGCGGCGGCGTAGGGCGTGGCGAAGAGAGTCGAGTAGCGTTCCTTCAGCTCTGCGGCCCTGGCGGCGACGTCCTCGGCGGCGTCGAGCTCCTTCTTGTAGATGATCTCGACCGCTCCGGCGGGCCCCATGACGGCGATCTCGGCGGTCGGCCAGGCGTAGTTCACGTCGCCGCGCAGATGCTTGGAGCTCATGACGCAGTAGGCGCCGCCGTAGGCCTTGCGCAGGATGACGGTCACCTTGGGAACGGTCGCTTCGGCGAAGGCGAAGAGGAGCTTGGCGCCGTTGCGGATGATGCCGCCGTACTCCTGCGTCGTCCCCGGCATGAAACCGGGAACGTCCTCGAGCGTCACGAGCGGGATGTTGAAGGCGTCGCAGAAGCGGACGAAGCGAGCACCCTTGATGGACGAGGCGTTGTCGAGGACCCCGGCGAGCACCTTCGGCTGGTTTGCGACGATGCCGACGGAGCGGCCGTTGAACCGGGCGAAGCCGACGACGAGGTTCGCGGCCCAGGCCTCGTGCACTTCCAGGAAATCGCCGCAGTCGACGATGGACTGGATGACCTCCTTGACGTCGTAGGGCTGATTCGCGTTGTCGGGGAGGACCGAGTTCAGCTCGGGCACCGCGCGGTCGACCGGGTCGTCGCACGTCACGAGAGGGGGCTTCTCCTGATAGTTCTGCGGGAAGAACGAAAGCATCCGGCGGACGAGGGCGAGCGCTTCGTCCTCGTTCTCGGCGACGAAGTGGGCGACCCCGCTTCTGGACGAATGGACGTCCGCGCCCCCGAGCTGCTCGGTCGTCACGGTCTCTCGCGTCACCTGCTTCACGACCTTTGGACCCGTCAGGAACATGTAGCTCGTGCCGCGGGTCATCGCGACGAAGTCGGTGATGGCCGGGCTGTAGACCGCGCCTCCGGCGCACGGACCGAGGACGAGGCTGATCTGCGGGACGACGCCGGAGGCGAGGACGTTCCGCAGGAAGATGTCGGAGTAGCCCGCGAGGGCGTCGACGCCTTCCTGGATCCGCGCGCCGCCCGAGTCGTTCAGACCGATGACGGGAGCCCCGACCTTCACGGCGAGGTCCATCACCTTGCAGATCTTCTCGGCGAAGGCCTTCGAGAGGCTCCCGCCGAAGATCGTGAAGTCCTGGCTGAAGACGAAGACGAGCCGTCCGTTGATCGTCCCGTGGCCCGTGATGACGCCGTCGGTCAGCGGCTGGTCCTTCTCCATGCCGAAGTCGGTGCAGCGGTGGGTCACGAA
>DIAY01000003.1 GCA_002414905.1 Holophagales bacterium UBA5066 | reverse complement strand
CCACCCCTCCCGCGGCCGGCGAGCTTCGAAGATCGCAGGGGAGTGATTCTCCGGACCGGGCGTGGTCGACGCCGTACCGGTGCCCTTCCTCGCTCTTGCAGAGGCGGGCTGTCCGTAAAGGTGAAGATCAAGATCCGACCTGGCCTCAGTTCCGGGCCCGTTCTCTGGCCTGACTCATCGGATGGCTGAGCGGGCGGGAGGGGTGTCCCGCGAGCGACGTTCGAGCACCCGCGGGGACCTGCACGGGCGGGCGAGCAGGCCGCCGGAGTAAGCGGCCGCGCTGTCTGACGAGCGCAGCGAGGAGTTCGCGGCCGTGCCGGCGGCCTGCGCAGCCCGCTCGATGCGGGTCGCGGGAGCGGAGAAGTCGCCGTGGGACACCCCTCCCGTCCGCGACTCGTGCGGCACGGTGGGGTGAGCGACAACATCCCTCCTCTCTCGTTCTTTCTCGTCTCTCTTGCCTTCGAAACTTCCGGGTCGTCTTCTTCCTACCGGCCGCAGGGTTTCGCAGAATAGATAATCAAGACCTGACCCCACTTTTTTCCCCGAGCTTTTCGATCAGGAAGGTGGCGACGTGCTCGGCGTAGGTGCCCTGACCGAAGCCGGCGTCGTAGCCGAGCTCGACGGCGAGCTTGTTGCTGATGCGGGTGCCGCCGGCGCAGACGACGAACCGCTCACGCAGGCCGCGGGCCTCGAGGAGCTCGATGAGCTCGGTCAGGTTGCGGACGTGGACGTCCTTCTGGGTGACGATCTGGCTCACGAGGATCGCGTCCGCGTTCACCTTCAGCGCGTAGTCGATGAGCTTCTCGTTCAGGACCTGCGCGCCGAGGTTCCAGGCCTCCACCTCGGGGTACCGCTCGAGCCCGTAGTGGTGGTTGTAGCCCTTCATGTTCATGATCGCGTCGATCCCGACCGTGTGCGCGTCGAAGCCGGTGCAGGCGCCCACGACGACGAGCTTGCGGCCGAGCTTCTCGCGGATCGCCTCGCACGCCGAGTCCATCGAATGGAGCTTCTCGCCCGTCGCTTCCTCGACGGCGATCGCGTCGAAGTCGACGGCGATCTCCGTCCGCCCGTAGGCGATATAGAAGCTGAAGCCCTCCGAGAGGGGCGCCGCGTGGACGACCTCCGCATGGCGGAAGCCGAGCTTCTCGACGAAGAGCCGGGCCGCCTCCCGTCCGCGGGGACCGAAGGAAACCGGCAGGGTGAAGGAGAGCTGGACGGCACCGTCGTCCAGCGTGTCGCCGTAGGGCCTCACGATCGTCGTCATCTCGGCCTCAGAGCCCCAGCTCATGTTGGAGGTGCGCCTCGAACGGGTTCCAGTAGCCGTCGGCCTTCTTCCGAAGCCCCTCCAGCCCCTTCCCCAGGTCACGCGGGCGCTTGATGTCGGCAAATAGCCCCTGCTCGATCGCCGGCATCAGGCCCGTTTCCTCGACCTTCTCGAGGAAAGCCACGGTCTCTTCGAGGACGGTCCGGGCGCGCGTCACGATGAGGCCGTCCTCCCGGTACTCCACCTCGGCGCCGAGGTCCGCCATGTTGTTCATGACGTACTTCGCGTTCTCGAGGGCGAGGAAACGATCCTGCATGAAGGGCGTGTGGATCGCCTCCGTGAGCATCCCGAGGAGGTGGATCCCCTGCCCGGTCATCTGCGAGACGAAGTTGAAGAGCGCGTTCTGGACGACGCCCCGGAAGATGTCCCCGGTCATGAACTTCGTCGGCGGCATGTACTTCAGCGGCGCCTCGGGGAAGATCTCCCGCGCCATCAGGGCCTGCGCCAGCTCGAGCAGGAATCCGTTGCGGATCGTCGGGTCCATCTCGAAGGCGTGCCCGAGCCCCATCTGCCAGGGCTGAAGGCCGGCGGCGAAAGCAAACCGCTCGTTGAGGAACTGGCTCGCGAGGACCGTATAGGCCCTTTCCACCGCGTCCGACGTCGTCAGGTAGTTGTCCTCGCCCGTGTTGATGATGATGCCGGCCCAGGCGTTGATCATCCGGCTGAACTTCTGGTCGACGAACGTCCGGTACATGTTGATGTCGCGGAAGAGGATGCCGTACATCGAGTCGTTCAGCATCATGTCGAGGCGCTCGAGCGCCCCCATCGCCGCGATCTCGGGCATGCAGAGGCCGGACGCGTAGTTCGTCAGGTAGACGTAGCGCCCCTGCCGTTCGACGACCTCGTCGAGCGCGGCCCGCATGATCCGGAAGTTCTCCTGGGTGGCGTAGGTGCCGCCGAAGCCCTCCGTCGTCACGCCGTACGGGACGTAGTCGAGGAGCGACTGTGCGGTCGTCCGGATGACGGCGACGACGTCGGCCCCCTGCTCGGCCGCGGCGCGCGCCTGCTTCACGTCCTCGTGGATGTTGCCCGACGCCACGATGGCGTAGAGGAGCGGCGCGTGGTTCTTTCCGGCATGGCGCGCGAGACGCTCCTCGCGGAGCGAGCGGTTGCCGCGAACCCGTCGCGTGCAGGCCGCGACGAGCTCGGCCGCCTTCTCCTCGAGGGCGGACGGGTCGGCGAGCGGGAGATCGACGAGGCGGAGCCCCTCGGCGACCTGCCGGTTCAGCCCGGCCACGTCTTCGCCGGTGCGCAGAAGAGCGTTCACCCAGAACTTCAGGGACCCTTCCTCGAGCCGATCCCGCAGCTGGTCCACGACGAGGTTCGGAACGGGAACGCCGTCGGCGTCGGCCCCGTCGGCACCGGCCAGCCGCAGCGTCGCTCTTTCGACCGTGACGGTCGTATGGGCCTCGATGAACTCCTGCACCGGCGCGACGATCCGCCTTGCGAGCTCGCGAGCGCGGTCGATCCGTTCCTGTGGCAGGTGGAGCCTTGTCTCCATGGGTCCTCCTCGGGTCAGTTGTCCTGGTTCAGGAAGTCTTCGGCCCGTCGGGCCAGAGCCGGGGAGAGGCCCAGGAGCGCGGCGACGGTGATGGCGTCGGAGCGCCGCTCGCCCGGGGCGTCGGGCTCCAGGCAGAAGCGCATCTGCCGGTCGATGTGGCGAATGCGGGCGGCGAGGTCGGCGTGGCCTGAATCCTCCGGTGAGGCGAGGTCCAGACGCGACCGATCGAGGCCGCCCATCCGGAGGTAGCGGACGCCAGCCAGCCGGCGGACTCCGCGAAAGTGGGTCGAGAAGAGCGCGACCACGCGGGGGCGTTGCGCAAGCTCCTCGAGGATTGCCGAGAGGAGCGCCTCGGCCTCTCCCGAGCTCGTCGTCCGGGCGAACTCGTCGAAGAGGGCGAGGGTCTCGCCGCCGAAGTCGGCGTGCGCCTCGTTGAACTGGCGGATCTCGAACCCGAACCCCGAGAGACCCCGCCCCTCCTCGCGTTCCCGTCCCTCGCCCACGTAGTGCAGGTAGCGGAAGACCCTCGTGGCGAAGCGTTCGGCGGGGACGAAGAGACCTGCCTGAGCCGTGAGCTGAAGGAACGCGAGCGTCTTCAGGACGACCGTCTTCCCTCCCATGTTCGAACCGAAGACCACGGTCGGACCGCCGTCGAACGTGGCGTCGAGCGGCGTGTAAGTCGTGCCGAGGCTCTCGCAGAGCGCCTCCGTCGGAAGGTGCCGGCCGCGCTCGACGACGATCTCTCCGTCGTGGAGGAACGGCCGGGTCAGCCCGGCCTCTTTCGCGAGGCTTGCCCCGGCAAGCGCGAGGTCGAACCCTTCGATGGCCCGGGCCTGGTCGAGGAAATCAGGGATCGCCTCGCGCAGCGGCGCGGAGATCGCCGCCAGAACTTGCGCCTCGAGCGAGCGCTCCCGGGAGAGGAGGGTCGTGGTCTCCTCGGCGAGTCGCAGCGCCTCGGCGCCGGGGCGCGGGCGGACGCAGAGCCGGCTGGCGTCCCACGGCTCGAGGTCGAGGAATGTCGCGGCGAGCGAAGGGTCTTCGATCCTCTCCCGTGGCACGAGGAGGAACGCGTGCCCCCCGAAGGTGAAGCCCCACCGCGCGAAGACGGCAACGTCGTACTCCTCACGCAGACGACGCGAGGCGGCGCCGGTCTCCCGCAGAGCTCGGCGGACCTCGGCGAGCTCGGGGTCGTACGCGTCGGCGATGTAGAACGACTCGTCCCCCTGGCGTCCCGTCCCGAGAAGCTCGACGAGCCCGCCGGGGAGCTCCTTCAGCCCGAACCGCTGCCTCAGCGCTTCCGGCAGGAGGGCGAGGAGGCTCCTGTGATTGAAGAGGAACTTCTTGAGCTGGAAGACCTCCACCTCGTCGAACGCCTCCTGCGAGGCGACGGGAAGGCGGGGAAGCCTCTTCAAGTGATGGTGAATCCGGTCGAGCGTCACGCGGTCGCCGTCGTGCGCGGCCAGGAGGGCGAGGGCCGCGTCCGTGAGGTCGTAGCGTTCCTCCAGCACGGAGCGCTCGGTCATCGGGATCATCCGCGCCTTCGCGGCCCGTCCAAACGGGGTCTGGGGCAGGAAGCGCAGCCAGAGATCGTCCGCTCCCGCGTACGTCCAGACGTCCCGGCTCACGCGGCCACCTCGTACGGGTTCGGAAGGAGCCGCGCGGCGACCGCCGGCCCCACCGCGTGGTACAGCTCCTCCGAGCTCACGTCCCGCAGCGCGGGCACAACGCCGAGGAGCCGAAAGCCCCGCCTCACGCTGCACGTCACCCGCGAAAGGAACCGGAGCAGGTCCTCCGGGGGAAGGAAGACCTTCGTGAAGTCCTCCAGGGAGAGCGCGGCGAGGTCCCGAGGGAGCGCCTGGCGGACTTCGTCCGTGAGCGGCCCATCGAGGCGCAGCGCGCCCTCCGGCGGCTCGGGAACGACGGGCAGCTCCGAGAGCATGACGAGCGCCCGCAAACGTCCGGCCACGCGCGACAGGTTCGCCCGGTCGACGCGGACGGTGTAGACGAACCCGACGTCGCCGAGGACGCCGAGCT
>DIAY01000243.1:820-9264 GCA_002414905.1 Holophagales bacterium UBA5066 | reverse complement strand
CGCCCTCTTCTTCAGCTCGGACTGCAGCGTCGTGTCGATCGCCACGGAGGCCCGGTCGTCGTGGATGGCCAGCGCGAGGAGCTTCGCGCCGGAGCGGAAGGGAAGGGCTCCTTCGGCCTCGCGGACCAGCGTCAGACCGCGCCGGGCAACCTCTTCCTCGACCGCCCTCTGGGGGCGCGTTCCCGCCCGAGTGGCGATCTCGTGGAGAGGGAGGCCCCGCTCCCGGAAGAGTCCGAGACGCTCCTTCTCGGCGAGCATCCGCGCGACCGCCTGGTCCAGCCGGGCCTCGGGAAGGCGGCCGCTCGTCACCGCGGCGACGATCGCCTCGATGGCGACCCTGGCATCGGGAGGCATCAGGACGACGTCGCCCCCGGCTTCCAGGACGCGGACGGCGGCCTCACCGGTCTCGAAGTGGGCCACGACGCCCCCCATCGTCATCGCGTCCGTGAAGACGAGGCCGTCGAAGTGCATCTCCTCGCGCAGGAGCTTCGTCGTGATGCCGGCGGAGAGCGTGGCCGGGAGCGTTCCGTTCCTCTCGACCTCGGTGACGTCGTCGGTGAAGTCGTGCGTGCGCACGGCGTTCTGAAGAACGGGAACGGGCGTCGCGTCCAGAGCCGGGACGGACAGGTGCGCGGTCATGACGCTGCGAGCTCCCGCCTCGAGGCCGGCCCGGAACGGGACGAGCTCGACGGCGTCGAGCCGCGCGCGGTCGAAGGCGAGGACAGGGAGGGAGCGGTGCGAGTCGGTGGCGGTGTCGCCGTGCCCGGGAAAGTGCTTGAGCGTCGCCAGGACCCCGCCTTCCTGGAGCCCCTTCACGGTCGCGGCGACGAAACGGCCGACCGCCGCGGGCTCTTCGCCGAAGCTCCTCACGTTGATGACGGGGTTGTCGGGGTTGTTGTTCACGTCGGCGACCGGTGCGAAGACGACATGGATGCCGAGGGCGCGGGCCGCCTCGGCCGTCGCCCGGGCGCGGCGCCTCGCGAGGTCGAGGTCCCCCGTGGCGGCGACGGCCATCGCCGAAGGGCCGAAGACGAGATCGGGGAAGCGCATCCCGGGGCCCGACTCGAGGTCGGCGGCGACGAGGAGCGGGACTTTCGCCTTCGCCGCGAGGCGGTGATTCAGGTCGGCCGTCTCGAGCGGGGTCGAGAGGAACCAGATCACCCCGCCGATTTCGTCCTCGGAAACGAGCCTCGCGAGGTCGAGGTATTCCGGGTCGTCCTCGGCGCGGTAAACGCCGCGCGAGCCGACCATGACGACCTGCCCCGCCTTCTCGTGGAGGGAGAGCGAGGAGACGGACGGAGCGCGGCCCGGAAGGGCGGACCCGGGGACGGCGGACGGGGTCGGTCCTGTCGAGGGTCGGACGGCCGTGCAGGAGGCGAGGAGGACGGAGACGGAGAAAAGGAACGAGCCGCCCCAGATGCGGCGGCCCGTCGTGGAGATTTCGTGTTCGTGCGTCACGGCGGCCGAATCATAGGCTCGGCCGCCGCGGTATGGTCATGGCGACCGGGCAGGCTACGGGACGATCATGGGTACGTAGCTCCCGTCGTCGTTTCCCTGGTCGTTGAGGACGGCATAGGCAAGAAACTGATCCGAGCCGGAGACCCTTCGTATCCGCGCATATCCCTGAGCGGCTCCGAAGGCCGCGAGGGGCGTATTGAACTGCTTCCATTGACCCGGTGCGAGGGTGCAGGGTGCACACTGGGGCTCTTTCCCGAGCTCGCGTCCGTCAGCGGCGAAGTACGTCACCTCGAGCCTCAGGTCCTCAACATTCCCTCCGAGCGCGTGGACGACGGCCATGTTAGAGCGCGTTCCCCCCTCCTGCCCGCGGGTCCCCGTCTGTTGGAGGCCGTAGACCCAGGCTTCGGTGTCGGCCCCTTCCCCGACGGGCGTGTAGCCGTACGCGAGGCCAAGCTGACCGCCGGCACGCGACGTCGTAGTCCTCACACCAATGTAGCCGTCGCTCGTCGGGATCTCCGCCTGTGTGTCGCTCTGGTCGACGCGGAATTCCCCGTCGAGGAACTGGACGAAGACGGCCCCGATGGTCCCGGCCGGCGCGTTGAAGCCGATGTCCCGGAGCTCGCCGATGATGTTCGGAATCGTGAACTGCGTTCCGGCGGGCAGGTCGAAGTACCCCCAGTCGGGGATCGGGTCCGCGTAGGGGAGCAGGGCGAAAAGTCCCGAGATGGTCCTGAGTGTCCGGTTCGCGAACGTCATCTCCGACGTGTAGCCCGCGGCTTCGAGGACGACCGGGATGATGGCGACCGACGTCTTCGACGGCGCGTCGTTTTTCACCATCGGGACAAAGGCACCATCTCCATTGAGGTTGTCGTTGAGGACTCCGTAGCAGACGAACTGATCGTTTCCCGACACGCGCTTTACGTCAGCGTACCCGTACCTCAGGCCGCGCGTGGCGAGCGGCGTCGACCTCTGATCCCACTGGAAGGCCGCGAGGTCGAAGATGTCCCGCGTCGCGTGTGCTACCCCGGTGTCGCCGTCCCGGTACGTCACCTCCAGCCGGATAGACCCTCCCGACCCGCCTCCGGCATTCACGCATGCGAGGTTCGAGCGCGTGCCGGGCGAGCCGACGTTCGAGGTTTGCTGAAGGCCGAAGACGAAAGCCTCATTGACCGCCCCACGTCCGAGCGGAGTGGCCGGGAACGCCAGGCCGAACCGGCCGGTGACTCCCTGGGCACGGAGGCTGTCGTTCGGGGGCGTGGTGACCCGTACCTGGGCCCCGAACTGGACGAGGTTGTCCGCACCGGCGACCTCGATGCGGAGCGCGGCCGTCTTGTTCCCCGCCGGGACGCTCATTCCGGTTGAGCTGGAGAGGAAAGTGAAGATGTCCGGGTGGATCTGCTGCCCAGGTGGCAGAGAGTAGGTCGACGAGGCCTCGAACGAGCCCTTCGCGCGAAATGTGAGGTTCAGCGTCTTGCCGGCCCGGTTCGTCAGCGTCAGCTCGGACGTGAAGAAGGCGCCACCAGCGCCGGAGTTCGTCAGGACGATCGGCAGAAGGTACGTGTAGACATTCCCGGTCCCCGTGGACCCATAGCTCACCGTGACGGCCTTCGTCACCGACCGGCTCCCCACGGCGTTCCTGGCGGTCAGGGTAACGTTGAACGTGCCGGGATTCGAGTAGACCTTCGTCGGGTTCTGAACGGACGAGGGCGTCCCGTCGCCGAACGCCCAGGTCCAGCTGGAGGCGCCGCCCTGCGAACGGTCGAAGAACGAAATGCTCTGCCCGGGTTTTGGGCTCGTCGGGCTGAAGGCAAAGTCGGCGGTCGGGGGCGACGTCGGCCCCGTCGAGCCTCCGAGCGGGTTGATCTCCCACATCCCGCGGCCCCAGGTCGCCGCACGGAGCTTGCTACCGTCGGGCGAGAAGAGGAGGTACGAGACCCACGTCGCCGGGAAGTCATCGCCGAAGCGGCTCCAGGACTGGCCCTTGTTCGCCGAGCGGAAGATCCCGTACTTCGTCCCGGCAAACATCAGGTTCGCGTCAGTGGGTGAGATGGCGAGGCTGTCGACAGGAGCGGAGTAGCTAAACGAACCGCCGGCGTACGTGACCGGGACCCCGATGCCAGACGCCGCAGCAGCAGCGGTCTTCTGCGACTGGTCGAGCGAGGCGATGCGCCAGATGACGTGAGACCCCTGGCCGGAGATCACCTCCGTAGCGCTCTCGAGGCCGATGTAGAACGCGTTCGCGTCGGCCGGGTCCCAGGCGATTGCGTTGATCCGGCTTCCGATGTTGAGGAGACTCGTGGTCTGGAAGCCGTTGACCGTGATGACGAGGTAGCCGGCGGAAGTACCGAAGGCGACGCGGTTCCTGTCGCGCGGGTTGATCGAGATCGACGAGCAGCTGGCGTAGCTCTTCTGGACGGCCGGGCAGGGCTGGGTCGAGATGCCGTCAGCGCAGAAGTACTCGGCGAAGACGGGTTGCCAGTCGGAGGGGGTCGCGGCCCCGTTCGACGTCCGGTAAATCCGGTCGGTCATCGTGTAGAGGACGCGCGGATCGACCGGGTCCATCGCCAGCCGGGACCGGAAGGAGGTGACGGGCGGAACGGTGCACTGCGCGTCGGACTTGGCGTCCGCGGGACAGGTCGTGAGACGGAACGACTCCTCGCTCTCGCCTCCGTCGTCGGCTCTTGACGTGTAGCCGTTGTAATTCGTGGCGTAGACGATGTTCGGGTTCTGGTAGTTCACGGCGCAGTCATAGCCATCGCCGAAGAAGACCTTCTTCCATGCGGCCGTGCTGTCGCCAGAAAGTCGCATCGTGCCGTTGTCCTGGGTCCCCGCGTAGAGGCGGTATGGGTCCGTCGGGTGCTGGGCGAGCGAGGAGAACATCCGGGCGACGACGCCGTCGTTCTTCCAGATGAAGGAGCGGCCGCCATTCGTCGAGCGGAAGAGCCCTCCGTCAGTCCCCATCCAGAAGTTCGGAAGACCGGGCTCAAAGGCAATGACGTCGACGTCGGCGTGGCAGAACTGCGGGTGCCGCTCGGGGAGGGTCCATTGCGAGATCTGTGTCCAGCTGAGGCCGCCGTCCTCGGATCGCCACGTGTCGAGGCCGCCGGCTATGACCCGATCAGGGTTCGTCGGGTCGACGGCCATGCCGAGGAAGGTCCACGCCTGTGTGCCGGCGATGAGCGGGTAACCCTGGCCCGAGGGCGGGCCCAGCGCCGTGCTCCAGTCCTGCCCCCCGTTGTCGCTTCTGAAGACTCCGATCTGGGAGTAGCCCTTGCCGTTCTCGTAGCCGGCAACGAGCCAGTAGATCCGGTTCGGGTTCGACGGGGCGATGGCGACGAGAGATCGGATCGGGAGGCCGTTGTATCCGACCTGTTGAGCAATGTCCTCGAAAAGGACCTGCCACGTATCGCCGCCGTCCGTCGAGTAGCCCAAGCCGCCCCAGAGGCCCGCCCAGACGACGTTGGGGGTAGCGGGGCTGCGCGCCAGGTTCACGCCCTGGCGCCGGAGTTCCAGCGAGGAATAGGAGTTGGAGCCGGTCGACGGGAGCCGGTTCACCCAGGTACGGCCGCCGTCTTTCGACCGGAAGATTCCGTCGGCCGTTCCGAGGAGGACGTCGTCAGGGTTGGTCGGGTGGACGTCGAGGTCGTATGAATACGGCGACGGGACGACGTCGAACCAGCCGCCCTGGACGGACATGGTGTTGAAGTTCCACGTGGAGCCGCCGTCCGTGGAGCGGAGGGTCCCGAGGCCGCTGACCTTCGCGCCGCTCCCGGGGGCTTGTTCACCAGTAGCGGCATAAACGATGTTCGGGTTCGAGGGCGCGACGGCGACGGTCCCGAACGTCAGGAGCGGAAGATCGTCGGTGAGGTTCACCGGATTCCCGTAGTCGGAACCGGCCCCGCCTTGGCGCGTGAGAAGCCAGATGCCGCCGTTCGCCGTTGCGACGTAGAGCTTCGAACCGTCGCGCGTGAAGGCGTAGTCGCGAACCCGACCCGCGTCGGTCGTCGGCCCCAGCGACTTCCAGCCCGCCGCGGCGAGCGTCGCGTTCAAAGGCTGGGGACCACCGTCCTGCTTCCGGTACCGGAGGCGCTCGCGGTAAATCTCCTCTGCTACGGATCTGAGGATCGGAGCGCTTGGGAGCTCGCTTGTCTGCAGCGCGTCCCATTCCGCGCGTGCTTCCCAGTACTTCTTCCCCTCGTGCGTCGCCTCGCTCTCGTCTGCCTTCTCCTTCGGCGCCAGGAGGAGGGCGAGGTTTGGCTTCGTCCGCGCGCCCGTAAAGGGAATCGGTTCCCCGAGGACGGGCGGTGCTGCAGGCATTCCGGCCCAGGACTCCGAAGCCGTGCCTGCGATTGCCGCGAGAGCGAGTAGCGCGGTGAGAAATCGACGCATCGAAGCCCCCTGTGACTGTAGAGCGGCTCCATCGGAGCCACCTGGTTCCGGTTGGTCTCTGCTGCCCGGGTGTTCTCCGAGATGCTATCTCAGATAGTCGGGAGGGGGACGCCAGGCCGCAGGGCGCCCCGGGGTTTGCCCGGAATCAGCAGGCTACGAGCCAGTCTGTGCCGTACCGGAAGGTCGCGTGAGGTCTAAGCCGTACCTCGAAATGGAAAGCGGAGCCGCCGGAGGGCGGCCCCGCTGAGGGGAAGGTGTCTGGAAAGGTCTGGGGAAGGTCCCTTACCGAGCCAGGAGCGTCCTGGGATCCGCCGTCGACGCGTTGCTCACGGAGGCATACGCAGCCACCTGGTCCCCTGGGGTCGTGCAGGTGATCATGAAGCTCCCGCCAGTGATGTTCGTCACGCCGAGGTTGTCCTTGACGTTCAGCTGCAGGAAGCCGAGAGGTCCGATAGAAACGGTCTGGAGCGTGGCCGTCGTGCCGTCCGGCAGGAGGAGGCTCACCGTGACGGTCGCGTTCGACTCCTTCATGTTCGCGAGGACGATATTCGTCCGGAACAGCGAGTCCTGCCGGATGCCAGCGATGACCTTAGCCGTCGACCCGATCGCCTCGGCGGTGCCGATGGCCCGGACGCTCTGGCCGTAGGATCCACCCGTCGGAGACGCGGTCCAGGTCTGGCCCCGGGCGACGAGAGTCGCGACGGTGGCGCGGATCAGGATCGGGTCCCAGTCCGCCTCGCGGCCGAAGATGGATCCGGGTACGTCGAGCCAGGTCCGCGTCGAACGAGGCGAGATCGAGGAGACCTGCTCGGGGCCGGAGGGGCCGTTTCCATCATGTCCGAGGAACTTGATGCTGACACTCGCGGGCTCGGCCGCCGGGTTCATCGGAACCAGGCCGGTCGTCCGGAAGGCGTTCTGCCCGGCCGTTAGAGCGGAGGAGGGGAGGATCCAGGTCCCGGCGTAGGTCGACGGGACGGCCGAGATCGTCACTGTCGCGCTCGTCGATCCCCCGGGGCCGGCCACGGTCAGGCGGCATGGAATGCCGAGCACAGGGGTGACCGCGATCGAACCGGACGTCGGGACGTTCCCGACACCCTGGTCGATGGACGCTGAGGTGCCGCCTGTGCCCGCCCTGAACGATCCGCTGGTCCGACCGCTTCTTCGCTCTATCTGAGCTTCAGCCAGCGGGGTGCGGGCGTGGCGGCGAAGACCAGCTTGCCCTTCTCGAGCCGGGCGACCTGCCGGAACGGGTGACTCATGTCGCTGTTGTCGTAGACGAGGACGTGTGGCAGGTCGGGGGTCGCGGCCGCGAGGTTGCGGAGTGTCCTGGGGTAGCGCGCGCGCAGCTTTTCTGACGGGACGTCGTGGCCGCCCTGGGCGACGCGCATCGCGACGCGCCCCTCGCTGAGAGCGGGGCTGTCGAGGCCGATGAAGCAGAGGACGACGTTGTAGCCGTGGACGGCGGTGTCGCGCAGGAACGAGAGCTTGTCGCTGACGGGGTCGGAGAAGACGGTCTCAAAGACGAAGCTCTCTCGTTGCTCGACCAGCGCCTGTCTCAGGTGCGCGGCGACCTCGGCGGCCTCGTAGGAACCGATGCCGAGATCGCGGGAGAGGTCGTCGGCATTGGCAAATCTCAGCCCTGCCGCCTGGAGGTGCGCGCGGTAGAAGGTCGACTTGCCCGCTCCGTTTGGCCCGGCCAGCGCGACGACGACGGGCCGCGTGTCGAACGGGTAGGTCAAGGCCGGGGCGCGCGTCGGAAGGCCCGGTTGACGAAGCGTCCGACGGTTCTCGTCCCGTCCTCCTCGATTCGGACGATGAAACCGGGCCGGCCCTTTGCCGGCTCAAAGTGGGGCCACGGTCCTGAGGCGAGCACGGCCCGGACCCTCGCGTGCCCCGCCTTCGTGTCGACGAGTTCGAGGCACTCCGAGAGCGGCCGCAGGTCGCCCAGGGCCTTGATCCGGAGGGCCTCCTCCGTTCGGAGGGTCGGTTCGACCGCCCGCCCGAGCCGCGCCCAGAATTCGATCTGGCCCGCAATCGATCGTTGCGAGCTCTCGCCCACGACCCGGGCGTCGAGAACGAGGCTGTCGGAGAGCTTCACCGGCTGTCCCATGAGAGGAGGGTAGCATTTTGCTACCCAGACGTGAAGATCGCGACGTGATCCTGTCGTCCTCGCTCGCCTACCTTCCCGGCTCGCTGCGGTGCAGCTCCTCGAACGTCCCGCGGCGACGGATGACGCGAACCTCGTCGCCGTCGACGAGGACCTCGGCCGGGAGCGGGCGGGCGTTGTATTCACTCGCCATCGCAAAGCCGTACGCGCCGGCGTCGAGGAAGACGACGAGGTCGCCCGCCTCGGGCCTCGGGAGGAGCCTCCCCTCGGCAAGGATGTCGCCCGTTTCGCAGACGTCGCCGGCGACGTCGAGGGTCGCCGGGGCCGCCGTGCGGCCGACGACGCGGACGCGGTGCTGAGCGCCGTAGAGCGCCGGCCGCATGAGGGTGTTGAAACCGGCGTCGACGTTGACGAACGTCTTCACCGGGGTCGTCTTGACGGAGTTGACGCGGGCGACCAGGACACCCGCCTGCGCGACGAGGAATCGCCC
>DIAY01000243.1:0-523 GCA_002414905.1 Holophagales bacterium UBA5066 | reverse complement strand
TGGAGGTGATCTGCGAGCCGATGTGGCAGTGGATCCCGGTGATCGCGAGGCCCGGGAGGTCCCTGGCGGTCTCGTAAGCCTTGCGTGCAATCCCCGCGTCGAGGTGGACGCCGAACTTCGACTCGATGCAGCCGGTATTGATCTGATGGAGGGTGTCGGGGTCGACGCCCGGGTTGATCCGGAAGGAGATGCGCGCGGTCGTCCCGAGGCGCGTCGCGGCCGCGGAAACCTGTGCGAGCTCGTCGAGGTTGTCGACGTTCAGGATGACGTCGTGCCGAAGGGAGAACTCGATCTCGGACGGGCTCTTCGAGGAGGAAGAGAAGAGGACGTCGCAGCCCTTCGCCCCGGCGAGGAGGGCGGCGCGGATCTCTCCCTCGGAGACGACCTCGGGGGAGAGCCCTTCCGAGAGGACGAGCCGGACGATCTCGACGTTCGTGTTCGCCTTGAGCGCGTAGCGGACCTTCAGTCTCGGGAAGCGTGGCGCGAACGCGGCCTTCAGGGCGCGGGCCTGTTCGCGGATCGT
>DIAY01000115.1:13003-13131 GCA_002414905.1 Holophagales bacterium UBA5066 | reverse complement strand
GGCGATGATGTCGCACCGCATGATGCCGCCGAAGATGTTGATGAGGACGCCCTTCACGTTCGGATCCGAGAGGATGATCCGCATCGCGTTCTTGACCTGCTCCTCGTTGGCGCCGCCGCCCACGTCGA
>DIAY01000115.1:0-12747 GCA_002414905.1 Holophagales bacterium UBA5066 | reverse complement strand
CCGTCGAGCTTGATGTAGTTCAGGTTGAACTTCGACGCCTCGACCTCGAGCGGGTCCTCCTCGTCGAGGTCGCGGAACTCCTTGATGTCGAGGTGGCGGAAGAGGGCGTTGTCGTCGAAAGTCATCTTGGCGTCGAGCGCCACGACGTCACCCGCGCCGGTGATCATGAGCGGGTTGATCTCGGCGAGGGAGCAGTCGGTCTCGACGTAGGCCTTCGCGAGGGCGAGGAGGAAGGGAACCGCCTGCTTGTGCGTGTCGCCCGTCAGCCCGAGCGCATAGGCGACTTTCCTCGCCTGGAAGGGCTGAAGACCGGCGATCGCGTCGAAGGGCTCCTTGAGGATCGCCGTCGGGTCCTTGTGGGCGACCTCCTCGATCTCCATGCCGCCGAACTTCGACGCCATCAGGACCGGCTTGCCGATCGCGCGGTCCAGCGTGATGCCGACGTAGAGCTCCTGGGCGATATTGGCCGCCTCCTCGACGAGCACCTTCTTGACCTTGCGCCCCTCGGGGCCGGTCTGGTGCGTGACGAGCTGCATGCCGATGATCGCCTTGGCGTGCTCGAAGGCCTCGTCGGGGGTCTTTGCCAGCTTGACGCCGCCCCCCTTGCCGCGACCGCCGGCGTGGATCTGAGCCTTCACGACGGCCTTGCCGCCGAGCTCTTTCGCGATCCGGCGGGCCTCCTCCGGGTTGTCGGTCACGTATCCCTTCGGGGTCGTAACACCGTAGCGACGGAGGATCTCCTTCGCCTGGTACTCGTGGACTTTCATTTCCCAGACACCTCTTCCGAATCTCGTTCGCCCGGACGGGCGGGGCGGATTCTAGACCCCGTCCGGCAGGGGAGCCATTTCGGGGTCGAAACGTCGCCCCGAGCGAACGGTCAGCGGGCTGCGGCGAGGAAGCGCCGGGTTTCGGAACGGATCTTCAGGGCCGTGGCTCTCTCGCCAGCCGCCTCGGCGGCGCGGGCGGCCCGGTCGGCGGCGAGTCCGAGATGCCCGCGCGCCGTGACGTCCCTCTCTCGCCGGGCCCGGAGGGCGGAGAACGCCGGAGAGGCGAGCTTCCAGGCCTGTGCGGCCTTTCCCGTGCGGAGGAAAAGCTCGGCCTGAAGGAGAGCGAAGAGGTCCGCTTCGCCGAAGCTTCTCCCTTTCTCCGCGTTTACGGCCACCAGAAGCGCTCCGGCGTCCTCGCCGCCGGCGAGGCGTTCCTCGAGAAGCCAGAGCCGGCGAAGAGCCGTCGAGAGCTCGTTACCCGGCACGATCGCCGCGGGCCGCCCCACCCGCCAGTGGGCGAGGGCCGTCATCTCTTCCTTGAATCCCCATTCCACCGGCGTCCCCTCGACGAGCGCGAGAGCGTCTTCGAGCCGTCCCAGCTCGCCGAAGGCAAGGACCGCGTCCGCAAGCGCGTCGCCGACGATCCACAGCTCCTCCCGGTCGCCGTGGCCGCGGACGGCTTCGCGGTACCACGGGATCGCGCGCGACAGCTTGCCCGCGAGGTGAAAGGCCCGCGCGGCATCCAGCGCGACGGAGACCGGGGCAACAGCGTCGTGGAAGATCTCGCGAAACTTCCGCTCACCCGCTTCCGTCTCCCCCGCCTCGATCCGGAATCTCGCCTCGGACCGCCGTGCCCACTCGAGGGTTGACGGGTCTGACGCGGGAGCGATCGTCGCGACGGCTTCGGCCGCCACGGAGGCGGCTCCGGCTGGATCGCCTCCCTCCGCGAGCCGGGCGGCGCGTCCCAGCAGAAGCCAGGCCGAGGTGCGCCACGCCTGCCGGTCTCGCGGCCCGAGCGCCGTGGGGACCCCGACAGGGAAACCGTCGAAGTCCAGCTCGAACGGCTCGGCCGACAGGCCCGTGAACCGGAGAACCCGACGGACCGGGTCGATCTCCACTTTTCGGGTGGGTGCTGACAGGGAAGCCGGTCCGAGTGCATACCAGGCCAGCTCCTGGAGGCGCTCCTCGAAGATCGGAAGATCGGGGGACGCTGCGGCAGGCGGGCTCACGGTCCTGCTGGATTCCCCTGTGGCGGCGAAGGCGGCCGGGCGAATGGCGGCGACTGCGGCGTACTGCCCGAGCCGGTTCGCCGTGGAGCCGAAGAGGAGCTCCTTCTGCCCGTCCCGGTCGAGGTCGACGGATCCCAGGTAGAACTGATGCCCGCTGCCGCAGAGGAGCGGCCGCGAGACCCCCGTCTCCGGATCGACGAGGACGACCACCGATGGGAACTGCTCGGGATCGACGAACGAGAGGACGAGCTCGTCCCCGTCCAGGCCGTCCACGTCGACGGTGTCGAGGGACCCGAAGGTCCAGCGATCTTGCATTTCCCAGGCCCTCGATTCGCTGGGGGCTGCGACGCGGATCTCCCTTCGGGTCGAGCCCGATGCGGGATCGAGAAGGGCGATCCTCGCGCCTGTCTTCTCCAGGCGGACGTTCGCGTTGGCGACCGCGGCGAGTCCCCTCTCTCCTCCCGGCCTCCGGTAGAAGCGGATGGCACCGACGACCGGCACATCGGCCCGCTCCCAGAGCGCACGTCCCTTCGCGTCCAGCGCGACGATTCCGCGCCCGTCCGCACGCATTGCGAACCGGACGGGGACCGGGGAGCGGACGAGAAGCGGACGGACGAGGAGACCGGCGAGGGCGGCGGCCGCGAGCAGCGCCGCGGCGGCGAGGGCCCGCCGCCGCCCGCGTCGGCCCGCCGAGCCCGTCGAACGTCGCGCCCGCAGGTCGGTCAGCGCGGCGTCCGCCGTCGGGTACCTCTCCTCGGGCGACTTGGCGAGAAGCCGGTCGACGAAGGCTTCGAGCCACGCCGGTGCGCCGGGCCGGACAGAGCGCAGGCGCGGCGGCGGGTCCTTCACGTGGGCGAGCGCCGTCCCTATGGCCGAGTCGCGGCGGAACGGGATGCCGCCCGTCAGCATCTCGTAGAGCGTGACGCCGAAGGAGTAGAGGTCGCTCCGGCCGTCCAGCTCGCGGCCGAGGGCCTGCTCGGGCGAGACGTAGTCGACCGTCCCGACGAACGCGTTCACGGAAGTGGCGCGGGTCTCGTCGACCTCGAGCCTGCGGGCGAGGCCGAAATCGGCGAGCTTCACCGCGCCGTCCGCGCCGAGGAGGACGTTGCCCGGTTTCACGTCGCGGTGGGCGATGCCGAGACCGTGAAGGGCTGCCAGCCCTTCCAGGATCTCCCCGGCGATCCGGAGCGTCTCGTCGAGCGGGAGCCTCTCGCCCGCCAGGCGGTCCTTCAGTGAACCGCCCTCCACGTCCTCCATCGTCAGGAAGATCGACTCCCCCGACGTGTCGATGTCGAAGACGCGAACGAGGCGGGGGCTCGCCGCCTGGCGGGCGACGGCAACTTCGCGCTTGAGCCTCGTCAACGCCTCCGGCGTCGTCCGGTCGGCGCGCAGGACCTTGAGGGCAACGGACTGCTTCAGCTCGCGGTCGAAGGCCGAGTAGACGACGGCCGAGCCGCCGACACCCCGGACCGAACGCACCTCGAACCTCGAGCCCAGGGCGGTTCCGGGAGCGAAGAGGCGCACGCCCGAAACGGCGGGCCCGACGGGCACCGCATGCAGTCCGGCCTCCATGGTCCTGGTGCCGTCGTCCAGGGGCTCCTCCGCGACCCGACATTCTACGGCGGGACACGCGCTCCGACCCCGTCAAGTACGATCCGCCCGCCCTTCGAAAGGCACAGGAGACGGACAAATGCTCAGCGGCAGGCGGATCGCCATCATCGGGTCAGGGACCATGGGACGCGCGCTCGCGGGGGGCCTTCTCCGCTCGGGGAAAGTCGAGGCCTCCCAGCTCGCCTGCACGGCGCGGACCCGTCAGACCGCGGAGAAGCTCTCCCAGGCACTGGGCCTGCTCTGCACGACCGACAACGTCGAGGCGGCCCGCGAGGCCGACATCCTCGTCCTCTGCCTCAAGCCGATGGACGTGGTGAGAGCGTGCGAAGGGCTGAAGGCGAAGGGGGCGCTCGGGCACGCACCACTCGTCATCTCGATCGCGGCAGGCGTCTCGACCGCCGCTCTCAAGGAGGCGCTCGGGGAGGGGATTCCCGTCGTCCGTGCGATGCCGAACACTCCCTGCTTCATCGGGAAGGGGATGACGGTCGTCTCGAAAGGGACGTACGCCAGCGACGAGCACGCCGCCGTGGCCCTCGACATCTTCTCCACGATGGGGCGAACGATGGAGCTCGAGGAGAAGCACCTGGACACGGTCACCGCCCTCTCGGCGAGCGGCCCGGCGTTCATCTACGTCGTCCTCGAGTCGCTCGCCGACGGCGGCGTCATGCGCGGTCTGCCGCGCGCGGCCGCCATCGAGCTCGCCGCCCAGGCGGCGCTCGGCGCCGCGGAGATGGTCCTGCAGACCGGCCGCCACCCGGCGGCGCTGAAGGACGACGTGACGACCCCCGCCGGTTGCACGATCGCCGGCATCCTCGCCATGGAGGACGGGCGGATCCGTTCCGTCCTCGCGCGCGGTATCGAGACGGCCGCTCGCGCAGCCGGGGAGCTCGGCAAGTGAGCTCCGGCCTCGCCGCCGTCGCGCTCCTTCTCGCCGCGAAGGCTCTGACGGCTCCGGCTGCGCCCTCCCTCCCGGCGACACCCCCCGCTGCCCAGCTCGCTGCGTTGAAGGCGCGCTCCATCGGCCCCGCCGTCATGGGCGGGCGCGTCGTCTCCATCGCCGTCGACCCGGAGGACCCCGCCACCTTCTACCTCGGCCATGCGACCGGCGGGCTCTGGAAGACGACGAATGGCGGCTCGACCTTCTCTCCGCTCATGGAGAAGGAGAAGGTCTTCTCGATCGGCGCCGTCTCCGTGGCGCCGTCGGACCCCCGGGTAATCTGGATCGGGACGGGCGAGGCGACGGACCGCAACAGTGCGGGCTTCGGGAACGGCGTCTTCCGCTCGACGGACGGCGGCGACACCTGGACCCGGGCCGGACTCGCGTCGAGCCGCGCGATCGGCCGGATCCGCGTCCACCCGAAGGACGCGAACGTCGCCTTCGTCGCCGCCTCGGGCGACCTCTGGACGAAAGGGGGCGAGCGCGGCCTCTTCCGGACGAAGGACGGCGGGAAGAGCTGGACGAAGGTCCTCTCGGCCACCGTTCCCGACGACGCCGACACCGGCTGCGTCGACGTCGTCCTCTCCCCTGCCGACCCGAACGTCGTCTACGCCGCCCTCTACGCCCGCCGCCGCACGCCGCACTCCTTCACCTACGGCACCTCGCTCACCGCCGGCCGCGACGCGGGCGGCGTCTTCCGCTCGACGGACGGCGGCGACACGTGGAAGAAGCTGGCGAACGGTCTCCCGCCCTGGACGGGGCGAATCGGCCTCGCCGTCACCGCGGCGAGCCCGAAGGTCGTCCTGGCCGTCGTCCAGAGCGACGCCGGGGGAACGAGCGGCATCGACGAGATCGAGAGCCGCGCCGGCGGCGTCTTCCGCTCGACGGACGGCGGCGACACCTGGGTCCGCGCCTCCCGCCTGAACCCTCGCCCCTTCTACTTCAGCCAGATCCGGGTCGACCCGGCCAACGACCAGCGCGTCTACGTCCTCGGGTACGGGCTCTCCGTCTCGGACGACGGCGGAAAGTCGTTCCGCGAGGACCTCTTCCAGAAGGTCCACCCCGACTGTCACGAGCTCGTCGTCGCGGGGTCGCCCGTACCGCGTCACCCTGCGCCGCCGAGGGAGGGCGAACCGCCCGAACCGGAGAGGAAGCCCGCTTCGCCGAGGCTCCTCCTGGGGACCGACGGCGGCGCCTACCTGAGCGCCGATGCGGGCGGGACGTGGGACCACGTCGACAAGATTCCGTCAGGGCAGTACTACCGGATCTCCCTCGACGACTCGACCCCGTACCGGATCTGCGGGGGGCTGCAGGACAACACGAACTGGGTCGGTCCGAGCCGGACCTACACGAAGGACGGCATCGTCAACTCCGACTGGATTCAGGTGGGCGGGGGCGACGGCTTCTGGTGCGTCTTCGACCCGACGGACCGCAACCTCGTCTACGCCGAGTCGCAGGAGGGGTACATCCACCGGATGCACCTCGGGAGCGGCCAGGTGAAGAACCTCCGTCCGGAGCCCACCGAGGGCCAGCCCGCTTTCCGCTTCCACTGGAACTCGCCGCTCGTGGCGAGTCGGCACGAGAAGGGGACGATGTTCCTCGGCGGCAACCGCGTCTTCCGTGTGACAGAGAAGGGGGAGAAGTTCACGGCCGTAAGCCCCGACCTCTCGACGCAGGAACTCTCGAAGATGCGCACGGTCGGCAGCGGCGCGGAGAACTACGGCGTCGTCTACGCCTTTTCCGAATCGCCCCTCAAAGCCGGCCTCCTCTGGGCCGGGACCGACGATGGGAAGCTCCACGTCACCACCGACGGCGGGGCGGCGTGGACCGACCTGACCGCTTTCCTCCCCGCGGAGGCGAAGGGGCAGTGGATCGTCCGCGTCGAAGCCGGACACCACGACGAGAAGGTGTCGTACCTCGCGGTCTCGGCCTATCGGAGCGGGAACCACTCACCGCTCCTCTACCGGACCGCCGACCTCGGCCGGACCTGGACACCGATTGCGGGGAACCTTCCGAAGGACGAGCCGGCCGAGCTCGTCCGCGAGGATCCGAAGAACCCCGACCTCCTCTATGCGGGGACGGAGTACGGCTTCTACGTTTCGCTCGACCGAGGAAAGAGCTGGACGAAGCTCGGCGACCTGCCGACGGTCCCGGTCGACGACGTCGCGATCCACGACCGCGACCAGGACATCGTCGTGGCGACGCACGGCCGAAGCCTCTTCATCATCGACGACTCCACCGCGCTCCAGGAGCTGACCCCCGCGGTGCGCGCAAAGGCGCTTCACCTCTTCCCGCCCCGCCCCGCGGTGGCGCGGCACCTCCTCCCCGGTTGGGCCGACTCGGCCGGCAAGGGCGACTTCCGCGGCGAGAACCCGAAGGAAGGGGCGCTCATCACGTTCTGGGTGAAGGAGGCGACAGGCGACCCGGTGAAGGTCTCGATCGAGAACGCCGACGGCCAGCCCGTCGCGCGCGTCGTCGCGCCCGGCGTCCCCGGGCTCGGTCGCGTCTCCTGGAACCTGAAGCCGACGAAGGAGTTCCGGACGGAGTACGGCGGCATCCCCGCCGACCGACACGTGAAACCGGGCGACTACCGCGTGACGGTGACCTACGGCGAGGCGAAGAGCACGCAGACGCTGAAGGTGACGGCGGCCGAGGGAGTCGAGACCCGGTAGGAGGGTCCTCTACCGAAAGTCGAGCTTGACCCGAGGACCGGAGCCCTCACCACCTCATCCGGTACGGCCGGTATGGCTCCCCCTTCTGGAAGAGGCGGACGAGGCTGGCGGCGTTCCCCTCGAGGATTTCCTCCGGGCTCCGCATCCGCCCACGAAATCTGATTCTGCGGTGCCAGCCCTTCGCGAACCCGGCGGCGAGGCGGTAGCGGACACGCGTCGCGAGAAAGCCCTCGCGCCCCTGCTCCAGGACGAGACCCCGGCCAAGCATGCCAACCACGGTCCGGTCCGCGAAGGCCGCGCGAAACTCCTCGATGAGGTCGAACACGAGGCCCCCTTGATTGACCGCGGACCCGTGGAGGATTCCGAAGTACGGGTCTAGACCCGCGTGGACCAGGGCTCGCCAGACCTCGGCATAGAGGATGCCGTAAGTGTAGTTGAGGGCCTGGTTCACGAGATCGGCGGCTCCACGGCCCGTTCGCCTCTCAAACCCGGAACCGGGTCCGAGCAGCTGGCGGACTCCACTCCAGTAGATCGCCGCAGCCTGGCCCTCGAGCCCCATCGCCCTCGCCCGGCCTTCTCCGTCTCCGGCGTCGACACGCGCGACCCTTGCCGCGAGCGTCCGGATTTCGGCCGCCGCAGCGCGAAGCGACCCGGCGGCCGGGTCGCGGGTCCTGCGGCGGTACTTCCCGAAGTAGTTCAGCACCGCCGCCTGGTTCACCATTTTGGCGGCGAGCATCGCAACCCCAGCCCGGAATACGTCCGGATGATCGCGGCGCAGGACCTGCTGCGCCCTGAGGTCGGACCGGGAAGACTTCACAGGGTTCACGACGGCGGCAGGGGCACCGACGAGGGGTGAGATCACGACGGGAAGATCGAACTTCGCCGCCGTGATCAGGGCTGCCGCCGAGAGGCCGATCGCGTGACCCTGGACGTGGACGAGCTGGAGCTGCGAGAAGGGAACTCGGGCCAGCTCCTTTTTGTACTTCCTGACGACGAGATCCTCCCCGATCGCGAGGACGAAGCTCCCATGCGCCAGGACGTGGAGCCTTCCCGCGATCAGGAAGACGGCAGTGGCCGATTCGCGGTCAGCGAGTTCGCCGGTCTCGACCATTCGCTCGTCGGAGTTCGGAAGCGGGTCCATTCGCTGGGCTCTCACCGCCTCCACCGGGCTCGCGGGTGGTGGGCAGAGCGACAGCCTCGACGACGGTTCCTGCGGGTACTCCCCAGCGCTCGAAAACGGGAGGTCGGGGACCCTCTCGGCCGCCGTCGAGAAGCGCTCCCGTCGGATCCACTCGGGATCGTCGCGAAGAGTCTCGGGCAGCAACGCATTCCCGACCGCCGCCACCTTCTCGTCGAGCACCCGAAGCTGTGACGCCACGAAGAGCTCGCCAGGAACCTGGAAGTAGCTGCGGAACCCGCGCACGAGCGCGTTGAGGCGCTCGAGCGCCTCAGCCCTCTGGAGAATGCTCGACTCTCCGGACCCGAGGACGCGGAGGTGGTGCGAGGCGCGGCTTATCGCGCGCTCCAGGCGCGACGGGTGGATCGCGACCTCCAGGTCTTTCAGCACGAAACCCAGGAACGGAACGCCGATGGAGACCGGGACGACGTCCGTCTTCGAGGGCTTCAGCGAGAGCCGGAGAGGCGCGTGAAGGAACGCGGCCATCGCTTCGAGAGCCTTCCTCGCCTCTGCCTCCGTCCGTGTGAAGACCACCGTGTCGTCGGCGTAGCGGACGAACGAGAGCCCGGTCCGTTCGAAGTGGCGGTCGAGCTGGTCGAGATAGACGTTTGCGAGGAGCGGCGACAGCGCCTCTCCCTGCGGGACGCCGGTTTCGCTGGAGATCACCTCGCCCCAGTCGAGAACATCCGTTTTCAGGAACGCGCTCACGAGGTCGAGGAGGTGCCCCGGCCCTGTGACGGCCTCGAGGACGGAAAGTAGGACACCGTGGTCGAGAGAATCGAAACAGTGGTGGATGTCTGCGATCACCGCCCAGACGAGACCCGTGCCGATCAGACCTCGGGCCGTCGCGACCGCGTCGTGGGCGTTCCGGTTGGGCCTGTAGGCGAAGCTGAACAGGCTGAACTGCGGCTCGAGCAGCGGCTCGAGTAGCGCGAGGCACGCCGCCTGGACGACCCGATCCCTGACGCAGGGGATCCCGAGCGTCCGGGTTCCCCCGTCCGGCTTCGGGATCACTTCGCGCCTCAACGGGCGGCAACGGTACCTAAAGGCGGAGAGCTCGCCGGCGAGCGACTCCAGCTCGGCCTCGAGGACTCCCTTGAAGTTTGGGACCGTGACCCCGTCCGTGCCAGAAACCCGGCTGCCGCGGGCCACCCTGAACCAGCCCGAACGCAGCGCCTCCTTCCGGCAGAGGAGCTCGTAGAGGTCGAGCCCGGGGCGGCGGATTGGGCCGAACGCGGCGTCGAGCGCTGAGAAGCAGCCGTGGCTCTCTGCCGGCAGCCGGGCCCGGTGGGCCGCGGTCCTGAGCGCCTGGGCCAGAGGAAGTGCGGGCGGAGCCTGCGGGTCCGCGGCCGGGGCGTGGACATGAGGGGACGTCTCGAGCCACGCGGAAAGCCGCCTCGAGGCCTTTCGGGCTTTGCCAGCCGGGAGGACCACGACATGCGAGAGATCCGGATCCCCGGGCACGTCCCAAAGGAGTAGGCAGGGCGCGGCTGATGGGAACGCGTGCAGGACCCTCACGTGGCGGGATTCCGTTTCATCCCGCTGGAGCAGGGCCTCGAGCAACGCGACCTCGGCGAGGACCGTGACGAGCCTCTGCTCCACCGGCTCAAACCGCTCGAGGGGGATTTCGAGCCAAAGCGTGGCGCACGCCCGTAACGACCCCCCGAGCTCAACTGGCCCGCTCGCCTCCGAAAGGGCCCATACGGCGGGGTAACGGAGCGCCGTCGAGAGAATTCGTGTTAGAGCCGACTCGCCCTCGACCGGGAGAGCATCGCGGTCGAACCAACGAACGAGGGCGTTCCCCTCCCGAGTACCGAAACACCTCAGGAGAGAGACGAGGGTGATGCGTGCCCCGTCCGCCAGGTCCCAGGCTTGCTTGCAGGCCAGCTCGATCACCGCCTGCCCGAGCGGGACCTCCAGGATCACCGCCATTTCCCGAAGGAGGTGCCCGAGAATCCCGGAGAAAGCCCTGGAGCGGCCTAGCCGGAAGACCGGGCAAGGTCTACGGCGGTCGGAGAGGTCGATCCACGCAATCGGGTCGCGTGTCAGGTCTCCCGCGTTCGCCGGCCCGAGGGCGGCAGCCGCACGACCGAGGTAGTCGAGAATTACCAGGGGCTCGTCGCGGGGCTTCTCCGAGAGGACCAGCCTCAGCCCCAGGTCGATCGATGTCAGCGGTGGACCCGCGACCAGGAGGGACCGCCTCACCCGCTCACGGCTCCGCCACCGCCTGAGGGGTTTCCTGCGCGGCCATGGCCGCGAAGAGCGGCGCGAGGGCCTCTCGAAAACTCCCTACCAACGGCGCGGGCACGCCGATCGCGACACACGACTCGTCGCTCTCGAGAGCCGATGCGATCGCCCTCACCGCCCCGTCCGCCTCCCGGTCGTTCAGGACCAGGCAGACGCCGGCCTGCAGGGTGCTGACGATCTCGTTCGGGAGGCTCCGCCGCGGGTCGATCCTCATCGTGACCTCCTGCGCGAGGCGGACGGCATCCTCGAGCTGAACGACGGAGGCGGAGGAGATGGAGGCGCCGAAGAGCGGGTGATTGGCGAGATGCGACATCGGCCGTCCTTGGCTGCGGGTTGCCCAAGTAGTGAAGGGGATGAAGAGGTCGGGCTCCGAGAAGCCCGCCCGAAGGACCTCCGCTACTGCCTTGCTCACGAGTCGCCGGCGCTTCTTCGTAACCGGAGGCTGCCCAGCCGCCTTCCGTACGATCACCTCTTCGTAAACGCCGAGCTGCTCGAGCAGTCGCTCGAGGGTCGCCGTCTTCTCCTTCAGGCCGCCAATCACCCGATAGAGGACTGTGCGGTTGAGAACGTAGGCGCTCTCAATGCCGATCTCGACACCGGTCAGAAAGCAACGGAACATCAGGCTTCCTCAAGGAATGGCACACAGGAAGGGGCAGCAGCATTGACGCCCGGTTCGGGACGCGAAACAGACAAAGACGCCCACCGGAGCGGGTCGCCCTCGAAGGCGCGGCCTCGCACAGTAGCGTCCGGACCTACCGGGGCGGGCTTCAGGGGGGTGTTTTCGACAGCCCCGCGGCCCGGTTTCGAGAAGAGCCAATCAGCGCTCTCGGTCCGCTCTGCCGAAGCCACTGAAGCGTCACCCTTTGCGGACCCAGTCGAGTGCGGTGCGGTTGTGCCTGTCGAAAACGCAATTTCGAGGAAAGACGTTTCTGGATGGACGCCGCGGCATACGAGCCCGGCCCGATGTCTCGTTTTCGACGGGTGCGCTATCTCATTGAAATATCTGAGTTTGACATAACGACCAAATATCGGACGGGAGCTTCAAAGAAAAGCCTGTGCGTGAGACGCGACAGGCTTCGAGCAAGCCTAGAGGACTTGCGGATTAATTGAGACTTCTCACCGAGAAGGTATGACAAGTGTCGTCGTTGAGCATTCAAGGTTGTAGTCATCACCATCGATACCAGAACAAACCCCGATGAGCTTTAGACCTGTACCAATTAGCGAAGGAGGAAGGTAATTCCACCCTTCCAATGTTGCTGCTTCGTTGGGGCCCGGGGCAAAAGCCACAACAGGTGAATTCCTAAACAGACCATGAAGGATGACCCCACCCATAGAGTCCACTTCAGCACTTTCGAGGGGGCCAAAAAGAGGAGGATTGGAACCAGCTGGGGTTACTCCTATGATCGTTTTTGCAATTGCAGAATATAGACGACCATTTTTGTTAACCACCATTTCAAATGTGGCCACTCCTGTCGGCCAATCAACAGGGAAAGCACCATGCCACATCCAACCTGCCCAGTTTGAACCAGGGACAGAAAGTGGACCAGTCGTCCCATCG
This sequence comes from Holophagales bacterium UBA5066, assembly GCA_002414905.1. Taxonomy (GTDB): domain Bacteria; phylum Acidobacteriota; class Thermoanaerobaculia; order UBA5066; family UBA5066; genus UBA5066. The sequence continues at coordinate 549 of DIAY01000115.1, read as the reverse complement.
AGAATGACCACTCCTTCAAAAGATAGGATTCTCCATGAGATGGTTGATCCAACCAGTAATGGTGTGTATACGTGAAATGATACTCCTCCAACACCATCCCAAGAAGCTGGCCACACAATGACCATTCCCTGAAAGGGTGCCTCAACCGTAGTGGGTTCCATCTGCGGAACGCGTGCCCTCTGGGGTACACGCACCGACTGTTTTTCCGACATCGCCGAGACATTATTCGTCGTCTCGGGGTCGAGGTTGAGAGGCTGAGCGTTCAAGGAGAACGCCAGCATAATGGAGATGAGAGCAACTACGAAACGCATGACATCCTCCTTCTGACTCGCCTTTCGGGTTTGACATAACGACCAAATATCGGACGGGAGCTTCCCCACAAGCTGTCGTTGGGGCCGAGGCGCTTCGCAGCACCGTCGAGGAGGAAGTCGGCCCTCTCCATCCCACCCTCTTCGTCTGCGCGGCAATCACATCGCTCGTGACTCTGTGGTTCAGGGCAGTGTCGCCCTTCGCCTTGATGGGGTTCATAGCTGTCTCTTATACACATCT
>DIAY01000016.1 GCA_002414905.1 Holophagales bacterium UBA5066 | reverse complement strand
CACGGCGACGGGCGAGCACCGCGCAGTGGAAGCGGCCCAGAAGGCGATCTCGAACCCGCTCCTGGAAGAGCAGTCGATCCAGGGCGCCCGCGCGATCCTCATCAACGTCACCGGTGGCGAAGACCTCACCCTCGCCGAGTTCAACGAAGCGTGCCAGATCGTCCAGCAGGCGGCCGACGACGACGCCAACATCATTTTCGGCCTCGTCCAGGACGGCGCGATGAAGGACCAGGTGAAGGTCAGCGTCATCGCCACCGGCTTCGACGCCCCCGTCGCCGCGTGCCGCGTCGCGGCCCAGGCGACCGAGAGGCCGCGCCTGCCGCTCACGGAAGAGATGGTTCCCGAGGACTCCGGCTACGGCGTGAACCTCGTCAACGTGAGGAACCCGAATGACGAAATCTTCGACATCCCGACGTTCCTCAGGCGGCAGATGGACTGATCCCGGGCAGTTCCCTCTCTCGTCAGCGAGGACGGGTCTTTTCCCCTGACGCTACCGGGGCGAGAAGATCGACAGCGAGAGAAGGAGGTTGCTGTAGGCGTCGGTCCAGTGTGGGAGCCGTCCGGTCGGAACAGCCGGTCTGGCTTGCGCGGCACGGACGATCTCCGGCGCGGAGAGCGCCAGGGGGTCCTTTGCCACGAGAACCCACTTCGAGGCGAGGGTGCCCGGGAGCGTTCCCTGGTCCGTGATCGTCACGGTGGCGAGACCGTGCTGGGCCGCAGCGCCCCGGACGACTGGCTCGAGGTCGAGCAACAGGTTCGAGACGTGGACAGCGAGAGTGGAGGAGTCCCCCCGCAGGTGGCGTCTGTAGACGTCGAACGCCTCGAGTGTCAGGAGGTGCACCGGGATGGCATCCGATGAGAAGGCGTCGAGGACCAGGACGTCGTACTCCTGGTTCCGCTCCGCCGCCAGCGAGAGCCGGGCGTCGCCAGGGACCGTCTCTACCCGCGCCCGGCTTCCAACGAGGAAGGTGAATAGGGGCGCGGGGGGGCTCGACAGGTCGATGACCGCTGGGTTCAGCTCGTAGAAGCGGTAGAGATCGCCGGGCCGACCCCATGCTGCGAGGGTCCCGATCCCGAGCCCGACGACACCGACCCGTAGAGGGGGCCCGGCGCGCCGGCTGCCGAGAAGGCGGCCCACACCGCTCAGGGGGCCGAAGTAGGTGGTCGGGAGCATCCGCGCGTCGGGGCGCTCGATCTGGGTCCCGTGGACTATCTGTCCGTGCGTGAGTTGCAGGCACGTCTCGACGGGAGCGGTACCGGGGACCACCGACCGGACGACCTGGATCAATCCGTAGAAGTTTCGGGAGGAGGCGAGCACCCACGGGTGCCTTGCTCCCCGCAGGGTGCTGAGCGCGAGCGCGGCGAGGAAGAGCAGAACTCCGATCGAGACGACCGACGTGCGGCTGCGCCGCGGGCTGGCGAAGAGCCAGCCCCGTCGCTCCTGCACGGTCGCCGCCGCCAGCAGGAGGAGTCCCGAATAGAGCGCGATCGGGAGCTCCCAGAGGTTTTTGAAGAAAAGCGGCGCGAGGATGGCCGCGACGAATGCCCCGATCGCCCCACCCCCCGCGAGCGCGAGATAGAAGGACGTGAGCCGCGCCGGACCCGGCTTCCGTCGTGCGAGCTCGCCGTGCGCCGTTGCGCAGAGGGCGAAGAGGAAGGCGAGGTGCGCCGAGATCTGGACCACGAACGAAGGCGACGAGCCGCCATAGAGGGTGAAGACCGAGGCCGCGGAGGAGGCGATCAGGAGCGGGCCCCACGCCCGCCGTGGGAATCGTCCGGGAGCGTCGAAAGCCCAGATGAAGGTGCCGAGGTAGATGACCAACGGCAGCATCCAGAGGAACGGGACCACGGCGATGTCCAGCGCGAGCTGGTTCGTAACCGCCAGCAGCCCGAGCGAGGTGGTGGCCGAAAGCGTCCACCAGAACGCCGGGCTCGATGTGCTTCCCTCCTCTGGTTCCCGAGTCAGCTCGTGCGAGACGAGGTTCGGTCGTGTGCTCTGTGCTTTCGCTGCCACGGCCACGAGCCCCGCGAAGAGTGCGAAGAGGGCCGACCAGACCCATCCTTGCGTCACGACGGGCAAGAGCGGCTCGACGGCGAACGGGTAGAGCAGGACACCCAACAGAGAGCCCGCGTTCGAGAGAGCGTAGAGGCGGTACGGAGACGCCCCGGGTCTCAGGCGTGCGAACCACACCTGCAGGAGCGGCCCGGTTGTCGAGAGGACGAAGTACGGTAGCCCGACCGAGAGCGTGAGGATCAGGAGGAGACGCCCGATCGGGTCCGATGCCGCCAACGGGTGCCATTCGAGTCCTGGGGTGACCGGGGAGGGCCAAGCGAGGGCCGTCGTGGCGAGCGCTACGATCGCCAGCGCAAGAAGCCCGACATGGACGGTCCCCTGTTTTCGCGGGCCGAAGCGAAGCGCGAGCTTGTGCGAATACGCGTAACCGAGGAGGAGGCCGGTCTGGAAGAAGAGCATGCAGGTCGTCCAGACGCTCGCCGCTCCACCGAACCAGGGAAGGAGCCACTTGGCCAGGATGAACTGGACCTGGAAGAGGAGAAATGCGCCGAGCCCGACGGCAACGACGAGCGCGGCGATCGGTGCCCGGTCCGCGGCTCTCCCATGCGTTGAATCCGGCAAGTCCACTCCGCCCCCTCCATCGGATACTAACGCTCGGGCTCCCCAGCCGTGATCGGTTTGTGGGTGAACAGGATCCGGCGTGGGAGGCGTTCAAGATCGACGACGACGTCCTGCGGCAGGCGGTGCAGGGGACCAGCGCTTCAGCGCTCGCGGGAATGTAGCCACTCGTGCTCGTCAAAAGTTAGCCACGAGAGAACACCGAGGAGCGCGTCGGGCAAGGGGTGGCGGGGGCGGGACGGCACCTGGGCAGGAGCAGGAGGCTGCGAGGGCCTACGGGTCCGCGACGTCGGGGACCGGGTGTTCTTCATCGCGCGGAGCGTGAGAGCAGCGTCATCCGCGCCGAAGGCGCGTAGAGGCGTTCCCGGCAGCAAGAGAGCCTGGCTTTGGGCGAGCGGTGCCGAGGGCGGAGGGGGCCTGTTGGGGTCGGTCTCAGCGGGGACGCGAGATCGAGCGCTGAAGGACGCTCGCGAGGTAGCGCCGGTAGCCGTCGTCGATGGGCGTGGGGAGCAGTTCCTCGACCAGGGGGAGGAAGTAGGCCAGAGACCGTACGGTGGCCGGAGGGCCTGACGGCAGGGGGCGGGCGAAGCGGCGGACCGAGGCCAGCAGGAAAGCGTCGTCAACGGTCTGGACGGAAACGCCTCGCGCGTGGAGCTCACGGGCGAGGCGTCGATCGGTGGGACGAATGTGGCCGGTGGTGCCCGGGATGTGGCGATAGGCGTCGAGGACCCTGCGGACAAAGACGTCGGCCGCAGGGTCCTCGGAAGAGCTCATCCTGCGTTGCCGCGAAGCGAGGGACCGTCGATCAGGACGGTCTGGCACTGGTGACGCAAACGGCTGAGGAGGGCATCGGTCATGGAGCGGTTACCGAGGAAGTTGGCCCATTCGTCGTAGCCGAGATTCGTGGTGACGATCGTGGACTTCTTGCGGTAGCGCTCCTCGACGAGCTTGAAGAAGATGTTGGCCTGCTCGGGGCGGAGATTGAGGTACGAAAGCTCGTCAATGACGAGCAGATCGAGCCGGGAGAGGTGGTTGAGCAGGCGACGGGAGGAGCGGTCGGCCAGAGAGGCGTACATCTCGTCGAAGAGGTCCTGGGCTCTGACGAAGCGGCCGCGATAGCCGTTCTCGAGGGCCTTGAGCAGGATGCCGGTGGCCAGGCCCGTCTTGCCGACGCCGGGCTTGCCGATGAAGACGATGTTCTCGGCCTTGGGGATGAAGTCGAGAGAGGCGAAGGACTTGATCTGACGGCGATTGACGCCGGGCTGCGCGGCGAAGGGGAAGGTCTCGAGCGTGAAGGTCTCAGGCAGCGCGGCGGTCTTGATGCGCCAGGCGAGCGACTTCTCCTGTCGGGTGTGCCACTCGGCGCGAAGGAGAGGCACCAGGAATTCCTGATAGTCCGGCTGCTCGGAGGTGGCCTTGCCCAGGGCCTCGGGCAGCAGGGCGCGCAGTTTGCTCAAGCGCAGGTTTGCCAGGAGCTGATCGAGCTCATCGTTCATCGGGGTCCCTCAGGCGGAAGTAGTGGTCGGCGATGCGCTCGAGGGTCATGCGCTCGATGCGCTCGAGGTCGTAGAGGCCGTAGAGCAGCGCCTCGGTGAGGGCTGCGCGCAGGGCGTCGTGGGGGTAGTCGCGGGCCATCTTCAGGAGCCGGCGCAGGAGAAAGGCTGGAGCCCTGCGGCCGTGCTTCTTCAGGGCGGCCACGAAGGGAGCGATGTCGGGCAGGATCGCCGAGAGGGCCCGTTCCTCGTCGAGCTCACGCACCAGCCGGACCTTCTCGCCGCGGGGCGGCCGGTGAGCGGGAAGCTGGACACGCTGGTCCAGAGGCAGGAGGACCCGCTCGTGGACGACCGTCTGGTCGCCCTCGTCGATCTCGACCCGCTCTGCGGTGACCCGGACCTGGACCTGGCGGTGGAGCCAGGCCGGGGGGACCGAATAGCGATTGCGATCGACGCTGACGAAGCCCTCCACGTCGACGATCCGGATCTCGACCCGCTCGGGCTCGGGAATGAAGACGGGGAGCGGATGGAGCTTTCCCCGCTCGGCGGCGT
>DIAY01000089.1:1551-30905 GCA_002414905.1 Holophagales bacterium UBA5066 | reverse complement strand
ACCCTCGAGAGCTGCGACCTCGGAGCGGGGACGTACCTGATCGACGTCGCGGTCCACGCCCGGAACGGAACACCCTACGACTACTGGCGAGGCGCCTGCCGCTTCCGCGTCGACTCACCGCGGACCGAGGCGGGGATCTGGTCCCCGGAGCGGTCCTGGGCCACCGAGGGGGGAGTGACTTGGGCCCGTACCTGACGAGCGGGAGCCGCTTCCGCGCCGAGCCGCTTCCGGTCGCCTCGCGCGTCCTCCTCTGGGCGCTCCTGGCTCTCGCCGTCACGTTTCTCGTCGTCGAGACGGGGCACACGCCCTTCTTCGAGCCCGACGAGTCCCGGTACGCCGAGATTCCCCGCGAGATGCTCGCCACCGGCGACCTCGTGGCGCCCCACCTGAACGGGTTCCGCTACTACGAGAAGCCGCCTCTCCACTACTGGGCCGTCGCGGCGTCGATGTCCCTGTTCGGAGAGGAGGAATGGGCAGCTCGTCTTCCCGTGAAGCTGTCGGCCGCCGGGATGGTCCTCGTTACCGTCCTGTTCGCCCGGCGACGGTTCGGCGAGAGGGTGGCCCTGCTGGCGGGGCTGATCGTGGCGACCTCGCTGCTCGTCGTCGCGCTCGCGCGCCTCAACATCATCGACCCTCCGCTCTCGTTCGCCCTTTCGTCAGCCGCGTTCGCCTTCGCCTCTTTCCAGGAGCACGAGCGGACGGGAGATCGCAGTCGCGCCCGGGTGGCGCTCTACCTCCTCCACTTCTCCTGCGCCGCGGCGGTGATGCTCAAGGGCTTCGTCGGTCTCGTCCTTCCCGGCGGAGCGATCCTCGTCTGGGCGCTCCTGTCGCGGCGGTTCTCGATCGTGCCGAGACTCTTCTCGCCGGGACCGCTGATCCTCTTTCTCGCCCTCGTCGTCCCGTGGCACCTCGCGATCGCGAGGCGCGACAGGGAGTGGTTCGACTTCTACGTCATCGGCGAACACTTCCGGCGGTACTTCGAGACCGGGCATCGCCGGGGCGCGAGCCCCCTCCACTTCGTCTGGGTCCTCCTCGGCGGCCTCCTTCCCTGGACGCCGTACCTCGGAAGGCTCGCGGGAGCCTTTCCCTCGGTCCGCCGAGGGGAGTGGCGCGAGAGGGGGGCCGAGGCGTTTCTCCAGGTCTTCTGGATCCTCGTCTTCCTTTTCTTCTCCGTTTCGCGGTCGAAGCTCGTCCCCTACATTCTCCCGATCTGGCCGGCCGTGGCCGTCCTCGTGGCGCTCGGGCTCGAGAGGGCCCGGCAGCGGGGTGCGCCGCTGCGCCTGGAGAGACGCGCCACGGGCCTCCTCTTCGGGCTCCTCACCGGTATCGTGGCCACCTACGCGTTCGGAGCGGGGATGGCAGCCCGGTACGGCGTGGTGGTCGCGGCGGGCGTCGCGACGGCCTCTCTGGCCCTCGGGGCTCTCCTGAACCTCCTCCCGGCCCGCGGCGACTCCCGCTCCCCCCGGCGGCCCCTGTCGACGGAGCGGCTCGCGCTCACGGTCGGGGCGCCGTGGATCGCGTTCGTCGCGTCGCTCGTCTTCGCCCTTCCGTCCATCGCCCGGTCGGTCACTCCCTGGCCGCTCGTGGCGGTCCTGAAGCGCGAGCTGCGCCCCGACGATCTGCTCCTCCAGCGGGGCCACTACCTGCAGGCGCCGGCCTTCTACACCAAGCGGCTGACGCCCGTCTCCGCTCTCGGGTGGAGCGAGCTCGATTTCGGCCGCGAGGAGGCGCGCCGGCGCGGCCTCTACCTCTCCGAGGAGGAGTTCGCCCGCAAATGGCACGGACCCGCACGCGTCCTCTGCGTCGTCCACTTCGGCCACCTGCGGGACTTCGGGAACCCCGCGCTCGGTCTGTCGCTTCCGCACATCCTGGCAAAGAGCCCCAACGGGAAGTTCTTCCTCGTCGCCAACCAGCCGTGAGGGCGGCGGACGGCCCTTCGAGGGGGAATTCCGCCCGCGCGACCCCGTCCCATAAAATCGGACGTCCGTGACGAATACCGCTCCCATCGCCCGCAAGGTCTCCGTTGTCATCCCCGTCTACAACGAGGAGGCGAACCTGCCGCGCCTTCTCCCTAGGCTCGTCCCGGTCCTCGAAGGGATGGACCGGCCCTGGGAGGTCGTCTTCGTCGACGACGGATCGCGCGACCGTTCGCTCGCCCTCCTGAAGGAGGCGGTCCGGGCGCACCCCGGGCAGGTGAAGGCGGTCGAGCTCCTCCGCAACGCCGGGCAGCACATGGCGATCATGGCCGCGTTCGCAGAGACGGACGGCGAGTACGTCATCACCCTCGACGCCGACCTGCAGAACCCGCCGGAGGAGATCCCGAAGCTCGTGGCGCAGATGGACGGTGGGCACGACGTCGTCGGGACGGTGAGGGCGAAGAGGAAAGACACGCTCTTCCGGAAAGCCGCCTCGCGCCTCGTGAACCGGACGACCGCGCTTCTGACCGGGATGCGGCTCGGAGACTACGGCTGCATGCTGCGCGGCTACCACCGCGACGTCGTCGACGTGATGACCGCGTCCGACGAGGTCACGACGTTCATCCCGGCGCTGGCGCAGCTTTACGCGCGCCACCCCGTGGAGATCGAGGTCGCCCACGAGGAGAGGGCGGAGGGAGAGTCGAAGTATTCGGTCCTCCGCCTCGTGCGGCTCAACTTCGACCTGATGACCGGATTCTCGGTCGTTCCCCTCCAGCTCTTCGGCCTCCTCGGTTTCCTGACGGCGCTCTTCGGCTTCGGATTCGGTGTCTTCCTCCTCGTCCGGCGGCTCCTCGTCGGCTCGGAGGTGGAGGGGGTCTTCACGCTTTTCGCCCTCGCGTTCCTCGTCATGGGGGTCATCATGGCGGGTGTGGGAATGGTCGGCGAGTACATCGGGAGGATCTACCAGCAGGTCCGCGGCCGGCCGCGCTTCCTCGTCCGCCGGGTCCACGAGGAAAAGGAGGGGTCATGAGCGGCATCGTGATCGCCGCGTACGGCGACGTGGGGTATCGCTGTACGAAGTGGCTCCTCGACGCGGGCGAGCCGGTGAGACTCGTCTACACGCACCCCGACGCCCCGGGTGAGGAACGCTGGTGGGACTCGGTCGCCGACCTCGCGCGGTCGCGTGGAGTCCCGGTGAAGCTCGTGGAGTCCCTCGACGCCCCATCGGAGGAGGCGGTGATCCGGGCCGCCGGACCCGATTTCCTCTTCTCGTTCTACTTCCGGAAGCTGATCCCGGAGAGGATCCTCTCGATTCCCGCCAGGGGTGCCCTCAACATGCACGGCTCCCTTCTCCCCGCCTTCCGGGGGCGGTCACCCGTGAACTGGGCGATCCTGAAGGGGGCTCCCTTCACGGGCGCCTCCCTCCATTACATGACCGGCAAGCCCGACGCCGGAGACCTCGTGGACCAGGAGCAGGTTCCGATCGGGCCGGACGACGAAGCGCTCACGGTCGCCCGGGGCGTCACCGAAGCGGCTGTGACCGTCCTCGCGCGCTGCTGGCCGAAACTGAAGGCGGGAATCGCCCCGCGCACGCCGCTCGACCTGTCGAAGAGCTCGTACTTCGGAGGCCGCAAGCCCGAGGACGGCATCATCGACTGGTTCCGGCCGGCGCAGGAGGTCCACGACCTCGTCCGCGCCGTGACGTACCCGTGGCCCGGTGCCTTCACGGACATCTTCGGCCCTCGCGTGACGATCTGGAGAACGCGCCTCTCCGGCTACGGTGGCCACGACACCTTCCCCGAGAAAATCGAGCTGACGGAGCAGTCCGTCATCGTCTACTGCGGCGACGACCGTCCCGTGGAGATCCTCCTGGCGCGCCCGGAAGGGCAGCCGGACCTGAACGAGGCCGCCTTCCGGGCCTGGACCCTGGCCCGGGGCTGAGGCAGCCGGAAAGGCGCGATGCGCGTCCTCATACTCGGAGTCAACGGCTTCATCGGCAACGCTCTCACGCGGCGGATCCTCGGCACGACCGCCTGGGAGGTCTTCGGCCTCGACGTCGGGAGCGACCGGATCGCGGAGTTCCTCGACGACAAGCGGTTCCGCTTTCTCGAGGGGGACATCGCCATCAACCGCGAGTGGATCGAGTACCACGTCAAGAAGTGCGACGTCGTCCTCCCCCTCGTCGCCATCGCCACGCCCGCGACCTACGTCAAGAACCCGCTCTCGGTTTTCGAGCTCGACTTCGAAGAGAACCTCCGCATCGTCAAGATGGCCGCGAAGTACGGCAAGCGGGTCGTCTTCCCGTCGACCTCCGAGGTCTACGGGATGTGCCCCGACCGCGAGTTCGACGAAGACTCCTCGCCCCTCGTCTACGGCCCTATCCGCAAGGAGCGCTGGATCTACTCCGCCTCCAAGCAGCTCCTCGACCGCGTCATCTGGGCGATGGGGAACGCGAGCGGTCTTCGCTTCACGCTCTTCCGCCCCTTCAACTGGTACGGCCCGAACCTTGACAACGTCGACGCTCCGAAAGAGGGATCGAGCCGCGTCCTGACCCAGTTCCTGCACAACATCCTTTACGGCGTCCCGATCAAGCTCGTCGACGGAGGACACCAGCGGCGCTGCTTCACCTTCATAGAAGACGGGATCGACGGGCTGATGAAGATCCTCGTCAACGAGAACGGCTGCGCCGACGGACAGATCTTCAACCTCGGGAATCCGGAGGCCGACCTCTCGATCCGCGAGCTCGCGCAGCAGCTCCTCGCGGCCGTGGGGACCTACGAGCGGTTCGCACCGCTCGCCAGGGACGCAAAGGTCGTCGAGGTCTCGTCCGCCGACTACTACGGTGCGAACTACCAGGACATCACGACCCGCGTCCCGTCGATCCGCAAGGCGAAAGAGTGCCTCGGCTGGGCGCCGTCGACCGATTTCCCGACGGGTCTGAAGAAGACGCTCGATTTCTATCTCTCCGGGCGGACGACGCCCGAGGTGTAGCGTCGTCTCTCCGCGCCTCGTCCTGAAGGTCGACGCCGACACGCTCCGCGGGACGGTCGAGGGGGTTCCCCGCCTCCTCGACCTCCTCGCGCGACACGGGGCGCGCGCCACGTTCCTCTTCTCGCTCGGCCCCGACTCTACGGGCAAGGCGGTGAAGCGCATCTTCCAGCGCGGTTTCGTGAAGAAGGTGATGAGCGCCTCGCCGGCCGCGTCCTATGGAATCCGCACGATGCTCTACGGGACGCTCCTTCCCGCGCCCGACATCGGAACGCGAAGGGACGCCGTCCTCCGGATGCGGGAGGCGGCCGCGGCGGGACACGAATGCGGCGTCCACGCCTGGGACCACGTGGACTGGCACGACCGGCTGCCGCGGATGGGGCGGGAGGAGGTCTTCACGACGTTCGGTCGAGCCGCGGACCGCTTCGCGGACATCTTTGGTCGCGCCGCGGAGGTGGCGGGCGCGCCGGGGTGGACGGCGAACGGGCTTTCCGTGGAAGCCTACGAATCCCGCGGGATCCGGGTCGCCTCGGACACGCGCGAAGGCCCGCCGTTCCGGCCCCTCCGTGCCGACGGGACTCCGTCGTCTCTCGTGGAGGTTCCCTCGACTCTCCCGACGCTCGACGAGCTGCTCGCGTTCGAGAAATTCCGCGGCGGGAGGCGCGAAGGAACCGTTGAGCATCTGCGGCGCGCCGTCCTCGAGGGAACCGGCGTGCACGTCCACTCCATCCACACCGAGATCGAGGGGGGGCGGGCACTCGGGACTCTCTTCGAGCGGCAGATGGCGGCGTGGGCGGCCGATGGCGTCACGTTCGTCACGCTCGGCGAGGCGGCGGCGCAGGCCGGGGCGCCGGAGACGCTTCCGCTGCGGAGGCTGACGGCGACGATGGTCCGCGGGCGGTCGCTCCCGGTGACGACGGGCGTCTGAGACCCGCCGGTCAGGGCGTCAGCAGAATCTCCACCCGGGCCTTTCCAGCGGGAACTGCGACGCCGACGAGGTGGACCTGCGTCGCGTAGACCGTCCCCTCCTGGCCGTTCACGAGGGCGCGCACGCGAGGCGTGAAGGAGCGGTCGACGAGGAGGAGCGCGGGGCCGGAGCCGCTCGTCTCGACGAGAAGAGCATCGGGGCCCTCGGCCAGGACGCGGGCGTGGGCTTCGGGATCGGCGGCGGAGCCGTCGGTCCCGGTCGGGGGGCGTCCGGCCACGACGCCGTCCGTGGCGGGGTCGAAGGCCGGGTCGTCCACGATCGCGACGGCCGCGTCGACCGAGGCGGCGCCCCGGACACGCGAGAGCCGCCGCGTGCCCGCGAGCGGGTCGGCGAGGCGGAAGAGCGTTGCCGCGGGACCGAACCGCCCCTCGGTGAAGAGCGGGACGAGGCCCGGCAGGCCGGGTGGAACGTCGCTCGCAATGACGCTTCCGACGCCGGCCGCGCGGAGCCACTTCAGCCGGGCGGACCATTCCCTCCCGGTGACGACGTCCCGGGCGAAACGGTCGAGGAGCGTGTAGCTGCCGTCGGGGTCAGGGTCGTATGCGTAGCGAAGGCCGTGCGGTGCGCCGACGAGCGACCAGCCCTGGGAGACCTGGGCGAGCGAGAGGGCGTACCGCTCGTCGGCCGGTATCGGCCCCGCGAGGCCGCGCCTCACGGCGTCGACGTCCTTCCCGGTTCTCTCGAAGACGCGCCCCGGAACGCGCGCGGCCGCGACGACGAGAGGTGAGGGCCGGTCGTACCACTCCGACGGAGCGCGTGGCAGGTGGTAACGGGCGTGCGTGAGCCCCTCGGCCGCGAGCGCGAGCAGGAGGAGCGCCCGGCCGCGCAGCTCGCCGAGCCCACGGGAGAGGAGGAGGCCGAGGGTGAGGAGCAGAGCGGCGGAGGCGGCCGCCTGGCGTGGGAGCCGTGCGAGGACGGGGCCGAGAACAGCACCGGGGTCCGAGGCCCACGAAGGGTCCCAGAGGGAGAGAAGCAGACGCTGCGGCAGCTCGGGGCGGACGCGGAAGACGACGGCGGCGAGGCCGAGGAGTCCGGCGAGGACCAGGAGGGTGATGCCTGTCCGCGCGCGCCAGCGGGGGAGCGCCTCCTCGAGGAGAAGCCGTTCGACGGCGAGGGAGGCGAGGACGGCGACCGCGATCGTCGTGACGAGGAGCGCTTTCACCGGGTAGCGGACGGAGTGGAGGAACCCGAGCGCCTCGTAGGCCGCCCGCGCGCCCGGGATCCACGGTAGGAGGGAGCCGAGGAGCGCGAGGCCCGCCGAGGCGAACCAGAACCGCCCCTCGCGCCGTCGCGGGGAGAGCGCGAAGGTCACGGCCAGGGCGAGAGGCAGGACTCCGAAGGAGAGCGACGCGAGGTAGGGCGGGTTCCCCTGGGACGCGGCGAAGCCCCAGAAGGCGCCGGAAAGGGTCCGCGAGGGGTCACCGAACAGGAACGGGAAGGGTGTCTCCAGGAGTCGCAGCGGGTGAAAGCCGACAGCGGAGAACTCGGCCCAGGAGAAGCCGCGCAGGCGCCGGGAAGAGGAGCTCGTGGCGCGGAGGACTTCGAGGAGGTAAGGCGCCGAGACGAGCACCGCGACGACGCCGCCGCCGAGAAGGGCGCCCGCCGACCTCAGCCGTATCCCGCGCGGTCCCGAAAGCGCGAAGGCGAAGGCGAGAATGATTCCGAGGAGTCCGAGCGCCGGTTCGCCTGCGTGTGCGAGCAGTGCGCCGCTGGCCGCGACCCCGACGAGCCCCAGCCGGAGCGGGCGGCGCCCCTCGAGCCGCGTGGCGGCGACGGAGGCGAGAAGCCAGGGAATCCACGCGAGCGTCGTCGCCGCGTTCAGGAAGGCCGTACAGGAGAGGGCGAAGCCCGAGAACGAGAAGGCGAGCGCGCCCGCGAGGGCGGCGAGGGGCGTGCGGCTCAGGAGGCGCAGGAAGAGGAGGAATCCGAGTCCTCCGAGCGCCGCGTGGAGGAGGATCTGAACGCCGAGCCAGCGGGGCCCGACGGGGAAGGGATAGGCGAGGACGAGGTTCGGGTTGCCCCGGTAAGGCTGCCCGAAGGAGGCGTACGGGTTGAGGGACGCGCCGCGCAGGGAGGCGGCGAGGGCCCGGGCGGGGCGTTGTGTCGTGGCGAGGTCGCGGAACGACGGTGTCTCCCGCCCCGAGAGGAGATCCAGGTTCGCGAGGGCGACGATGGCGAGGACGAGCGCGGCGAAGGCCGCCGGGAGGAATCGCCTCACCGGAAGATCGGGTCGTTCCTGTAGCCCCACTTCTGGAGCTTGTAGCGGACCATCACGCCGAGGATCGAGAGGCCGTAGACGCACGACCGGAAGAAGTCGATCTGCGAGGCCTCGTCGAAGTAGCGGGTGACGATCGGAATCTCCCGGATCCGCATCCCTTTCCAGATCCCGGCCGCGATGATCTCGGTGTCGAAGACGAAGTCGTCGGAGAAGGCCGGGAGGTTCACCGTTTCGAGGTAGTTCCGAGAGTAAGCGCGCAGGCCCGAGTGGTACTCGGTGAGGTAGAGGTAGAAGGTCGCGTTCTCGACCGCCGTGAGGAAGACGTTCGCGAGGTACTTCCACTTCGGCATGCCGCCCTCGATCGGGCGGCCGCCGAGCATCCGGCTCCCGAACATCGCGTCGACCGTCCCGTCGGCGATCGGGTCGATCAGGTCGTGGAGGACGGAAGCGTCGTACTGGTGGTCGGGGTGGACCATCACGACGACGTCGGCCCCGCGCTCGAGGGCGGTGGCGTAGCAGGTCTTCTGGTTTCCGCCGTAGCCGCGGTTCTCGGGGTGTACGACGACCTCGAGGCCCGGAATCGTCCGTGCGAGAGCGACGGTCCCGTCCCGCGAGGCGTCGTCGACGAGGAAGATGTCGTCGACCCACTCCTTCGGGACCTCCTCGAAAGTTCGCAGGAGGGTTTTCTCGGCGTTGTAGGCCGGCATCACGACCGCGACCCGCTTCCCATGACGCATGATCGGAGCATTATGACGACTCTCCGGCGAAGCCCCGGAACGTGGAGCGTGACGGGCCTTTTCGCCCTCCTGGCTCTTCTCGTCGTTCCGGTCTTCCCCCACTTCGTCTCTCCGAACGAGATGACGCGGTGGGCAGCCGTGGTCTCTCTCGTCGACCGGGGGAGCCTTTCGTTTGCCCCCGACGTCGCCGCGCTCCTCGGTCCGCGCTTCGAGGACGTCGCGGAGCGCGACGGCCGCCTCTACCCGAACAAGGCGCCAGGCGCCGGCGTTGCCGCCGTTCCCGGCTATCTCGCCGTCCGTCCGTTCGCGGGTCCGCCCGGCGCGGGGTCGATGCGGATCGCCGTCACGGCCATGCGCTGGAGCGCATCGACGGTCCCGGTCCTGTTCCTTGCGATCCTCTTCGCCGGCGCAGCCCGTTCACTGCGAGGTTCCACGGGCGAGACCGGGCCGGCCGTCCTGTCGCTCGTCTTCGGAACGCCCCTTTTCGCGTACGGGCTCCTCCTGTTCGGCCACGCGCTCGTCGCCCTCGGCCTCTTCGGCGGCTGGCTCCTCCTCTTTCATCCGGATCGCTCCGAGAGTCCGTGGCGGGACCTCGCCGCCGGAGCGCTCCTCGGCGTCGCCGTCCTGGCGGACTACCCGGCCCTCGTTCCCGCCGCGATCCTCGCCGTCGCGGGGGCGTGGGGACGGTCCCCGCTGCGTGCGCTCCGGATCGCTCTCGGCGCGTTTCCACTCGCCATCCTCTTCTTCGGCTACAACGTCGCGGCCTTCGGAGGCCCTCTCGCCCTGCCCGTGGCGTACGAGAAGTTCGCGGCCTTCCGAAGCCTCCGGGGGCACGGTGCCTACGGAGTGGGCTGGCCTTCGGTGGGGAACCTCCTTCGCCTCCTCCTCGACCCTTCGAAGGGCCTCCTCGTCCTCTCGCCCGTCCTCCTCGCGGCGGCGGCGGCGACACCGGCGACGGTGCGGAAGCTCGGGGTGCGGTCTGGGGGGACGCTCCTCGCTGTCCCGGTCTCTCTGCTCCTCCTCTACTCGGGTTTCCCGGACTGGCACGGCGGCTTCACGGTCGGTGCGCGCTACGTCGTCCCGGCACTCCCGTTCCTTCTCCTCCCGCTCGCGTTCGTCCGGTGGGGTGCCTTCGCCTCCGCTCTCGCCGGCGCCTCGACCGCTGCCGTTGCCCTGACGACGCTCGTCTTCCCGTTCGTGCCGCCCGGCTTCCCGCTTCCGTGGGGGTCCTTCGCCGCGCCTCTTCTCGCCGAGGGACTCGTCGCGCCGAACCTGCTGCACCTCGCCTGGAAGCCGCTCGCGGTCGTCGTCCCCTTTGCGCTCGTCCTGGCGGCGGCGGTTGCCACGATGGGCCGGGCACGCCTCGCCCCGTTCCTGGCAGGGGCTTTCCTCTGGACCGCTGCGGGTCTGGCCCTCCCGCTCCTGGTGCCGCTGTCGCCGCCGCTCGTGGTCCAGCGCGGGTACGTGGAGGAGGTCTACTTCACGAGGGCCGGAGCGCTTGCGCGCTCGATGCCTGCGGGGGTGGCGGTGCCACCGAGGCTCCGCGCACGAAAGGATCTGGAGGAGGCCCTGCCGCCCTCCGCGTGGCCGTTCTGACGAGCCAGATCCGGAAGCGGGGGACGATGTCTCCGGCAGGCGCCCGGTAGGCCGTCCGCGAATCGAGCAGGAGCTCGAGGAACGGAACCGGGCTGGGACCGGCCGACTCGTGGACGCGCACGGAGAACGTCGCTCCGGCCGGCGTGTCCGGTCGTCCGGCCGCGGCGGCGTAGGCGGGCAGGACGGCACGCAGGTCGGTCGTGAGGAGCCAGAGACAACGCGAGTCGTCGAGGATCCGCTCCGCCTCCGCGTCGTCCGTGGTCGTGAAGAGGCGCGCCTGCCGCCGCCAGCCGTAGCCGAACGGGTCCGCGGCGGAGGGATGCCCGGTGAGCGCCGTGACGAAGTGACCGGCCGACCAGGGGGCGAAGACGCCCGGGAGGGTCCCCGGCAGGGGCTGTGGGAAAGCGGCAGGGTCGACCGTGGGGGGTGCGAGGGCCCGGAAGCGCTCGAGCGTTTCCACGAGGTCAGTTCCCGGCGCGCCGGCGTACCCGAGGATCCGTCCGTAGTGCGGCAGACCCGGAAGGACGACGAGCAGGACCGCGGCCGCAACCGCCACGGCGGCAGGACGCATCCGTCCACGCGGGGCGAGGCGGGCGAGCGCTTCACCCAGTGCCAGAGCGGCGAACGGCGCGAGGTAGTAGACGTTGCGCTGCTGCGAGAGCGTCATGAGGAAGAGGGTGCCTCCGAAGAGCGCGAGGAGACGGCGGTCGGCGCGCCGGCGGCTCCAGAGGACGACCGCGACGGGCAGGAGGACGAAGCCGGGCGAGAGCTCCTCGACCGCGGAGCGGAGCGTTGCACCGAACGGCACCTTCACGAGGGGGCGCGCCTCGGCGATGACTCCGAGGAGGTCCTTCGGATAGGAAACGTAGCCGCCACGGTCCATCTCGTCGACGCTGACGCTCGCCGTGTGGGTCGCCACGTAGTGGGAGCCGCGGAGGATCGCGGAGGCGAGAGGGGACGCCAGCGGCGCTACTGCCGCCGCGAGGAGGAGCGCGAGCCCCGCGAAGGCGCGACGGGCCGGGCCCCCGGTCCGAAACGCCGCGATGACGGCGACGGCGGCCGATCCTGCCAGGAGGAGCGCGGGCTGGAACCAGCCGAACGAGACGAACGTGAACGGCAGGTCGAGACCGGCCACCCAGGGCAGTGTTCCGACTGCCGTGATGCCCGTCGCCGAGAGAGCGAGAAGGGTGGCCTCCCGAGGTCGCAGGGCGAGCGCGGCCCAGAGGAACGCCAGGGCGGCGGCGAAGACGGCGCCCTGCCACGTCAGGACCATCGCTGCGACGGCGCCGCCGGCGAGGACCGCCCGCCGCAGGGAGGAGCCGGGCGGAAGCCCCGCTTCGCTCGCTCTCGCGAGGGCGAGAAGGAGGAGCAGAAGGAGGAGAGCCTCGGCGACGTGGTGGTCGCCGTGGCCGAACTGGCTCCAGATCGCGGCGGCAGGGAGGAGCGCGTATGCGGCGACCGCGAGGATTGCCCGCCGCCGGGAGAGGACGCGACGCGCGAGGAAGAAGAGCGGAAGGACGTGGATCGCCCCGAGGAGAGGTGGAAGCGTTGCCAGGACCCGTGCGACCTCGTCCTGCCTGGCGTCCGCCCCGTACGCGAGGCGGGCCGTGCCGCCAACGAGGAGGTCGAAGGCGGGCGGCCAGATATAGATCCCGCCCTCCGGGTGGTTCAGCCACGCATCGCGGACCGGAACTCGCGGGAATCCCCGCGCAACGGCGGTCGAGCGGCGCAGGTGGGCGTAGCAGTCCGGCGAGGCGAGGCGGAGGCCGCCCGCCGTCGCGGCCGGGATGGAGAGGAGACGCACGGCCAGCGCGAGGCCGAAGGCTCCGCCGAGGAAGAGAAGGTCGGCGCGCGCCGTGCGGAGGGGCCTCACCCGCCGAGTCTTACACTTCGGGGCGAATGCTGCGTTCTCTCGACCGGGCCACGGCGGCCGGGGCCGTCCTCCTCGCACTCCTGGGCGCACTTCTCGTCGTCGACCACCAGCGGCTCGACAGCGCCACGATGGACGAGCCGTTTCACTCGCTCGCCGGCTGCGAGTACGCGCGCTCGGGGACCTACTGGGCGAACCTCGAGCACCCGCCGCTGGCCAAGCTCCTGGCGGGGGTCTCCGCCGGGCTCGCGGGGGCCAGACCTCCACGTCTTCCGGTCCCTTTCAGCTTCAGGACCGCGGAGTCGCCGCAGCCGTTCCTCTACCAGAACGAGATCCCGCCGGACCGGCTTCTCGCGGCGGCGCGCCGGCCCTTCCCGTTCCTTTTTGCCGGGGTCGTCCTCGTCGCCTCGTATGCCGCGTGGCGGGCGGCGGGGCCTCTGGCCGGCCTCGGCGCGGCGCTCCTCCTCGCCTTCGAGCCGACGTTCGTTGCCCACGGGGCCTTCCTCCACACCGACGTCGCCGCGGCCCTCGGCTTCCTTTCGACCGTCGTGGCGGCGCACGGCGCACTGAAGCGCCCGTCGCCGCTCCGGTGGGCGGGAACCGGGCTCCTGCTCGGCCTCTCTCTGTCGGCGAAGTTCTCGGCCGTCTTCCTCGGTCCGATCCTCCTCGTCCTCGTCCTCGTCCGGCTCCTCGTGACCCGCCGCGAAACGGGACGCTTCTCCCTGGTGCCGATCGGAGGCCTCCTGCTGGCCTCGGGAGTGGCCGCAGCGGTCCTGCTCGGCGCCTATGCCGTCTCGATGAGGAACATGGCGCCCGCCGACGCGGAGAGATCAGTCCGATCCTTCCTGCTCGGCCGGGAGGCCTCCTCCGCGACCGTGGAGCGCATCACCCGGCTCTCCCGGCTGTTCCCGCCGGCGGGACACTACGCCGGCGGTCTCGCCGGCATCGCGGAGCAGAACCGGCGCGGAGGCGGCATCAACGTCTTCCGAAGAGAGGTTTCCGTCGAGGGCTTCCCTGCGTATTTCCCCGTGGCGTTCCTGGTGAAATCCTCGCTCGGCTTCCTCGCGGCGATCCTCCTTGCCGCGGGGCTCCTCGCGGCGCGACGCGTGAGACCCGGCTTCGGCGCCCTCGTCTTCCTCCTCCCGCCCGCGTACGTCTTCCTCGCGAGCGTGGCGAGCAGCTACAACATCGGCGTGAGGCACGTGCTGCCCGCCGTGCCGTTCCTCGCGGTCGCCGCGGCGGTTGCGATCGTGCGCGGGCTTCCCCGCAACGTGGCCGCCGTGGCGCTCGCCGGATTCGGGCTGATCCAGGCGGGCGAGACGCTCGCCGTCCACCCTCACGAAATCTCGTTTTTCAACCTCGCCGCCGGAGGCCCTTCCCGGGGGCACCTCTGGCTGAACGACTCGAACCTCGACTGGGGGCAGGATCTCGTCCGCCTCGCGCTCGAGCTCGAGCGGCGCGGCTGCGAGGCCGGTACGACGGTCGCGTACTTCGGGGGAGCCTTCCCTCCGTACCACGTCCCGAAGGCCCGCTTCTTCGATGCGGCGACGACGCCGCTGACGCCCGGGCTCTACGCCGTCTCCTCGTTCCTGCTCGCGGCCGGCCCGGAGCTGATGGCCTTCCGCGGGGACGCGCTTCGCGCGGCGGGCTACGAGCGCCTCCGCCGTGCCCTGGCGGAGCGGGGGATCCGGGAGGGGCGCGTGGGATACTCGATCCTCCTTTACCGTCTGCCCGAGGAGAGGACCCCGCCGCCGTGAAGCTGTCGATCATCATGCCCGCCTACAACGAGCGGAAGACGCTCCGCGAGATCGTCGGCCGGGTTCTCGCCGTGGACCTGGGACCCATCGAGAAAGAGCTCGTCATCGTCGACGACGGATCGACGGACGGCACGCGCGACATCCTCCGCGAACTGGACGGGCGGGACGGCATCCGCGCCATATTCCAGCCCCGCAACCTCGGCAAGGGCGCCGCGGTCTGGACGGGGCTGCGGGCCTCGACCGGCGACGTCGTCGTCATCCAGGACGCGGACCTCGAATACGACCCGCGGGAGATCCCGGGTCTTCTTCTCCCGATCCTCGAGGGCGAAGCGGACATCGTCTACGGCTCCCGCTTCCTGGGCCACCCGGGCGGGCACCGGGTCCTCTACTTCTGGCACACCGTAGGGAACCGGCTTCTGACGCTCATGTCCAACATGTTCACGAACCTGAACCTGACGGACATGGAGACCTGCTACAAGGTGATGACACGCTCCGTCGTCGACCGGCTCGACCTGCAGTCGAAGAGGTTCGGCATCGAGCCCGAGATCACGTGCAAGGTCTCCCGGATGCGCGCGCGGATCTTCGAGATCCCGATCTCCTACCACGGCCGGACGTACGAGGAAGGGAAGAAGATCGGCTTCAAGGACGGCCTTCAGGCCGTCTGGGTCATCCTCAAGTACTTCCGCTGGGAGGCCCCGCGCGGCGACGTGGGGACGATGACCCT
This sequence comes from Holophagales bacterium UBA5066, assembly GCA_002414905.1. Classification (GTDB taxonomy): domain Bacteria; phylum Acidobacteriota; class Thermoanaerobaculia; order UBA5066; family UBA5066; genus UBA5066. The sequence goes on along the minus strand of DIAY01000089.1, from coordinate 16,111 downwards.
CCGGAGGATGGAGAGGCTCGCGCCTTACAACGCCTGGCTGCACGAGCGGTTCGATGCGGCGCTCGGACGCCGGATTCTCGAAGTCGGCTCGGGTGTCGGCAACCAGACACGCTTCTTCGTCGACCGCGAGCGCGTCGTCGCGTCGGACGTCGAGGTCCACTACGTCCGGGAGCTGAAGGCCAAGTTCGGGAACCGCTCGAACGTGAAGATCGCCTCGTACCGCTTCCCCCTCGCCGCGGCGGACCGGACCGAGCTCTCGGGCGAGAAGGTCGACACGATCGTCTGCCTGAACGTCCTCGAGCACATCGAGGACGATGACGGGACGCTCAGGGATTTCGCGTCGGTCCTCCCGCAGGGGGGGCGGCTCGTCCTCCTCGTTCCCTCGCTGAAGGCCCTGTACGGAACGCTCGACGTCCACCTCCACCACTACCGCCGATACGAGCGGGACGAGCTGGAACGCCTCGTTACGGAGGCCGGGTTCGAGATCGAGAAGATCCGGTTCCTGAACCGGCCGGGGGTGTTCGGCTGGTGGCTCAACTCGCGGGTCCTCAAACGGAAGGTCCTGCCGAAGGGGCAGCTCGCGGCGTTCCGCTGGATCCTCCCTCTCCTGAAGCTCGAGGAGAAGACCGACCCCTCGTTCGGAATGTCGCTCCTCGTCCTGGCGCGAAAGGCGTGACGCCGGGGCGCCTCGCCCGGCTCGTCCCCCTCGTCGCCCCCGCGGCGCTCCTCGGCGCCGCCGCCGTCCGGTACCACGGCTATGTCCTCGGAGGGAGCGTCGTCTCGCGCGACGCCGGGTTCTTCTTCGTCCCGCTCAGGGAGATCACCGCGCGCCTCCTCTCGGCCGGAGAGCTTCCGCTCTGGAACGACGCCTCCGGCGCTGGGCGGTCTCTGGCGGCGAACCCGAACGCCGCCGTCTTCTGGCCCGGCACCTGGCTCGTGCCGTTCGTCGGAACGACGGGGCTTTTCCTCCTCCATGTCGCCTTCGTCCTCCTTCTCGCCCACGCCGCACTGCGCGGCCTCGGCGTTTCGCGCGGGGCCGCACTCGCCGGAGGGAGCGTCCTCCTCTTCTCGGGTGTCTTCCAGACCGTGCCGCTGCTCACCACCACCGTCGCGTCCGCCGCTCCGATTCCACTCGCCCTGGTTGCGCTCGGGACGCTCGACCCGTCCGACTCCCGGGGGACGCGGCGGCGGTTCGGGATCGCAGGGCTCGCCCTCGGCCTCTCGCTCCTGGGCGGGGAGCCTGTAGTCACCGCCATCGGGGCCGCGGGCGTCGCGGTCCTCGCACTGGTCCGGGCCGGTTTCGACGTGCGGGCCGGTCGCTGGCCACACGCCCGCGGGCGCTTTTTCGCGCTCGCCGCGGCGGCGCTTCTCTCCGCGGGAATTGCCGCCGTCCAGCTCCTTCCGACTGCGGGCGAGCTCGGAAGGTCGGCCCGGGCCACGCAGATGCGAGCCGAGGAGGGGGCTCTCTTCTGGTCCGTCCGCCCCGCCCGCCTCCTGACGCTCCTCGAGCCGCGCCTGACCGGAGACCCGCAGGCGGAAGACGACCGCGACTACTGGGGAGCCTCGGCCTTCGACGCGGGAAACCCCTACTTTCACGATCTCGCGCTCGGTCTCGTTCCGCTCGCTCTTGCCGCGGCCGCCCTGGGCGACTCCCGTGGCCGGGCAGCGCTCGGCCTGGCGGGGCTGGCGGCGGGGCTGTCCTTCGGGCGGTTCGTTGCCCCGGTCGGGGCGCTTCTCGGGGCCCTGCCGGTCTTCAGGTACCCGGAGAAGTGGTGGATCCTCGCGACCTTCGGCCTGTGCGGTGCGGCGGCCCTCGGAATCGACCGGCTGCTCGACGATGCTGCGGCGCCGAGGCGGTTCTCCTGCGCGTGCGTGGCGCTCGCCTCGATCCTGGCCCTTCCCGCTCTTCTGTCGCTCGTCGCACCGCTCGCGCTCGCATCGGTTCTCCAAAGGTCGGGGCTGGCCGGGGCGGGCATCGAGGCGGAACGGGCCGCCATCCTGCTGCGCCCGGCTCTCCTCACGAGCCTCGCCGCCCTTCTCCTCCTCGCGCTTTTGCCGCGCCTCGTCCGCTCGGGGCGCCTTTCTGTCCGAACGGCCCTTGCCATCGGATCGATGCTCTTCCTCCTCGACGCGGGGCGCCGCGTGGCCGGTTCGGCCCCGGCCGGTCCGGCGGACTTCTTCACGACTCCCTCGGGGGAGGTGCGGGCCGCCCAGGCGGCGGCCCGCGGGGGACGGTTTTTCACCGACGGGGCGGACGACGTGGCCCGGGCCACAGCCCTCGCGCTCGAACGGGGGGGGCTCGACCCGTTGCGGCCGCTTACGGGAGCGGTGTTTGGCCTGAGGTACGGCGGGGACAACGACATCGACAGGATGTCGCCGCCGCAGGCCGTCGCGTTCGGTGCTGCTCTCGCCCGCCTTCCCTGGGGCGAGGAAAAAGTGCGGCGCCTCCGGACGATCGGGGTGACCGGGGCGCGGACCGACGATCCCGGACCGGATCCCGTGGGCGTTCGCGAGACGGCCCGGTTCGGCAGTGGACGGATCGTGGCGATCGACGGGGCGAGGTCCGAGCATTCCCTCGTCTCCCGGGCGGTCTTCGCGTCCCCCGGCCTGCTCGCCCCCTCACCCTCCGACCCGCTGTGCGAAACGGTGCTCGAAGGGACAGGCGCCCCTCTCTCGTTCGGGAGCGGAGAGGTCGAGGTCCTCGAGCGGACGAACAGCCGCCACCAGCTGCGCGTCCGGGTCGATCCGCCCGGCGGACTCCTGGTCGTGGCCGTCGCCCTGGACCCGTCGTGGAAGGCTCGCGTCGACGGGGTCACGGTCACCACGACGCGGGCCGACGGATTCCTGACGGCCCTGCGCGTTCCGCCAGGCGAGCACGACGTCGTCCTGTCCTACGAGAACCGGGCCATGGCCCTCGGGGGCATCGTGACGATCCTCTCTCTCGTGGTCGCGGCGTTTCTCCTTCCGGGTGGGAGGCGCCGATGAAGCGACTTCGGGATCTGGCCGCGAGCCTTCGGGACCTGGCGAAGCGCAATCCGTTCGAGGTGAGCCTGCTTCTGGCTCTCGCGCTCCTCCTCGTCCCGTACCGGACACTCCTCGGACCGGGGGTCCCGTCGGGCCGCGACCTCGTGCCCTACTTCTACCCGCTCAAATCCCACCTCGTCGAAGCCGTGCGTTCCGGCGAGATGCCCTGGGTCGACCGCTTCCGGTGGGGCGGCTTGCCGCTCCTGGCGTGGCCGGGCGCGGCGGCGTTCGACCCGGGAAACGTCCTCTTCCTCCTCCTGCCGACGGCCTTTGCCGCGAAGGCGTGGATGCTCCTGCGCGTCCTCTCCGGCGCTGCCGGCTTCGCCGTCTTTCTCCGTCTCACGGGGCTCCCTGCGCTCTCGTCGGCGATCGGCGCGCTGGCCTGGGGGGCGAGCGGTATCACCGCCTCGTCGGCGAGCTTCCTCGGATTCTCCTCGGTGCATGCGGCCCTGCCGTGGTTCGCCGCGGCGCTCCTCCACGTCCGATCGAGGCGGGACCGGCGCTCCGTCGCCGCGCTCGCCGTCGCGACGGCGCTCCTGGTCGTCGCCTCGGTCCCGGAGCCCCTCCTCGCAGCCGCCCTCCTCGCTCTCGTCCTTCTCGCGGGCCGGGGAGACGGCGACGCCGTGCGCGAGAGGCTCGGCGCTTCCGTGCTGTGGGGAGCTGCGGGCCTGCTCGGCGTAATCCTGGCCGCACCTGTCCTCGGCGCCTACTTCGTCACGGGCCTCGACAGCATCCGGGGAGCGCCCGGGGCGCTCCTTCCCGGATTCGCGACGCAGGGCGCGCTTCCGCTCGAGCGGCTGCCGGACCTTCTCGCCGACGGAATCGTCGCGGACTGGACGCGCGTGAGCCGCGCGGAGGGCCTTCCCGGCTATCCCTACTTCCCCTCGCTGACGCCGGGGCGAATCGTCTGGACGCTCGCCCTCCTCGCGCTCGTGGCGGGCCGGGGCGCGCGGCTGAGGGCCCTGGTGATGGCTCTCCTCGGCGTCCTGCTGGCCCTCGGACCGGCGACACCCGTCTTCGGGCTCTTCCTGAGCGCCGTGCCGTACGCGTCCTCGATGCGCTATCCCGAGAAATACGCGGTTCTCTTCGGGTTCGGCATGGTCTGGCTCGCCGCCCAGGGCGCGGCAGCGCTCGAGCAGACGCTCGCCGGAAAGAGCCGGGTCTTCACGTTTGCCGCTCTTGCTCTATTTCTCGTTCTCGACCGGGCCTCGATCACGGCCCGCCTGATTCCCCTCTCTCCGGCTTCTCTCCTCGAGAAGCGCCCTCCCGTTCTGGCCGCGCTGCCGGTTTCGGCTGGAGAAGAATCCCCTCCGAGAGTCTTTCCTTTCGCCGCGTACCGGATCGCAGGCGGAAGCGGAACGGACGATCCGCCGGGAGCGGGCGTCCGGGCGACCCGTTGGGCCTTCCCTTTCTCGGCCAGTCGATTCGGCGTCGCGAGCGTCTTCGAGAGGGACTACGACGTGGCCCTGCCCCGTCCCCAGCTCGAGTGGGTCGCCTTCCTGGAGAACGCGCAGGGCGGGAGGCTGGTTCCGATGGCCCTCGCCAGGGCCGCGGGAGCGCTCGGGGCCGTCGTGGGTGAGCCCGGGCCAACGGGGGACTCCGTTCCGACGCTGCGTCCCTTCCCCGATCCGGTCCCGCCGTTCCGGTTCGTCAACCGGGTAATCCGCGGAGGCGATCCGCGGGCGCTGGACGACCTTTTCCTCCGTGAGGGCGTACCGACAGGGGTAGCGTTCGTCATCGGCGCCGGCCCGGATTTCGTTCCCTCGCCCGGGCGGATCCTTCGCGTCTCCGACCGTCCGTCCGGACTGGAGCTCGAAGTGGACGTCGCCGGGCCCGAATCAGCCTACCTCCTCGTCTGTCGGCCTCTCGCGGCGACCCGGGACACTGTCGTGGACGGACGAAAGGTCGCCGTCGACGACGCAAACTCGGGCTTCTCTGGTCTCGTCGTCCCGAAGGGCCGCCATGTCGTCCGATTGCGACCCGAGCGCAGATGGCTGATCATCGCGATGGTGTCTTCCGTCACCGCCTTCACGGCACTCATGTTCCTCGGCCAGCGTCGACGTCCCGGGAGGCTTCCGGGAAGATGAAGCTCTCCCGGAACGCGCGCCGGCGACTCGCCCTCTACGGTGGGGCCACCCTCGTGGCCGCGTTCGCGCTCGCCGTACCGCCGTACCTGAAGAGCCAGTCGCCGCACGTGACGGTCCCCGAGTTCGACATCGAAGAGCTGCGAGGGCGGGAGGCAACCCGTCTCCTACGCGAGTACGTCCGGATCGACAGCTCGAACCCGCCGGGCAGGACGGTGGAGACGGCGCGCTTCTGGGCGGAGAAGCTCGGTTGCGAAGGGATCCCGTTCGAGATCGTCGGGGACGACCCGGATCGCCCCATCGTCGTGGCCCGTCTCTCCGGCCGTCGCCCGGGAGAGGCTCTGCTTCTGCTCCACCACATGGACGTCACCCCGGCGCGGGATCTGTCGAAATGGGAGTTCCCTCCGTTCGGCGGAAACGACGGGACCGGGGCCTTCAGCAACTACATCTGCGGGAGAGGGACGATCGACATGAAAGGGCAGGGAATCGCCGATTTCCTCGCGATCGCCTCCCTCCGCCGGGACGGACTCGTTCCCCAGCGGGACCTGGTGTTCGTCGCGGAACCCGGCGAAGAGACGCTCACTCCCGAGATCGGTCTCGGCTGGGTCATTGAACACCGGCCGGACCTCCTTGCCGGCGTCACCGACGTGTTCAACGAAGGAGGAGTCAACGAGGTCTCGGGCGAGCGGATCATCCTCTTCGGGATCGAAGTCCTGCAGAAGGCCGCCATCATGATGTCGGCCGACGCGGTCCGGAAAGAAGACCTGAAGGCGCTGGCGGACTTCCTGGAAGCGAAGATGATCGCAGAACCCTTCCAGGTTCTCGACGAGGTTCAGGACTTCCTGACGCTGGTATCCCCTCTACGCTCGGATCTCTGGGGCCATCCGATGAACGACACGCGCAAGGCGGTCCGGGCCGGACGCCTCGGCGAAGAGATCCCGGAGCCATACCGAGCCCTGATGCGCGACATGTACTACTCGTTCGAACCGTTGCCCTCACCAACCGGGAAGGGCTTCACGGCGAAGATCCTGGTGACGCTTCTCCCCGGACGCTCGGTGCGAGGACGATGGGAGGAGCTGCAAACCTGGGCCGCGCGATACCGGGTTCGTCTCCGCCTCCGCCACCTCACGTCCGACAGCGTTCCGACGGAAAGGAAGGGAAGGGCCTGGGAGACGCTCCTGACCGTTCTCGCTCTCGACCCCGTGGTGGACGCGGAGGTCGGACCCTACGTCCTGACCGGCAGCTACACGAACTCCTCGTACCTCCGGTGCAGGGGCTTCCGTGCGTTCGGCGTCTCGCCTTTCGCCGTAAACCTCTTTGATGCGCTAACGGTCGACAACACGAACGAGAGAATCTTCCTTCCCGCCTACATCGATGGCGTCGAACGGACGACGCGGATCGTCCGCGAGTACGCTCTCGCGCCCTGACGGGAAGGAGAAGGGGGAACACGATGTCCACAGTCGGTTTCTACTACCAGCGCCCCGGGTGAACGAGTTGTACACGCACCCGTGAGGTGCTCGACAGGACGAAGGCCCGCATCGTGGAGGAACGCTCCACGAAGTCGGCCCCGATGACGGATGCCGACGTGAAGGCGCTCCTTGCCACCGTGGACGAGGTCGTCATCGCGAAGGGGAAAAAGGCCGTGACGCTCGCCGCCAGGGAGGCGACACTCGACGGCCTGAAGGGGCCGACGGGAAACTACCGCGCGCCGATTCTGCGGGTAGGCCGGAAGCTTCTCGTCGGTTTCCACCCCGAAACGCTCGAAGCGCTTCTCAAGGGCTGAGCCGGATCGGCGCTCCCGACGGCGGGCGCGACAGCCGCGTCGCCCCGCCGTCGGGGTCACCCGCCCGCCAGGCCGGGAGCTGGTCGAGGCGGTGCGGTGACCCGACGTGCCCGGAGGTGCCGAAGGGGACGACGAGCGTCGCAGCTTCCGGTCTACCCCAGTCGACGATCCAGCGGAGCGACTGCCCGAACGCGGGCGACGCCGCGCGAGGCGTTCCCGGTGCGCCGGACTGTAGCGGACGTGGGGGGTCGAAGGGCCACGAGAGCCCGGGGACGTAGCCGAGAGGGTGACGGGCCGAGAGGCGGTTCACCTCGCCCCAGCTCCACCTCGAGTGGTCGGAGCCGTGCCGCTTCTCGAGAGCCGCCACCGCGTCGTCCGCCGCTCCCTTCAGGAAGGTCTCCTTCCCGCCGAGCCCCGCGGTCCGGAAGGCCGCGTCTCCCGCTCCGAGGAGGTCGTTCCAGTTGTCCCCTTCGAGATGCCAGCGGACGGGCGGGGAGTTCCAGGCCGCGAGAGCCCGCTCGCGCACGGCCCGACGCAGGGCGCGGGCGACGAGGTAGCGAGGGCTTTTCGCATCGGCGGTGCCGTCCCAACTCTCGAAAAGCCGCCCGAGGTCTTCCGGAAGGAACGGGCGCAGGGCCGCCGCCGTCCTGCGCATCGTTTCCGAGCGTTCGTCGAGCTGGATCGTCTCGGCCCTCTGCCGCGTGACCTTCGTTCCCGCGGCCTTCGTTTCGAGAAGCAAATCCCGGATCCGCCGCGCCCGGCCGGGATGGCCCCAGTCGGCCGAGACGACGTGAGAGAACGAAGTCCCGATCGTCCGCTGGTTCGCCGTCACGACGAACCCCTCGGGCGGATCGACGACCCGGGGCAGCTCCTCCATCGGCACGAATCCCTGCCAGACGGTTCGGGGGTCGGAAGCGTCGTAGGGGAGGCTTCCGTCGGTCCCGGGCCGACGTATGGGCAGAAGTCCGGCGGGACGCCAGCCGATCGAGCCCGACGCCGACGCCCAGACGACGTTCTGGGGTGGACCCGTGAAATGGTCGAACGTTGCGAGGAAGGCCGCCTCGTCGATCGCCCTGAGGAAATCCGCGTTCGGGACCCGCAGGTTCGCCGGATCGAGGGCCGTCCAGCGGACAGCGAGGTCGCCCTCGAGAAGCGGCCCGTTCGACGAGGAGCGGACGACGAGCGTTTCCTCTCCGCCGCCGCGGATGCGGATCGTCTCTTTCCGCTCGGCGACCGGCTCGAAGCCGTTGCCGCGGCGGGCGCGGCCCTGGGCGATCGTCTCGCGATAGAGGTCCTGGACGTCTCCCTCTAGGTTCGTGAAGCTCCAGGCCACCTGGTCGGTCCTTCCGATCGTGAGCGCCGGAAGCCCCGGGAGGGTCACCCCTTCGGCCGTACGGCCCGCGACCACGAAACGCATCGGCAGCCAGATGCCGGGCATCTCGAGTCCGAGGTGCGGGTCGCCTGCGAGGATCGGCCCTCCGCTCGCCGACAGGGAGCCGGAGACGGCGAAGGCGTTCGAACCGGCGACGCCTTCCTCATCCGTCATTTCGAACCAGGCCGCCTTCGGGAGGTCGGGCGCGGAGAGGCCCTCGACGAGTGGAAGCGCCGGAGGGGCGAGCGGCGGGGAGTCGGGCACGAGGAGGACGTCGTCCGCCGTGGCCCGCGGCAGCAGGAACGCGCGGACGGACTCCGGAAGGCCGGCGAGCTTCTCCGTCCCGCGCTGCGCCTCCACGTCGTCCGTCAGCTGCTCGTACATCAGGAGGAGGACGCCGAGGGAGTCGGCGGGACGCCACGGCTCGGGTTCGTGCCGCAGGAGAGCGAACTCCAGTCCGAGGCGTCCGCGGTGCGCGGCAAAGTACGCGTTGATCCCCGAGGAAAGAGCCTCCAGGTCGGCTCTCTCTCCGGGCGGAAGGAGAGGCACCGCAGCCTCGGCGACGCGAGCGAACCCGTAAACGCGGTGCTTTCGGTCGAGCGGAAGAGCCGAGGAACCAAAAAGCTCGGACAGGCGCCCCGAAGCGTTCCTCCGGAGCACCTCGAGCTGGAAGGCACGGTCGCGGGCCGTCAGCCACCCCTGGGCCCGCAGAGCGTCCTCGACCGACGCGGCGTGGATCGTTGCAATGCCGCGGTCGTCGAGGTCGACCGTCACCTCGGCGGCCAGGCCCGGTACCCGCCCTCCCTCGGCGCCGGGCAGGTTTCGCCTTACGAGGATGAAGAGAACGAGGCCGAGAAGAAAGACGAGACCGACGAGCCCGGAAAGGACGCGTATCGCGAAGCGGCGCATACGCCGCCAAGAGTACGGGAAATGGAAAAGGGGAGGCCGGGGCCCCCCCTCTTTCGTCACGCGGCCGGGCCGCGAGGATTTACTTCGCGGGCGGGAGGAGGACCGAGTCGATGACGTGGATGACGCCGTTGGTGGCGCCGATGTCGGTCTTGACGACGTTGGCGTCGTTTACCTTAACGGCGCCGTTGGCGACGGTGATCTTCACCATGGAGCCCTCGACGGTCTTCGCTTCCTTGAGCCTCACGACGTCGTCGGCCATGACCTTCCCGGCGACGACGTGATAGGTGAGCACCTTCGTCAGCTGGGCCTTGTCAGCGAGGAGCTTCTCGAGCGTCCCGGCGGGGAGCTTCTTGAACGCGTCGTCGGTCGGAGCGAAGACGGTGAAGGGGCCCTTCCCCTTGAGCGTCTCGATCAGGCCGGCGGCCTTCAGGGCCGTGGCGAGCGTGTTGAAGCTCCCGGCGGCGACAGCAGTGTCGACGATGTCCTTTGCCTTCGGCTCGGCGGCGCGGGCCGGGATGGCGACGGACACGGCGAGCGCGAGGGCAGCCACTGTGGCGGTGAAGGTCTTCTTCATTGTTCTTCTCCGGTACGGACGCCTCTGGCACCCGTCGCCTCCTTCTACGGAGCGCCCCTGCCCCGCGGATTTCTCTTCTCGTCCGGGCGCCAGGGACCCGTACATCGCCGCCGCCTAGAATCGGGCGATGGAAACGGTTCAGATCGAAGGCGTCGAGATCGCGCTCGCGCACCCCGACGAGTTCCCGCTCGCGTGGCGAGGACGCAAAGACCTCCTCGACCAGCTCCTCGCCGCCTGGCTCGTCGTCGAGAAGGGGGACCTGCCGCTTCATCCTCGTCTCGTCGGGAAGCCAGGGGTCGGCAAGACGACGCTCGCCTATGCCGCCGCGAAGCGGATCGGCCGCGCCGCGTGGGTCTACCAGGCGACGATGGACACCCGTCCCGAGGACCTCCTCGTCACTCCCGTCGTTGCGGGCGAGGGGAAGATCCGCTACGTCGCCTCGGGCATCGTCACCGCGATGTTGAAGGGAGGGGTCGCGATCCTCGACGAGGGGAACCGGATGAGCGAGAAGTCCTGGGCCTCCCTCGCCCCGCTCCTCGATGCCCGTCGGACCGTCGAATCGATCGTCGCCGGGGTGAAGATCCGGGCGCATCCCGACTTCCGGTTCGTGACGACGATGAACGACGACGCCTCGACCTTCGAGCTCCCCGACTACGTCAATTCGCGCCTGACGCCGACGATCCTCGTCGACTTCCCCGAGGAGGAGGAGGAGCTCGCGATCCTCGCGGAAAACCTTCCGTTCGCCCCCGAGGCGCTGCTGCGCTGGGTGACGCGGTTCCTGAAGAGCGCGCACGACGCCGACGAGTCATTCAGCGTGAGGGACGGCATCAACATCGCCCGCTACGCGCTGAAGCGGCTCTCGCAGGGGGGCGGCGAGCCGGTCGCGCGGCTTCTCGAATCGGTCCGCTTCGTCCTCGGTGAGGAGGCTGTCGTCCACGCGCCGCCGGCAGGTGAGGACGTCCCGTCGCACCCCGTCGGGCCTCACCGCGTGTGAGCCTCCGCTGCCCGTGAGGCCGCATCCATCGTGAGCGTCGTCGACCTGGTCCCCGCACCCGATCCTCAGACGGGAGTCGTCCGTGCGGCGGAGGAGCTCTTTCTCCTCCCGACGTTCCACCAGTCGGTGGAGTTCGCCGTCCTCGTCCGCCGCGCGTTCTTCGCCCTGCGTCCGACGGCGGTTGCCATCGAGCTTCCGCGGACGATCGAAGAGGCGTTTCGCAAGGCGGTCCTGCGGCTACCGCTTCTCACCGTCGCCCTCTGGCCCGACGGAGAGGAGACCGTCTACCTTCTCGTCGAGCCCCACGAGCCGATGGTCGAGGCGGCGCGCCTCGCACTCGAGAACGGCGCCTCTCTCCACCTCGTCGACCGCGACGACGGCTCGTACCCGCTTCGCCGCGAGGCGCTCCCCGACCCCTACGCTCTCACGAGGACGGGTCCGGCGCCGTTCGTGGCGGTGATCCTGGACGCCTTCCCTCCCTCGGACGACGCGGCCGATCTCCTCCGGGAGCGGGCGATGGCCGTCCGCCTCGCGCGCCTGGTCGAATCGGGCGAGCGCGTCCTCTGGGTCGGCGGCGCGGCGCACGTCCGCGGCATTCTTCGCGCGCTCGACGAGCCGCTCGCCGAGCCGCTCGGGCGTGTCCGGCGCGAGGGCGTCCGCATCGCCGCTCTGTCTCCCGAGTCGAGCCGCGAGGTGATGAGCGAGATTCCGTTCGTCGCGGCAGCCTACGAGAGGGCTCGGACGGCCGGCGGCGCCTTTGCCTTCGACGAGAAGACCGACACGCTGCGCGTCGTCGACAGCCTCCTGCGGGAGGCGGCAGAGCGCTATCGCAAGGGCCGCGACGAAGAGGTCCCGCGGACGGCCTTCCGGGTCCTCCGCCAGTTCTCCCGGAACCTCGCCCTCCTCGAGGACGTCCTGACGCCCGGCTTCTACGAGGTCGTCGTCGCCGCGCGCGGCGTCGTCGACGACGACTACGCCTGGGAGGTCTTCGACCTCGGCGCCACGTGGCCCTGGCCCGACGCCTCCGCGAGCCTTCCCGTCGTGACGCTGACCGGCGAGGACCTCCACCTCGAGGGAAAGCCCGTCCGGTTCCGCCGCCGCTTCCCGGGCAAGGAGAGGCGGCTGCGTGACCTGCCGCTGCGGCGCCACCCGAAGGAGCCGAAGCCCGGCGACTGGAAGAAGCTGAAGTTCGGCCCCGGAATCTGCAGCCATCCGCCCGAGGACATCGCCGTTGAAGGCTTCGGCAACCGCCTTCGCCGCCGCGCCATCCGTCTCCTCTCCGAGGAGTCTCGGCGTGTCGCCCCCTTCACGACGAGTCTCCTGGACGGCATCGACGTCCGCGAGTCGCTCCGGCATCACCACGAGGGGCGCCTCTGGGTCTACGAGGAGGCGCGCGTGAGAGGCGGCGCGGGTTCCGTGGTCGTCATCTTCGACGAGGAGGCGGAGAAGTATTCATGGAAGACGACGTGGCTCGGCGAGCACGGGCAGGAGAGCGACATGGCGTTCTACGCCACGCCGCTCGGCGAGAAGGTCGTCGGCCCCGGCATCTCCGAATCCACCTACGGAGGCTTCCTGATGACGATGCCGCCGGGGCGGCTCTTCGACGTCTGGAGCGACCCTGACTATCGCGGCCCCTTCGCCGCCTCGGAGGTCCTCCTTCTCGCCGCTCTCGACTACGCCCGCGAGCCCCGCGTCGTCTACGCGGCCCCGAAGCCCCCGCGCCCGTTCCTCAAGCGTTTCGCCGCCCGCCTTGGCAAGCAGGTCGTCTATCTTCCCCTCGGCTCCCTCTCCTCCCTCTCGCTGAAGAAGCTTCGCCGCTTCCACGTCCTGGCCAATCGCGACGCCCGCGCCTGGGCGAAGGACTACGTCTAGCGACTGGGTCTATGGAGAGGTCACGGGCTCGACGCCCACGAGACTCAGCTCGAGGCGTGATCCGGCTGCGAGGGAAAAGAGGGAAAAGGGGTCAGTTCCGTTTTCCGTGTTTCACGGAAAACGGAACTGACCCCAATTTTTAGTTCACGCCGCCGGGAGGCGTGGAGACGCACTCCGGACGCACGCCGAGCTCGGCGAGGGCGCGCTCCCAGAGACCGGCGACGTCGGCGGGGAAGGCGAAGGCGGGGTCGTAGGGAAGGACGAGCCAGGAGCCGTCCTCCATCTCGTGCTCGAGCTGGCCCGGGCCCCAGCCGGAGTAGCCGAAGACGAGGAGGCCGCCGACCGGCGGCGTGTCAGGCGCGGCGGCGAAGACGTGATGCAGGATTTCCGGGGTTGCCGAGACGACGAGGCCTGGCGCCATGTCGATCGACTCGATCCCGCCGATCGTCTCGCGATGGACGACGATGAGGCCGGGCGTGGCGACCGGGCCGCCGATGCGCAGCGGGGTGTCGGGGTGGATCGTCGCCGCGACGTCTTCGGGGAGGAGCACCTTGGCGCCTCCCTCGACGAGCCGGTTCACGATCCAGCCCACCGCTCCTTCCTCGGAGTGATGTCCCATCAGGACGACGGTCTTCTCGAAGTTCGGGTCCGAGAGGATCGGAGTCGCCAGCAGCAGGTAGGGAGGGATCAGGGCTTCCACGGCAGGGGAAGCGTACGCCTACTCCTCGAGATACGTGTAGTGCGAAAGGGCGACCTCGAAGTCCTTGGCGATCGACTTCGCCTCGGCCTCGCGGACCTTGTCTTTGTCGACCGCCTTGCGCAGCTGCTTCCAGATTCCCTCGAGGATCTCCGCCCTCTCGTAGTTCATGTAGGAGAGAACCCGTTCGCACGTCTCGCCCGGGAGGAGGTCGAGGATCCGCGTCCGGTTCTCCTCGTCCACCGCCACGAGGACCTCGTGCGCCTCGCCGAAGAGGTTGTGGAGGTCGCCGAGGACGTCCTGGTAGGCCCCGACGAGGCAGAACGCCAGATAGTAGGGCTGCGACCGCTTGAACGAATGGAGCGGAAGGAACTCCTTGATGTCACGCAGGTCGATGAACTTCTCGATCTTGCCGTCCGAGTCGCAGGTGATGTCGGCGAGCGTCGCGATCTCGCCCGGCTTCTCGCGCAGGCGGTGGATCGGGAGGATCGGGAAGAGCTGGTCGATCGCCCACGAGTCGGGGACCGACTGGAAAACCGAGAAGTTCACGACGTACTTGTCGGAGAGCTGGCGCTCGAGGTCCTCGAACTCCTCCGGGATCTCCTTGAGGTTCTTCAGGTGACGCCGGATCCGGTCGCAGGCATCCCAGAAGAGGATCTCCCCCTTCGAGCGGTCCTCGAGTGAGACGTAGCCGAGGTTGAAGAGCGTGAAAAGCTCCTCCTTGTACTGGAGGGCATCGTGATAGCTCTCGCGCATGTTCTTCGCGGTGACGCCCTTGTAGACGTCGTAGAGCTCTCTCACGACGTGGTTCTCGTCGCCGCTCAGCGTGACGGTCTTGTCCTGCTCGATCTTGTCGGCGACGTCGAGGACGTTCGAGACGAGGACGGAGTGGTAGGCCGTCACGGCGCGGCCCGACTCGGTGACGAGCGTCGGTACCGGGACCTTCTCGTCCTCGCAGATCGTCTTGATGTTGTAGACGACGTCGTTCGCGTACTCCTGGACGGTGTAGTTCATCGAGGAGTCGAAGGAGGTCTTGCTGCCGTCGTAGTCGACGCCGAGACCGCCGCCGAGGTTCAGGTAGCGGACCTCGACGCCGGAGCGGCTCAGCTTCGCGTAGACGCGCCCCGCCTCGCGGATGGCGTCCTTGATCTTGCGGATGTCGGTGATCTGCGAGCCGATGTGGAAGTGGAGCATGACGAGGCAGTCGAGCATCCGCTTCGCCTTGAGGATCTCGATCGCCGCGAGCATCTC